>JBAZIR010000121.1:0-14046 GCA_041651735.1 Verrucomicrobiia bacterium | reverse complement strand
GAAGGCGGCGAGCAGCTTCAGGCTGTCGTAGAAATTCTCGTCGTCGATAATGCGGCGCACACCAAGTTGTTCACGCGCCTCGGTCTTGGTGGAAAACTCAGCGCGCATCCAGCGCATCGCCGCGGCTTGCAACGCGTCGTTGCCGGAGGCGTAACCCTCGTAGTATTTCGTCAACACTTGCGCGAACTCGAAGCCGCCGACGTTCTCTTGCAACTCGTGCAGATCGGTAAGGATGCGCGTTTTAACATCCTCCTCTTTTCCACCGGTGGTGGTGACGGCGTGTTGGATGTTGGAAATCCAACCCTCGCAGAGATTTCTCAACGCGTTGCCTTCGGGTTTGGATTTGATCGCGAGGTTGCGCATCAATTCGGCGTAGAGGGCGCGGGCCTCGCCGCCGGAAGCCCAGAGTCGGCGTTCCATCGTCATGTCGGCCTGCACGACTACCATGCGCTTCTGTAGCGCCAGCGTGCGGACGAGGTTGAGAAAGAAACTCTTGCCACTGCCGAAGCGCCCGACGACGACGCGAAATGCAGCACCTTTTTGCTCGACGCGTTCCAAGTCTTTTAGCAAGGCTGAAACCTCCGCTTTGCGGCCAACTTGAATGAGGTGCAGCCCGACGCGTGGCACCAAACCGGCCTGCAACGATTGCAGGACTGCATCACGTTCTCGGCGTTTGATTTCAGCCATGTCAGCGTGTCTCCTTTGGAATCAGTTCAGTGTGAACAGTAATTATCTCCTCACCTTCGAGCAGAAAGTCGCCGAGGTGTTCATCGGACCATTCATTGATCGCGTCGCGCGCGGCAACCGGCATAAGTCTGCAATTTCCAGCAAGCTGCTCGAATTCTTTTTGCGGCCAGGTCGTTTTCTCAACCAGTCGCGCAAGGACTGGTTGGTATTTCAAATCAAGTCCAACGGCCCACGCCAAGACGATGCCGGTGGGGGCGACGGGCACGGCAGTGCTCACTGCTGCCACCGTCACCGGTGCAGACGCAGCTGTTGACGGCGAAGAGGCTTCAACATCCTCGGTCATTACTTGGCCGAGGATTCCAACTACCATTGCCGTCTCGGCCGCGATCTGACGGACGCGATTCATGTCGAGCGTGAACGTCTCCTGTCGCGTGGCTGTAATCGGCGCAGCCATCTCGCCACCGCTCTCCGGCGGCGCGGGAATCACCTCACCGGCAACGGCGGCGCCTGCCTGCTGAATCGTTTGCTCTTGAGAACCAAGCGAAAGCCGGCTCACAAGCGCGCCGAGCGTGCCCGGCGCGAGTTCGAGCGCGTTGAAGGCGCGTTCCAGTGCGCGCCATTCGCGCGACGTGATCTTGCAGTCGGCCGCCGCCACGCAGACAAGCACTTCGCCTATCAGTTCGCGCTTCTCTGTCGGAACACGCTTCGCGATGCGGGCCAACGACAACTGAGCGTAGTCAGGATGTTTCAGGAGAAACTGCTCCAGCACCGCCAACCGTTGGTGCTCAGCGCGACTCAATGCCACGTTCTTCTCGATGAACTCGCGGAAGACGTCGAGTTCGTGTTGCTCGATGCGGGCATCCGCCGCCGCGATGAGCACACACAACTGCAACAACGCCGCAGCGCCGGAGTAAACCGACTCCCGGACACCGTCGTCGAGCGACTTGAAGATCGCAACCGTCTGCTCGGCCCGATAGGCAGGCGCGCCGTAGCGAACATCGGGTTCGATGGCGTAACCGCGAGCCGCAATGGATTCAACCAGCTCGCGGCTTTCAGCGATTGTCAGTTTGGCGGTTGGCGGCAGGCCGAAGCACTTCGCCAACTCGTTCATCTCCAGCAGGATGGCAGCGTCCGGACTGGCCAGGGACGAGACCAATCGTTGCCATTCCTCATTTGGTGGGGCAACGCTTGGCGCAACGAGCGGGCTTTCTCCATCCGGCGAGGCGAGGGGCGTCACCGGTTTTAAGTCAATTAGTTTTCCGCCGGTGACACCGCCAAGAGTCTTGAAGCACGCCGGCGCATCCACGTTTCGGAGATTGATCTGGAGAAACTCCTCGCGGCCGACTTGAACCGACATGACACACTTAGCCGCGATGTTGCCGGTGCCGGCATCGAGGACGGTGACAACGCCGTTGAAGACGACATGGTCGAGCGCGCGGACAACATCAGCTTCAAACAGTTCATGACTCGTGCGGAGGCAGATCTGGCAAAGCACATCCTCGTAAAGTTGCCGCTGCTCGCGGTCGGAGAGCGCCTTTTCAACAAACTCATCTCGTGTGCGGACGAACCGCACCTCTTCTAAATGCGGCAAATCATCCGGTGCGGGAAGGTTATATTCGACGAAAATGGTTTTCGTTTGCGGCCGGTATTCCACTTGGAAATCCGGCGTGAGCGAGTCGGGATACCTTGATTGCGAGAGGACGAGGTCGCAATGCTCGGCGACAGCTTCGGGCACAAGATTGAGATAGCTTTGCTTGCGGCGCTCGACCGCTTCGTTGCTACTCTGTCTTGCGGTCTCATAAGCAGACGCTTCGTTGCGCCAAACGGCAAATTCCTGCAGGCTTTGCTCGTAGATGCGCTGGTTGATTGTTTTGGTCTCAGCAATCTTGAGCTGCCACGCCTCGTGGTCAGTTCGGAACCGCGTGTCGGCCTCCACTTCTTTTCTGCGGCGCAGCGGTGGAAACACCTTGTCGAGTAAACTCAGGCACGGAGCGTAGCACGAATCGTCGCGCTGCGGCTCTCGCGCCAGCGTCAAATAAGGCCTCTGCACCGGCTGCGGTTTGGAGAACGCAGAATGATTCTTGAGCTTCTCCCAATCAACTCGGTCATCCACACGGAGCGTGAACCTCAGGATGCCACGCAGGGCCGCCAGTTCTTCCTGTGCTTCGCGAGTACGCTGGTCAGCGTCGCGCAGATTGTCCTCCAATGCCCGCCGCTTGAGTGCGCGATCTGTTTCACGTTGTCGGACTGCGCTCTTCTTCGCCCACAACTCGTCCCAAGTACGTCTCAACGCGTAAGCTTTGGCTTCCACGATGGCTTTGTCCGGCCCGCGGATTACGCGGTGTTTGTTCAGACCGCGATGTTCGAGAACGATTTGGTAGTAGTAAGCCATCGGCGACCGTCCTCAACACATGCTCCCTCTTGCAACAAAGCATGTTTGCATGGCGCGAGTCTAACCGTTTTCAATCTTCCGGGAAGAAAATTCTGCATTGGTTTGCAGTTGCGGCGGCGCGAGACGCAGGCGGTTTTTCTTGTGGCGCTGGGCTGGCTTGTGCTGGCACGCTACGGCGTGGCATGAACAAGCTCAGCGTCCTTATCTTCACTGCCCTGTTGCTGGCTCCGCTTGCCTCGCCGCGCGCCGCCGAACCCATCGCCGTGTTCACACCCGGCGCGCGCATCCTGTTTCAAGGCGACTCGATCACCGATGGCAATCGCGGGCGCAGCATGGACCCGAACCACATTCTCGGCCACGGCTACGTCTTCATCATCGCGGCACGGCATGGGGCGGCGTTTCCCGGCGCGAAGCTCGATTTCATGAACCGCGGTGTCAGCGGCAACACGGTTCTCGATCTGGAAAAACGCTGGCAGAAGGACACGCTCGATTTGAAGCCCGATGTGCTCAGCATCTTCATCGGCGTCAACGACAACAGCAAAGGCGTGCCGCTCGACCAATACGAGCAGGCTTATGACAAGCTCATCAGCGAAGCCAGGACGGCGAATCCGAAGCTCAGACTCGTGCTGGGCGAGCCGTTCGTGAAACCGACGGGCAAGGTCAACGACGGCATCCGCAAGCGGCAGGAGATCGTCTCCCGGCTGGCGAAGAAGCACGGCGCGGCGCTGGTGCGTTACCAGCGCGTGTTTGACGAGGCGGTGAAGCGAGCGCCGGCGGATTACTGGATTTGGGACAACGTGCATCCGACTTATCGCGGCCATCAACTCATGGCCGATGAATGGGAGCGCGTGGTCCGCGAGTGTTGGAAATAGACAGTCACGTGAAACGCAACACGGTGCAGATGCGGCCCGAGTCCGTGTCGGTGGACTGATTTCGCTGATTGCGATACTCTAGGTCGTTCGTGAATTTGAGAATGGACAAGGATGCTATGAAAATCATTCGAATTGCCACATGGGTTTCACTCTTCACTTTAGCAATCTTGCCATTCCGCGGACTGGCGGAACCCGTTGACATGGCCAGCCGCACGGCGGAACTCAAGAGCCTCCGCTGGGGCATGTTCATCTGCTGGTCGTTCAGTACGTTTTCCGGCAAGGAATGGACTGGCGGTGTCACCGACGTAAACTTCTTTAAGGCCACCGGCTGCGACACTGACCAATGGGCACGCACGGCCAAGGAAGCGGGGATGGGCTACATCCTGTTCCTGACCAAACACCATGACGGATTCTGTCTCTGGGACACGAAGACGACTGACCGCAAGGTGACAAAGTCACCGCTTGGCCGCGACGTGCTCGCAGAGCTGCGCAAGAGTTGCGACAAGCACGGCATCAAGCTGGCGCTGTATTTCTCCGAGGGCGACTGGACGTGGCCCGGCGCGGTCGATGGCAAGGGCTGGAAAGCCGGCGTCGGCAAAAACCCAGAGATGAAGAAGGCGCAGCTCAAGGAACTGCTCACGCAATACGGCCCGGTCGAATACCTTTGGTTCGATCACGCCGTCGGAGACGGGGGCCTCAGCCATGCGGAGACGATCGCGTTCTGCAAATCGCTCCAGCCCGGTTGCTTCGTCGGTTTCAACCACGGCGACCAGGCTGGCGCGGACATCCGGCTCGGCGAGATGGGCCGGCCCGGTCCGCTCGACGACCACAGTGCCGCGGGTCCGCACATGAGAGACGCGCCGAGCAAGAGCTACCGGCTCGCGGAGTTCACCTATCCGATATTGCCGTCGCACAAGGGCGGCGCAATGTGGTTCTATTCGCTGCCGATCCACGACGCGCTTTGTCTTCCAGTCGAGAAGCTCTACGCCGACTACCTTGGCGCGGTGAAATACGGCAACGTGTTCGCGCTCGATGTCGGCCCCGACTACGCGGGCCGGCTGCGCGAGGTTGACGTACAAACATTGCGCAAGGTTGGTGAGATGATTCGCAGCAACGCGCCCGATCCGAGCGAGCCGCCGGTGCCGCAAGCGAAAAAATAGCTCCGCGCTGGCCGTCAACAGCACCGAAAACAAGGGTATCCGCGTTTCGTCATTGATTCTCACGCCGGTGAAGCAGCAGACTCCAAACAATCACAGTTGATCCGACTTCAGACACAGGAACAACATGAACACACAAATTGTCACAGACAAACTCACCACCCGGCGTGAATTCCTCGGCAGCGCGGCGGCCCTTGCGGCTGGTCTGGTTCCTGCCGTTATATGAAGACGATTCCACAGGTGATGCGCCTTGCGGCGCTTGGGTTTCTGTTGATCGCGTGCGTGGGCGCGGCAGAGCCGATTACGAAGGCGACGCCGGAGCAGTTGGCCGGCTGGTTGCGACAGTATCCGCAGGCTGACGCCAATGGCGACGGCACGCTCACGGTCGCGGAGGCTGAGGCCTGCCGGCAGAAGCTGGAGAAAGAGCCGCGTGCGGGCGCAAGGATCGCGCCCATTCGCTCAAGAAGCGAGTTCGCTTTCGCCACGATGTCCGATGGCGTCAAGATCGCACTCGCCATCGGGTATCCGAAGGATTTCGTTCCCAGCGACACGCGGCGCAAATGGCCGGCGATCTACGTCTCGTGCGGCTACGCGCTGGCGACGTGGCCCGGAGATCCCGGCGATTACGACCATCGTTATGTGACGGTGACGGCGTCCCTCCGCGGCACGGGCGCTTCGGGCGGCGCGCTCAGCCCGTGGCGGCCGCGGACGTGGCAGGACGGCTACGAGGTCATCGAGAACTGGATCGTCAAGCAGCCGTGGTCGAACGGCAAGGTGGGCATCCGGGGACATTCGTGGACTGGGTTGATGGGGTTCCTCACGGCAAGCACGTGCCCGCCGTCGCTCAAGGCGGTTTGTGTTAGCGGGCTGATTGACGATTTCTACCGCGACATCGCCCGGCCCGGCGGCGTGCGGAACTTCGGCTTCCCCGTGATGTGGATGAACAACGACTACCGCCTTGACGGGCCGTTCGGGTCGGGCGTCGCGGCGCAGAAGGCCCGCGGGCTGGATGCCGCCGCCTATGATGCCATCGTCGCTTCGCGTCCGCCGCGCGACCTGACGGAGGACCAGCTCTGGTTGATGCTGCACGAGCCGTTCGATGGACCGAGGTGGCAGCAGAGGAGTCTGGGCGCGCAGGCGTCGAAGATTCGCGCGCCGCTGCTCATCGGTCACACCTGGCAGGATGAGCAGACCGGGCCGTCCGGCTGGATGCTCTGGAAACGGCTGCCGGTCGGCACGCCGAAGCGGCTCGTCCTCTCCAACGGCGATCACAGCGTGCATAGCCTGAGCCGCGAAGAGAAGCTCGCCTGGTTCGACCACTACCTGCTCGACCAAACCGACGCCAGCATTGCGTCCGGCGAGCCGCGCGTGAAGTGCTACTTCGAGACCGCCGGCGCCAAGGAAGGCCGGGCGAGCGTGGGCGGGCCGTTTCTGGCGGCAGGCGATTTCCCGTTGCCGGACACCCGCTGGACGCGCCTTTATCTGCGCGCCGGCAACAGGCTCTCCACCGCGGCGGCAGACGCGGACGAGAAGCCCGACAGCTACCTCGTCACTTTCCAGAACGTCCGCGCGCCCGCCGAACGGTTCACCTATCAGCTTGAATTCACCGAACCGACGGCCATTTGCGGCCCGGCCAAACTCACGAATCTCGACACGGACTTCTTCATCCTGCTGAGCGACGTCGGCCCGGACGGCAAGAGCTACGGTCTCCAACGCGGCCTGTTGCGTGCTTCGCACCGGTCGCTCGACCCGCAATACTCCGATTACGCCAACGTCGGCGGCCGGAAAGTTCTCATCCGCCCGCAACACCCGCACACCCGCCCGGAGCCGGTCACGCCGCACGTCGCCTGCGAGTTCCAGATCGAGATTCCCACGCTGGGACACGTCTTCCGTCCCGGCCACAAACTGGCGATGACGATCACCCGCCCGCCGTTGGCCGACCCGATCGGCGTGACCAAGTCGGGCGGGCCGAGCTACCAATACGACTCTTATCCGCCCGCCGGCACGGTGACGATTCTCCATGACGCGGCACATCCGTCGAGCCTGCTGCTGCCGGTGTTGCCAAAGCTGCCTCCCACTCCGCTTGGTCTCGTGCCGCTCTCGCAGCAGGCGGGACTTCAGCCGGTCAAGTGAGATGAATGAGACCGTCTTAAAACAAGACACAACCGTGAGCCGATACATCTTCATCAGAATCACAACCGTTCTCCTCGTTGCCGGCTTCCTGTGCCGCGCCGCTCAGGCCGGCGTGCCGAAGGACGGAGTCCCGGTTCTGGACACGGCAAGAGCGCCAGCCACGGCACAGGAAGTCGCGATCAATCATCCGGAGTTCAAGCAAGCGTGGCAGTTGACCTCGAAGACGCGCGGCCTGGAAAACAAGTGGGCGACCAGCGCGCGCTGGTTCACCCGCCAGCCCGTCCAGAGCGGCGACGTGTTGCTCGCGGTCTTCCACATGCGTTGCGTGAATTCGCTGGCCGCCGACGGCAAGGCGGCGGTGGTTGTGGCGTTCGGCACCGCCGGCGTGCCGTCTCGGAACTCCTACGTCACACAAGTCCGGTCCGACCAGGAATGGAAGAGGTTCCAGTTCGCGTTCGTGTCCAAACTCGACCACGCGCCCGGCGAGGGGAAGATTTCGTTCGGCTGCGGCATGGAGAACCAGACGCTGGAAATCGCCGGTGTCGAAGTCTTCAACTTCGGCGCCACGAAGCGCGTCGCGGACTTCCAGACTTCCGCCGGCTACAGGGGCATGGCCGACGACGCCCCGTGGCGCAAGGAATGTCTCGCGCGAATCGAGCAGATCAGGAAGAGCAATCTGGCGATTGTGGTCACGGACAAGCAGGGCAAGCCGGTGGCGGACGCGGAAGTCCATGTCGCGATGAAACACCACGCCTTCCGGTTCGGCTGCACGTTCAATCCGCACATTTACAGGGTCGAGAACCAGATGTCGCGCGACGTGGAGACGTATCGGCGGCGGTTCCTCGAATACTTCAACCTCGCCACCCCGGAAGCCGTGATGAACTGGCGAAGCTGGGAAACCGCCGGGCAGCGGGACAATCTCGTGAAGGCGCTCGACTGGTTGAAGGCGCATGACATTCCCATCATCGGCCACCCAATGGTCTGGCAAGCGCCCAAGACGCTCCCCGACCGTATCCAGCAGATCATCAAGGGCAAGAATTACCCCGCCTACATCCGCGCTTGGAACGAGCATCTCACGGAGAAACTCGGCGCCGTCAAAGGCCGGATGTGCCAGCACTATGTCATCAACGAATTCGTGGACACCAACTTCCTGCCCGAGGAACTCACTGACGACGCCATCGTGAACTGGTATCGCATCGCGCAGGCCGCCGACCCCGGCCCGCGGCTCGGCATCCTGGACCACCGGATGATCGGCTACGGCGCGGTGGACGCGGAGCGAAACCTGCCGTGGTATGAGACGAAGATCGGGATGCTGCTGCAAAACCGGGTGCCGCTGAGGATCATCGCGTTCCAATGCCACTTCACCGACGTCCTCACCGACCCGGAGCGCGTGCTGGAAATCCTCGATCGCTTCGCCAAGTTCGGCCTCGAATTGCAGGTTGCGGAGTTCGACGTGGACACCGACAACGAAGACCTTCAGGCAAAATATCTCCGGGATTTTTTCCTCGCCGTGTTCAGCCATCCGTCGGTGGAGGTGTTGCAACAATGGGGCTTTTACGAGCCATTTCACTGGCGTCCGCGCGCGGCATTGTTCCGGAAAGACTGGTCGCCCAAGCCAAACGGCCGCGCGTTTCTGGACTTGGTATTCAAGCAATGGTGGACCGATGCCAAAGGCGCGACCGACAGCGAGGGCCGCTTCAAGCTGCGAGCGTTCCACGGCGACTATGAAGTCGCCGTGAAGACAGGCGGCACGGTCCGGCGCAAGAAATTCACGCTGCCCAAAGGCGGGCAAACGGTCTCCGTTGTTCTGGAGTGACGTTCATTTCGCCGGAGCGGGGCTGCGCCCGATGTGGGCGTCATCGCCGACGCGTTGCGCAAGAGTGCCATGGATGAGTTCATGATTGATTGGGTCTGGAACCCGGCCAATGCCGTCCGCAAAAAGGAGGCCGCCGGCAAATGGCTGGACGCGGAGAAGAAGCTCTACGAACAACTGATGGCCAAGCTGTTTCCCGGCGAGGACAAGCTGGCACCTGACGATAAACTGAGCTACGAGCGCAAGGCCATCAATCGTTGCTGGGCACGCATCCGGCACGCGGCCAAGCGCGCGAATCCCCGCTGCGTCATCGGGCTCTCGTGCAATAAAGTCCATGATTCCGCCATCGCGAACTCGCCGATGCTCAAGGAAGTGGACTGGATGATGGACGAAGCCGGCACGCCCGCTGCGATGAAGGAGGGCGCGCCGATGTTCGGGTCGCGCACGCGGCAGTTGCTGTGCCTCGCGGGTTGGGGCGACCGTCACAAGACGCGCGTAATCCTCTCCGACCCCGCGATGGCCGCCTGCGGCATCTACGGGTTCAGCCGCCCCATCGAGTCGTTCAAGGGCAATGATCACAGCATCGCCACGCCTGCGCGTTACTTCACCGCCAAACCACTTGACTTTGTCGCGCGGCCGGACATACACAACACGAGCAGAGAGAAATGAAATGCTTCACGACCCGAGCCATCACACGCCGATGCCGTTGGCCGAGGCCATCGAACTCGGCCCGCGCGACAAGGACATTCTGCGCAGGCTCGCCAGTGAACTCGCCAGCATTGCTGCGTTACCGGTGCATCGCGAGAAAGCGGTGCTCTGGCAGAAGCTTAACGACCTTCAGTCGGTCCGCCCGATGGTATGGATCAACGAGGTCTGCTGGCATGAGATGAACGCCGGCGATGAGCTGACGCTCCGGTGCGAGCATCCTTGGGCGCGCGAGCAGGAGGTGGAGTTGCGCCGCACGCTCTACCAGTGGCGCCACCTGCCCGGCGACATGATTGTCAGCGACTATCTCGCGTGCCCATTGGCGATCCACAGCAGCGACTTCGGCATCATGGAGGAGGTGGACATCGTCAAGACGGACGAGGCCAACGACGTCGTCTCACGTCACTACCACATCCAGATCAGCGACTTTGCCGACCTCGATAAAATCAAAATGCCCGTCATCACTCACAACGAGCAAGCGACGGCGTTCCGGTTTGCGGCGATGAACGATGTGTATGCGGGCATCATGCCGGTAAGGAAGATCGGCCAGACGCACATCTGGTTTACGCCGTGGGATTGGCTCATCCGCTGGTGGGGAATTGAAGAAGCGATGCTCGATCTTTATGAGCGGCCCGACCTGGTCAATGCCGCGGTGGAACGCATGACCGACGCGTGGATGGCAGAGCTGGACCAGTTCGTTGCGATGAACCTGCTTTCGCTCGACTGCGACAACACGCGCATCGGCTCCGGCGGCTACGGCTATACGCGCGAGCTGCCCGGCGAAGATTTTGATCCACACTGCATCAAGCCGCACAACATGTGGGGTTGCTCCAACGCGCAGATCTTTTCCGAGGTCTCGCCGGAGATGCACTGGGAGTTTGCGGTGAAGCATGACCTGCGGTGGCTGAAACGATGGGGCTTGAGCTACTATGGTTGTTGCGAGCCGCTCGACAAGAAGATGGAAATCCTGCGCCGCATTCCGAACCTGCGGAAGATCTCCGTCAACTACCGCTGCAACCTCGATCGCGTTGCGAGCGAGATCGGCCCGAAATACGTCTGGAGTTATAAACCAAATCCTGCTGTGCTAGCAGAAGATGGTTGGCGGCCGGCACTGGCACGCACCGAAATGGCGCGCGTGGCAGAGAAGGCCCGCACTGTTGGCGCCCATGTCGAGTTTATCATGAAGGACATCTCCACCGTGCGCTACCACCCGGAGCGGCTCTGGGATTGGGCGCACATCGCGATGGAGGTGTCGGAAGAGTCATCGAAGTAGGAACGAAATATGAAAACCATGGTTTCCCTTGTACTGACCGCAACGTTGATGATCGCTGCCGAGGGCGCGGAGACGCTCTTGTTCCACGCCCAAGGCGAGTTGGCTGGCGAACCCACGCAAACAACCGTCGTGCTGCAATCGCGGCTGACGGCCACCGGGGGCTTGCGTGATGGCGACGTGTCCGGCGCGCCGGGCAGGGCGAGCTTTGAGTTGTCGAGGGATGCGGATTTCCAGACCGCGGTGGAGACGGAATGGTTGGAAGCGACGGCAGAGCGCGATTTCATTGTGAAGACCAAGGTCACCGGCTTGCAGCCTGAGACAAAGTATTACTACCGGTTGAATTTTGGCGCCACGCGCGAATCTGCCAAGCCCGGGCCGGTGCGCAGCTTCAAAACGCTGCCGGCGACCGACGCAGAAACCGCGGTTAAGTTCGTCATCGGCAACTGCATGAACTACGCGTTCTTCCAGCGCGGCCCCAAAGGCAACGGCGAAGGCGCGGCCCCTGCCGGGGACAGGAAGCTGGGTTATCCTTCGATGGAGGCGATTCGGAAACTGCAACCGGACTTTTTCATCAGCGCCGGCGACAACGTTTATTATGACCATCCCGCCGCCAAGGCTGCCACGACACAGGAGGAGCTGCGGCGTAAGTGGCACGAGCAGTTCGTCCAGCCGCGGCTGGTGGCGCTCTTTGGCAACGTGCCGGCTTTCTGGCTCAAGGACGACCATGATTATCGTTACAACGACGCCGACCCCACCGGCGACAAGTCGCCATCACACAAGCTCGGCGTCCAGACCTTCCTCGAACAACTCCCCGTCGTGGACCCGCTTGAGAAGAAACCGATCACCTATCGCACCTACCGCGTCAACAGGTTCCTCCAGATATGGCTGCTCGAGGGCCGCGATTATCGCAGCGCGAACTCGATGACGGACGGCCCGACCAAATCCATCTGGGGTGAAGCCCAGAAGTCGTGGTTGAGGCAGACGCTGCGCAACAGCGACGCGACGTTCAGGTTGATCATCTCGCCCACGCCGATGGTCGGTCCCGACGACGCGACGAAGCGTGACAACCACACCAACCCCGATGGCTTCCGCAAAGAAGGTGACGCCTTCTTCGCGTGGATCAAGGAACGAGGCATGAAGAACGTTTTCATCCTCTGCGGCGATCGCCACTGGCAATACCACTCCGTTCATCCGAGCGGCTACGAAGAGTTTTGCTGCGGCGCGCTCAACGACGAGAATTCGCGGCTGGGCCTCAAACCGGGTGATCCCAAGTCCACAGACCCGAAGGGTCTCGTCAAGCAACTCTACAGCCAGACCGAGAAATCCGGCGGGTTCCTGCAAGTGACCGTCGCGCCGGACAAGACGGCGGAATTCAGTTTCTTCGACGATCGCGGCGCCTTGCTATACAAGACGGTGAGGCCCACGACGGCCAAGCCGGCGTCGAAGTAACGCCCAACTTGCAGTTGTCCCTGGCTTCCGTGGCCTCGCTGGCTGCGCACTAGCGCAGTTTTCCAAGCATCTCCAGCAGCGCCGTGATGATCTTGGTGGAAGCGTCCACCTCGAGGCGGTTGGTGCCGAGCCATGTTTCGTAACCGCCGAGTTTGTGTTGCTCGGGCGTCGGCAGATAGCCGAAGTAGCCGTGGGCCAGCGACATGACGAAGGTTGGCTTGAACGGGCTGCGCTTCTTCATTTCGAGACCGACCTCGACGAAGACCTCGGTGGGAATCGTGCCAATGCCGACATCACCGATGCGCAGCGCCTGCAACGGAATTTTGCCGCGTTGCGGATAGCCATTCACGCGCACCGTGCGATCGGCGTAGAGCTCCTCCATTGTGTTCGGTTTCGCATCAGGCTTGATCTTGGCGAGGATGCCTTTCGCACGCTCCAGTTGCTCCGGCGTCGGGTGGCGGAAACCGATCTCCATGTCCTGGAACGCCGCGCCCAGCGGCACGGAGTCATGCCACTGGATGGTCTGATAGGCCTTGAACGTGGCATTCGCGACATCGTTGGCCACCAGCCGCATCTTCTCGTAGGGCGCCATTTTTTCACCGGGCTTGGTGAAATCAATGTTGTTGATGTTGCCGCTGGTGCCATTGCTCATGATCGCCACGAACGGCGGATCCTGGCGGTCGGCGCCGAGCAACTGCTGCATCCGGCTGCAAAACATGCCGTAGTAATCGGCCGAAATATCCGCGCCGCGCACGCCGCCGACGTAGTGAAGCGAATAGTTGGCCAGCACCGCGATGGACCGGCCTTCGGGTGACTGCACCGCGATGAGGCAGATTTCCGGATCTGTCGGGCCGGCGGGTTTGACGAGATTGGGGTTGGCGCGCGGCGGGTTCATCTTCACGAGGTCGTTGGTGCCGCCGAAGGGGGTGACGGGAACCGTGCCGGGTTTCATGAACCAGCGGCGGTTGAACACGTGGCGCGGCTCGGAGCCGGTTGCCCAACCGATGCGCGCGGGGGCGAGGTTGTTGATGGCACAGCGCACCACGTCGGCGATGCGCCGCGCGACGAACTTTTGGTAATCGTCCAGTTCCGGACTGGTCGAGTAACGCTCGCCCAACGCGCTGGTGGCCGAGTGCGTGTGTGTGCCTGACATCAGCAGGTTGGCGGCAGGCAGGCCGGTTTCCTTGTGAACGAGCCGGCGCGCTTCGTCGCACAAGTAGCGCGACAGGCCGATGAGGTCGCACACGACGAACGCCAGCCGTGTCTGGCCGTTGTCGAGGACGAGACAGCGCGCGTGCAGGTCGTCGTGGACGTTCTTCGACGGGAACGGATGAAACCCGCCGATGATGTTGCCGCCGAGAGAGGGCGTGATGTTGCTGGTGGCTGCGCCGGCGCGAAGCTGCGGGGAAGGCTCGGCAGCGGCAACGACAGAGATCAAAGCCAACAAGGTGAGCAGGCCAAGCAGTGACGGGAGAGGGGAACGAACGCGTTGCGAGTTCATGCGGCACATTCTGCCGCGCCGGAGGTTCATCTGGCAAGCGCGGCTTTTGGCTGGTACAAAGGCG
>JBAZIR010000120.1:0-14137 GCA_041651735.1 Verrucomicrobiia bacterium | reverse complement strand
GCCGCGCGCAGGATGTCGCTTACATGGATCGGTTCGGCAGCATGGTTGCGAATGAAACCGATGGCCTGCGCGAGATGACGGTCGTTGATAGCCAGCGTATCGGTGGACTGCCGCACAACCACCCGAGTAGGCTCGATCAAAATCGGCGCGACCGGCGGCTGCGCCCCCTTCAACATGCGGTCGAGCAAGGCGGCGGCTTCATATCCGATGCGTTCGGACGTCAGCGCAACCGCTGAAAGCGGCGGGTTGCAGGTTTGGCACAACAAGACATCTTCATCGCCACCGAGCACGGCGACTTGTTCGGGAACCAGCAGTCCCAGTTCGCGGCAGGCGTAGAGCACCTCGCGTCCGCGATCGCTGGTCCAAGTGAGAATGGCCACGGGTTTGGGCAGCAACTTGAGCCAGTGTTGAAGAGCCTTTTGCCGTTTTCGCCAAGCCGCGTGAGGGCCTGCGCTGCGGCGCGCTGCGAAAAGCGAGCAACTGTGCCCTGCCTTGGCCAGCGTTCGCACAAAACTCTCGTAGTGAACTTCAATGTAAGACACGCCCAGCGGCGAAAAGTAACCGAAGTTGCGGAAGCCCTGATTCAAGAGGTGCTCCACCGCAAGCCGGGCCGCAACGGCAAGATCAGCCGTGACTGTGGGAAAATCCACACCCGGAATTCTGGCCGCGGAAACATTGACGACGATGGACCGCGACGCGGTCAGATGCCGGGCCAGAGATCGATCGGCCACCCGCGCAATAATCCCATCGCCACGCCAGCCCGACGGCAACCGTCCCGGGGCGTGCTGACACCGTTGCTCCAGCCAGAGATGCCAGCCTCCTTGTTCCTGGGCATAGCGCGCGATGCCGCGAATGATTCGCCGTCCCCAATCCGTTGCGGTGTCAACCAGCAGGGCGATTTGCGGGCGTTTACTTGCAGATAGCATTGTATTCCTCTCGATCAGTCAATCGCATTTCAGGTCATGACGAAATATCTTACATAGTTTACGTGTCCTTGTATTGACCGCAAGAAGCATTTACGTTAGCAATCGCAGTCATGAAAGCCTCCAGTAACACGAATCTCAGACAGGAAAGAACCACCATGCAAAACCGCAGGGAATTCATCAAGTCGGCGGCATCGCTCTCGGCCGCAATGGCCGCAGCGCCAGCAATCGTAACGGGACAGAACGCACCGCGTCTCTTCAAAGTCGGCATGATCGGGTCCGGCCGGCGCGCGTCCGCTGCGTTCGAGAATCTCAGGAACGCCGCCAAATCGCTCAACGTCGAGGTTCGGCTTGTCGCCACGGCCGACTATTTTCTGGAGCAGGCGCAGAAGGCAGCCAAGAAGTATGGCGCAGACGAGAAGTTCGCCTTCGGTGGTGGCGCCAGTTACAAGAAACTGCTGGAGACCGAGTGTGAGCTTGTGATTCTGGCCGCGCCTCCGGCGTTCCGGCCCGTGCATGTCGCGGCGGCTGTCGCGGCGGGCAAGCACATCTTTGCCGAAAAACCGGTGGCGGTTGATCCTCCCGGCATTCGCAAGTTCTTGGAGGCTGCTGCGTCGGCAAAAGCCAAGAAGCTCGCGCTGGTGGCTGGCACCCAGCGGCGGCATCAAGCCACCTATCTGCGCCAGGCCGTTGCGCTGCAAAAGGGACAGCTTGGAAAAATCCTGGGCGGCACCATCTACTGGTGCCAGGCTCGCGGCAGCGTCCGTCCGCGGCGAGAGACCGACACCAACGCCGGCTACATGGCCAACAACTGGATGAACTGGGCGGAGATGTCCGGCGACCACATCGTCGAGCAACACGTGCACAACATTGATGTCGCCAACTGGTTCATCGGACGCCCGCCGCTCTCGGCCATCGGCGTTGGCGCCCGCCTGCGGCGGCCAACCGGCAACCAGTATGACTTCTTCAGCGTGGACTATGATTACGGCGAAGGCGTGCACATCCACAGCCTGAGCCGCCAGATTCCAGGGTGTTACTCTCGCGTCGGCGAGTATCTCACCACGGACGCGGCGGAGATTATGGGCGGTGGCAAAGTGCGCCGGTTCGATGGCAAGGAAGTGGCGTTTGAAGACGTCGGCCATGAAGGCGATCCCTACGTTTTGGAACACGCCGACCTGCTGAAAAGCATTCTCGACGGCAACGTGCTGAACGAAGGCGAGAACGTGGCCACCTCCACCGCGACGGCGATCATGGGCCGCATTTCCGCCTACACCGGACAGATCGTGCGGCTCTCGGATCTGCTCACACAGGCGCAGTCGCCTTTCTACAACCTCGCCTTCAAACCCGCCTCAGTGGATTTCGAAGGCCTTGGAGACATTATCCTGCCGACCGAAAACAAACCTCCCATCCCCGGCAAAGACTAGCGCGACGCAAGTGACGACGACGAAATGAGCGTCAGAAAGACAATCACCGGCCTGGGATTCTGCGGGATGGACTATCTCTGTCTCGTCCCGCACATCCCGCTGGATGACAAAGTCGAAATCCTCCAGAGCGCAGTCCAGGGTGGCGGCCCTTCCGTCAATGCCATCGCCACGGCCGCGAGATTGGGCGCGGCGACGGCCTTCATCGGTTGCGTCGGCAACGATCAACGCGGCCGCGACATCACCGCCGGGCTGGCCGCAGAAGGCGTGAATGTCAGCGGCATGAAGATACGCGAAGGCGCCGAGTCCGCAGCGGGTTTTTGCTGGATCGAGAAGCAGAGCGGCAAGCGGAGCATCGCCTGGACACGAGGAACAGCGCAGCCGTTATCCGCGGAAGAAATTGCTCCGAAATTGATAAAGACCAGCAGTCTCCTGCATCTGGATGGCCACCAGACCGAAGCCGCGATTGCCGCCGCGAAGCTGGCCCGTCAGCATGGGGTGGCCGTCTCGATTGACGCGGGAACGTTGGTGCCTGGCATCGAACAGCTCCTTGAACTTGCCGACATTATCATCGCATCCGAGAAGTTTGCCTGCCGCTACACCGGTCAATCAGACGTGGAAACGGCCGCCAAAAAACTGTTTGCCGTGAACTGCAAGTTCTCCGCCGTCACGATGGGAAACAAAGGCTCCGTTGGATTTGATGGGGGCAGGCTTTTCAAATGTCCCGCGTTCAACGTCACCACCGTTGACACGACCGGAGCTGGAGATGCCTTTCACGGGGCGTTTGCCCATGAATATGTCCGCGGTGGAACCTGGCCGGAATGTCTAAGGTTCGCGTCGGCTGTGGCAGCGTTGAAATGCACGCGATTCGGCGGCCGGGCCGGCATTCCCGATCTGAAAACAACGGAAGAATTTCTGAAACAGCATGAATAACTACCTGCGACACTACCAGCGCCGGGACGGCTTCACACGCATCTCGACCATCGGCGACGGCGAACTGCAATTGACCGAGTTCGGCATCATCAGCCTGCGGAAAGGCCAGGAGTATGCCGCCGATTCCGGCCAGAGCGAAGTGGTCCTCATCATCCTCGGCGGGCAGTGTTCGGTCTCCGGCAAGGGTTTCCAGTTCAATCAGGTCGGCGGGCGAAAGGATGTTTTCTCTGGCAAGCCGCACACGGTCTATATCCCCTGCGGAGCCCATTATGTCGTCCGCGCCGAAAGCGATGTCGAGATCGCCTGGACCGCATCCCCCTCCACCCTGAAGACGCCCGCCTACGTGATCGCGCCTGACCAGGTCAAGGAGGTCCATATCGGCAAGGAGAACTATCAGCGCGACGCTTACCTGATGCTGACCGATGCATTTCCCGCGGCCCATCTTTTCATCGGCGAGGCGTTCGTGCCGTCGGGCAATCACGCCAGTTACCCGCCGCACCGGCACGACTTCGACAATCTGCCTGTCGAGGTGGACATGGAGGAGATATACTTCTTCCGGTTCAATCCCGAGCAAGGCTATGGCATCCAGAAGATCTACACAGACGATCAATCGCTGGACATCACCTGCACGGTCAAACAAAACGACACCACGCTCATCCCGCGCGGCTATCATCCCGTCATCAACGCCCCCGGCTACACGATGTACTATCTCTGGATCATGGCCGGCCGCAACCACCGCAAGTTTCTCTCGGTGATCGATCCGAATCACAAGTGGATTTTGGGCAAATGAAGAAAGACTTGCTCCTGGGCATCGATTTCGGGACTGGCGGCTGCAAGGTCACGCTGATTGACAGCGCTGGCACGGTGCTGGAGACCGCCTCGGCGGAATATCCGACCAGTCACCCGAAACCGGCCTGGGCCGAACAGAATCCCGCCGACTGGCATCGGGCGATGTGCAGCGTCCTGAAGGGCCTGAAGCATCGCGACCGCATCGCGGCGCTGGCACTGGACAGTTATACGCACGGAGCCGTGTTGCTGGACGATAAGCTGCAAGTGATCCGCCCCACCATCATTTGGACCGACCAGCGCAGCGCGAAGGAATGCCGGCTCCTGAAAGAGAAACATTTTGATCTGATTTTCAAGGCCGCCTTCCAGGCGCCGACCCCGACGTGGACGCTGCCGCAGATGCTCTGGGTAAAAAACAACGAACCGCAAGCGTTGAAACGGATCCGGCATATTCTCTTCGTCAAGGATTACATTCGTTTCCTGCTGACGGGAGAAATGGCTTGCGACAGCGTCGAAGCCCAAGGAACTCTTTTCTGGGACATGCAACACGGCCGCTGGTCGGAAGACCTTTGCGCGCTTGCGTCGATTCCCGTGAAATCACTTCCGCGAATCGCGCGGCCGACAGACGTTGCCGGAAAGGTCAGCCGCGAGGCTGCCATCACCACCGGCTTGCCGGAAGGACTTCCGGTCATCATGGGCGCGAGCGATTCGGCCGTGGAAGACTACGCCGCCGGCGCCATCGAACCGGGACAGTGCGTGTTGAAACTCGCCACCGCCGGCAATGTCAACGTCATGACCGCCAAGGCGCATCCGCATCCCGAGACGCTGACCTATTCGCACGTGGTTCCGGGCATGTGGTATTCCGTGACCGCCACCAACTCCGCGGCCGTCTGCCAGCGTTGGTATCGGGACATGTTCTGCGCGCCGGGAACCCATTACAACGAACTCGACGATCTGGCCGCGCAGTCCCAGCCCGGCAGCAACGGCGTCTTCTTTCACCCGTATCTCCAAGGCGAGCGCTCGCCCTACTGGGACCCGAATCTGCGCGGCAGTTTCACCGGTGTCAGCATGGCCAATTCGCGGGGCGACTTCTCCCGGGCCTTGCTGGAAGGCGTGGCCTATTCGCTCAGGGACTGCTACCGCACCATCGAGAAGATGGGCCTGAAAGTCCACGAGTTCATCTTGATCGGCGGCGGCGCGAAGAGCGCGCTCTGGAGCAGCATTGTGTGCGACGTCTTCAACGCCCCCGTCAAGTGCCCCTCTTCATGCGACGCCTCCTTCGGAAGCGCGTTGCTGGCAGGCGTGGGAATCGGCGCTTTCAAAAATGAAGTGGCGGCCGTCCGCAAGTGCCTGAAACTCGACCGGCAGTTGAAGCCCGCGGCGGACCGCGCCGCCTTCTATGCCAGCCAATTCGAACATTACCGGCAAATCCACGATGCGCTGTCGGATTGCTACCGGAACATGAATCACAGCCATTGATTGAAGCTAACCCTCAAAAAGAAACAACAGCCATGATCTCGGCAAACAACTACCTTTACGAAATGGTCCGAAGCGAACTGTCCTGGGTGGTGGGCGAAGCTCACGTCCAGACCGGCGAGTCGGACAAACTGGGCCATTCGATAGACTACTATTGGGTGCCCGAAGTCTGGCACGACCGCGGCCAGAAACTGCCTGCGCCGGACTTCGTCGTTTATCCGGCATCCACCAAGGAAGTGTCGGAGATCCTCAAGATCGCGAACACGCACAACATCCCCGTGATCCCATGGGGCGGCGGCTCCGGCTCCCAAGGCGGCGCACTGCCCATCTTTGGCGGCATTGCGATGGACATGAAGCGGATGAACAAGGTGCTGAACATTGACCCGATCTCAATGACCGCCACCGCCGAGACCGGGATCAACACCCAGCATCTGGAGTGGGCCATCGAAAAGGCCGGTTACAGCACGATGCACTTCCCCGCCTCCATCGCATGCGCCACGCTCGGAGGTTTCATTGCCAATCGTGGCACCGGCGTGTTGAGCACCAAGTACGGCAAGATCGAGGACATGGTCATGACGATGGAAGTCGTGACCCCCACCGGCGAGATCATCAACACCCTCCCGGTGCCGCGCCACGCCTCGGGTCCCGACCTCGCGCAACTGTTCCTCGGCAGCGAAGGCACGCTCGGCGTCGTCACCAAGGCGACCATCAAGATTCATCCCATCCCCGAGTCGCGGAAGTTTCACGCGTTCCTTTTCAAGACCATGCACGAGGCGATGGTGGCTGGCTCGAAGATCATGACGAGCCGCTTGCGGCCCTGCGTGATCCGGCTCTACGACGAGCCTGAAACCGCCAAGCTGATCAAGAGGGTGCTCGGCATCGACAAGAAAGGCGCTTACCTGGTCTTCGGCTTCGACGGTCCCACGAAAACCGTGGATCTGGAGTTGGAACAGGCGTGTGCGATCTGCCGTGAAAAAGAACACGAGGACCTCGGCACCGAGATGGGACAGGCGTGGTGGGATCATCGTTACAAGTTCTTCTATCCGCCCTACATGTTCCACCTCCCGCAGGCGTTCGGCACGCTCGATACGGTGGCCACGTTCGCCAACATCGAAAAGGTGTACTGGGCGATGAAGAACACTGTGCGCGAGAACTTCCCGCAAGCCACATTCATCGGGCACTTTTCACACTGGTATGAATGGGGCTGCATGCTCTACGCGCGATTCATCATCGAATCACCTCCCAAGGACCCGCGCGAAGCCGTCGCGCTCTACAACAAGATTTGGGACATGGCGATCCGCGCGGCCATCAAGGAAGGCGGCGTCATCAACGAGCATCACGGCGTCGGACTCAAGCTCGGCCGGATCATGAAGGAGCTTTACGGTCCGGCTTTCAAAGTCCTCGAGGATATCAAGAAGGTGCTCGATCCCAACAACATCATGAACCCCGGCAAAATGGGTTTTCGCACGAAAGGAAACTGACCGATGCACATAGACAAACATCAGGATGTGATTGCCGCGTGCCGTTTCTGTTTCATGTGCCGCCATCTCGACCCGGTCGGCAACGTGACGTTCCAGGAATCGGACACGCCGAGAGGTCGGGCGCTCATCGTCGACAAGATACGCATGGACAATGATAACCTGAAGAATCCGGATTTCATTGCCACCCTCTACCGCAGCGCGCTGAGCGGGGCCAACCGCTTCCACTGCGTCAGCCACTACGACGAGGTCGGTTTGGTCCTGGCCGCGAGAAAGGACATCGTCGAGGCAGGGCTTGCACCGGAACCGGTAAAAGCCCTGGCGGAGGAACTGAGTCAGGTGACTTTCACCGTCAAAGGCAAAGGCAAGACGTTGTATTACGGCGTCAACCCGAAGCTGTATGCCGGTTGCAAGGTTATCTCCGGAGGCGACCCCGGCAAGGCATTGGAGACGCTTGGTTTTGCCAGCGAGTCGCAGGCGGTATTCGACCGGTTCAAGAAAGCGGTCGTCGCGGCGAACTGCACGACGCTCATCGTGGCGGAACCGTCCGTTTACGATTTCCTGAAGGATAAGCTGGACGGCATCGAGGTCGTACATTGTTCGGAATACCTGCTTTCCGCAGGAGTGAAAACCGGGCCGGCACGCAAGGCCTATTATCTGGAAAGCGACTTCCTCAAGAACTATGACCGCAACCTGACGGC
Organism: Verrucomicrobiia bacterium; assembly: GCA_041651735.1. Lineage (GTDB taxonomy): Bacteria > Verrucomicrobiota > Verrucomicrobiia > CAIQCK01 > CAIQCK01 > CAIQCK01. The sequence goes on along the minus strand of JBAZIR010000120.1, from coordinate 6,419 downwards.
GCCGCGCCAACTCCTCGCGCAATGCGGCTACAAGCTCGTGCCGTTCGGCACCAACAACGAGGAATCCTATTCCGTTGGCGAGGGCGCGGTGGTCTTTGATCGTCTGAATCCCGAGGTGTGCGCGAAGCTGTGCCAGCGTGTTTGTGATCTTGCGGACAATCTCAAGACCAATCTGCTCATCACGTCATCGCAATACGTGAAGACCACCCTCAGCAAATACAATTCGCATATTCGGATCGTCTCGCTTGAAGAGGCGGTCGCACAAAGAAAGGATTAAGCAAGTGAAGAAGTTCTCCGTAGGTTATGTTGCGCTGTCCAAGGCGAGCTGGGTCACGCCTGAAATTGACCGAATCCGGCAACAGACGCTGGAAAGCCTGAAACAGTTGCCCTTTGAAATCCTCCATGGCAACGCGCTGACGACCACCACCGCGGAAGCGTCGGCGGTCTGCCGCGAGTTGACCCGCCAGGGGGCCAACGCCGTGATCGTGCATTTCGCAACCTTCCCGGTCGGCGCGATCATCCCGGTCATCGCGAGGGAATTGAACGTCCCGATCCTGCTGTTCTCCACCCCCGAGAAGGCGCTGAAGGGCGGCATGTGGGCGCAAAATTCCTTCTGCGGCGCCAACATGGCCGTTCACACGTTGCGAAAGATGGGACGAAAATGCGGGTTCTTCTTTGGCCCCGCCTCCGAAGTGGCTGCGCTCGCAAAGAAACCGCTCAATGTCCTGAAGTGCATGACGGACCTCGCCGCCACGAAGATTGGCCTCGTGGGCGGACGCGTTCCCGGGTTTTACACTTCCAACTGCGACGAAATGCGCCTGCGGTCCTCCATCGGCTCCGAGGTGGAAATCATTGATCAGTTGGAAATCGTGGACACCGCCGGCAAGCTCGGCGAGGAAGAGGCTCGACGGGGAGCCGAGGAAGTCCGGCGGAGTTGCGCCTCGTTCTGTAAGAGCGTCGAGAAGGACATCCTGCCCACGGGCAAACTATACGAGGCTCTGAAGAAGACAGCGGCCAAGTATGGTCTCACCTCGTATGCCATTCGTTGCTGGCCGGAGTGGTCCGACGTGTTTGGCATCGCGCCCTGTGCCACGATCGGAATGCTGAACAACACCGGCCTTGTCACCAGTTGCGAGGGCGACGTGCTCGGCGCCGTGCTGATGAAAGCGCAAGCCACCCTCAGCGACGGTATCCCCTTCTTCGCCGACCTCATCTCGTTCGATTACGCGAAGAACACGGCCGTCTTCTGGCATTGCGGCGCCGCACCGTCGGCGCTGTGCAGGAAATTCGAGGAGACGACGATGCGCCAGCACTTCCGTGTTGACGGCGGCGACAAGAAGGGCATGGTCAACGAGTTTCCGTTGAAGCCCGGCCCCATCACGATGGCGCAACTGGATGAGGACGGCGACGGCTACCGGATGCTGATTGCCAAGGGAACCGCTCTGGACACGAAACCGTTCGTGCGCGGCAACCCGCTCAACATCCGCTTCGACTGCTCCGTGGAAAAGATGGTGGTTACGATCATGAATGAAGGTTTCAAGCATCACTACTCCCTCGTTCACGCGGACATTGCAGACGAACTGCGCGATCTGTGCAAATGGCTGAACATCAAACCCGTTGAAATTCAGTAAACGCCTCAGGTCATCACAACCATGCTAACGTTCAATGAGGTGCTACCCCAGGCACGGAAAGAGAAACGTGCCGTTGCGGCGTTCAATGTCGCCAATCTGGAAACGCTTCTCTCCGTCTTCAAGGCGGCTGAGCAGGAAAACTCGCCGGTCATCATCCAGGTGTATCAGCGTTTGTTTAACGACGAACGCGCGGGACTGATCGCTGCCATGACTTCCAGGCTCGCGGAGCGATCCAGGATTCCCGTGGTGCTGCATCTTGATCACGGGGCATCGCTGGAACAGATCAAAAAGGCGATTGATCTGGGCTACACATCGGTGATGATCGATGGCTCGCAGTTGCCTTTTGCCGAGAACATCGCGCTGACAACTGAAGCGGCGAAACTCGCGCACGCATCCGGAGTCTCAATCGAGGCCGAGATCGGGCACGTTCCGTTTGGCGACGGCGCGATCGAGTTGTCAACGGCTGCGGAAGCTATCGAGTTCGTGAAACAGACGCGAGTGGATGCCCTAGCAATATCCATTGGGACCGCGCACGGTTTCTACAAGAAGGCGCCGGTGCTCGATATCCAGCGGGCCTCCGAAATCGGCGCATCCGTTTCAATTCCACTGGTGCTTCATGGCGGAACAGGAGTCCCCGATGATCAGCTGAGGAAAGCCATTGATTGCGGCGTCGCCAAGATCAACATCGCCACCGAGCTCCAGAGCATGTTCCTGCGTGGCGTTGCCGCCGAACTGGCGAAGAACGGCGACAAGTTTATGCCGCTCGACTTGTATTTTAAGCCTGTCGAAGAGAAGATCAGAGAATACGTCCGCTCCAAGATCCGGGCGTTTTCATAAAGCAAGGAGTTTGAGACATGAGCAACTCGAAAATCAACGTGACGATCTGGAATGAGTTTGTCCACGAGCAGAAGGAACCTTCGGTAAAGGCGCTCTACCCGGACGGCATCCACGGCGCGCTGGCCAAACATCTGGCCGCACCCGATCTGGAAATCCGCACCGCCACCCTCGCAGAACCTGAACACGGACTCACGCAGACGGTTCTCGACAACACCGATGTGCTGCTTTGGTGGGGCCACGCTGCCCACGACAAGGTCGATGACGCTATCGTCCAACGGGTGCAGCAGAGGGTGTGGAACGGCATGAGCATCATCGTGTTGCACTCCGGCCACATGTCGAAAATCTTCCGTCTTCTCAACGGCACCAGCGGCAAGCTCCACTGGCGCGAGGCCGGCGAACGGGAGCGCCTATGGACGATTGACCCGGCTCATCCGATTGCGGCCGGCGTGCCCGAGCATTTCGAGTTGCCGAACGAAGAGATGTATGGCGAACCGTTCATGATCGCCGGTGACGCAAAGGTCATTTTCATATCGTGGTTTGAAGGCGGCGAGGTCTTTCGAAGTGGTTTCACACTCCAACGCGGTTATGGCAGGCTTTTCTATTTCCGCCCGGGACATGAAGCCTTCCCGACCTATTACGATCCCAACGTCTTGAAGGTGCTTGCCAACGCCATCCGTTGGGCAAAACCGACTCTCTCCATGCCCTACCCCAAAACGCACGCCCCCGACCCGCTCGAAAAATTGTCCCCCAAAACGTTTGAGTTCAGCAAAGTTGGAATCATCAAATCGTAACCAGCTATGAACCCAAAATGCGATGTCTGGCCCGTGGCAGTCTGCAGTTGGTCGCTCCGCACCGACCTGGCTGGTGTCATCCGAGCGTTGCACCAGTTGGAGATTGACCACGTCAACCTCGCCCTGAGACCGGTCTTCGCAGAAGGCGGCGACGCATATCTTGAAGGCGTCCGCCGGCAAAAATGGACGATCAGCGCGGCTACCATCGGCTTCCCACACGAGGACTACACTTCCCTGGAAAGCATTCGGGCGACCGGTGGAATTCTGCCGGACGATTGCTGGCCCCGGAACCAGCAGACGGTGGAGCGCGCGGCCGCAATCACAGCGGAACTCGGCGTCCGCTTCCTGACGATGCACGTTGGGTTCATCGAGAGTGAAGATGCGGCTCAAGCCCGGCGCGTGCGTGATCGTCTGATCTCTCTGGCCGATATGGCCGCGCAACGAGGCATCATGCTCCTGATGGAAACCGGCCAGGAGACAGCCGCCAGTCTGCGAGAGTTGCTTGAAGAACTGAACCATCCGGCGCTGGGAGTGAATTTCGACCCCGCGAACATGATCCTCTATGGCAAGGGCAATCCGGTTGAGGCCGTGCGGACCCTGGGGCCGTGGATCAAGCACGTTCACGTCAAGGACGCCGTCCGCACCAAACAGCCGGGCACTTGGGGCGCCGAAGTTCCCTGGGGCGATGGCGAAGTGGGTCCCGATGGTTTTCTGAAGGCGTTGAAAGAAGTCGGCTTCGCCGGCGTGTTAGCGATCGAACGCGAGGCAGGAAATAACCGGCTGGGCGACATCAAATTGGCCGCGGAGCGGCTCGCAGAAGCCAGTCATCTTTTTGAATCTGGAGAAAGTCTATGAACACTGACGTGAGCTGGGAATTGTATCTGAGCTTGAGCGGCATGAAGTTCCTCGAGTTCACCATCTGGGGTGCGTGGGCGCCCGTGCTGGCGTCCCGGATTCTGGGACCCCTCAAGATGAGCGGGAAGCAGTTGGGCTGGATTTATGCCACGCTGCCTCTGGCGTGCATTCTGGCGCCGATGGCCGCAGGCCAGGTCGTCGATCGGTGGTGTTCGACTGAGTTGTACATGGCTTGGGCGCACCTGCTAGGCGGATTTTTTCTGCTGGGTGCGACCCGCGCAACCAGCTTCGTTCCCCTGTTCTTGTTGATGCTGGGCCATTGTCTGTGTTTTGCGCCCACGTTGGCGATGGTCAACTCTCTCACCTTTGCCCATTTACCGCACCCCGAGGTCAACTACTTCCGAATTCGCATGTGGGGCGCAGTCTCCTGGGTGTTGATCGGCTGGGCGCTGACGTTGTGGCGTCGCTCGGGCAAACTCCAGGTGCGGAGCGCGGACAGCCTGATCCTGGCAGCCATCTGCGCGTTTGTCATGGGGCTGTTCTGTTTCACCCTGCCGCACACTCCGCCTGCAAACACCGGCAGCGGCGCGTTGCCTTTCATGAAGGCAATCTCGATGCTGAAGGATCCGAACTTCCTGATGTTCATGCTCATTTCCTTCGTCGTCTCCACCCAACTGCAATTCTATTATCTGGGCACATCGCGTTTTCTGGAAGACATAGGCACCTCTCACGCGACCATCCCCGCGGCGATGAGCGTTGCGCAGATCGCCCAGGTGGTGGCCATGGCGGTCATCCTGCCGTACACTTTCCTAGTCATGGGGTTTCAATGGACGCTGGCCGCAGGCACTGCGTTCTGGCTGGTCATGTTCCTGGTCTACGCCCGCATGCGGCCGCGACCCCTGATCATTGTATCGATGGCCTTGCATGGCCTTGCCTTCGCCTTTTTCTTTGACGCGGCCTTCCTCTACATCAACAAAGTGGCCCCAACCGATATTCGCGCCTCAGCTCAAGGCCTGTACACCGCCGTAACACTCGGACTCGGCCTGTTCGTGGGGACGCAATTCACGGGCGTCGTGATGGACCATTTCCGCCGCGACGGCAAATTCCTCTGGCGGCCCATTTTCCTCGTCCCCTGCTGGCTCTTGGGACTCTGCGCCCTGGCATTCATCGTATTGTTCAAGGGGTAAGGAGAACCGATCCATGTCGCTGCACTGGGTTCGAGCCGACGATTACGAAACGATGAGCAGCCTCGCTGCCGGTCGCATGTTCGCCGCCATTGAACGGCGCGCAGGCCAGCGACAGCCGATGCTCGTCGGTTTGGCGACCGGCAACACGATGCTCTCGCTCTATGAGCGGCTGGCCGGCATGCTCAACCGCCGCAAACTCGATCTGTCGCAATTGCATACCGTCAACCTCGACGAATACGTGGGAGCGGACGGCCAATGGATTCCCGCCGATCATCCGCTCAGCTATCGGGGCTACATGCAGAAGAACCTCTTCAGCCGGTTCGACTCGAAGCTGGGAATGAATCACGAGCACATCCACTTTCCAGACCCCACACAGCCAGCCGCGCTGGACGAGTGGATTCGCGGCATGGGCGGGGTGGATTTCCAACTGCTGGGCATCGGCTTCAACGGCCATATTGGTTTCAACGAGCCAATCCCGGAGGCAGGGATATCCGTGGAAACGTATGGCGCCTTGCCAAGCCGTGTCGTTGATTTGACCGAGTTGACGATTGACACCAACGCCCGGTTGACCGCCGGGGGCGATCACTCCAAGGTGCCACGTCATGCCGTGACGCTGGGAATGGAGCCAATCCTTGCGGCCAAGGAAATCCTGCTGCTGGCGTGCTTTCCGCAACAACGAGAGCCGCTCCTCAAGCTCCGGCAAGGACGCGTGACGCCCGAGCTTCCCGGCAGTTATCTCATCAACCACCCGAACACCACGATCATCTACGCCGAAGATCAAGTCGGGTTGGAGAAAGGACTCTAATGCCCGGAACCATGCTCATTGGTTACGACGTTGAACGAATTCCCGGCCGCGTGCCGGGTGAGAAATGGGTGGGACAGCCCGTTCCGAAAAACGCGACCGATTTGTTCCTCGATCGCGTGCTAAAAATTCATCGCGAGGTCGGTGTGCCAGCCACGATTTTCATCCTGGGCTGCAAGGTCGAGCGCCACTTGGCACAACTGGAAGCCTGCCTCGCGTCGGGTCTCTTCGAGATCGCACAGCACACGCACGAGCATTTTCCGCTGAAGACCGTGCTCGAAGAAAGCCCGGACAACGTGTATTTGCCGGGCCTGTC
>JBAZIR010000119.1:0-14146 GCA_041651735.1 Verrucomicrobiia bacterium | reverse complement strand
ACTCCTGGCGCCGGGCGAACTGAGCGAGTTTGTTGACACGGCCGTCGGCGGCTTGGTCGTGCAGGTCAAACAGCGCAAGCCGGCCGATCCCAAGAAGCTGGCTGCCGAGGAGAAGTCACTGCGGCACCGGTTGCTGTTTGGCGAGCGTTTCTTCGGTTACGGCCAGCCCGGTCAGCGCGACCTCGCCTTCAACAGTTGGATCGAAATCGAGGCCCGCAACGCCAATATCGAGCCCGTCCGTCAGCAGGGCGCACAGCCCGAAGAGCAATAAGCGGACGCATCGCCCGCTCGCGCCGCGCCGGTTACTTCACCGGCATGAACATGACGCACACCGGCGCGCCTACCTCAATGCTCTGGCCGGTCGCTGTCAGCTTCCCGCTTTTCTGATCGATGCGGAAGACGATGACATTGTCGGTGCCTTGGTTGGCCGCCAGCAAATACGCGCCGGTCGGATCTATGCCGAAACAGCGCGGGGCTTTGCCCTGGGTGGATTCATGGCCGACAGGCGCGAGCTTGCCGGTCTGCGGGTCAACGGCGAAGATCGCGATGGTGTCGTGACCGCGGTTGGAACCGTAGACGAATTTTCCTGATGGATGCGCCAGCACCTCCGCCGTGCTGTAGCCGGGCTGGACGGACTCGCCGGCGGGCAGTGTCGTGAGCGTTTGCAGCTCCTTCAACTCGCCGCGCGTGGCGTCGTAGCTGAACGTCGTCATCGTGCACAACATCTCGTTAATCACGTAGGCAAAACGGCCGTTCGGGTGAAACGCGATGTGCCGCGGACCGGAGCCGGGCGGGACGGTGCCAAACGCCGGCTCATTCGGCGTGAGCGTGCCTTTGGCCGCGTCGAGGCGATAGATCATTACCTTGTCGAGACCGAGGTCGGGCACGAAGACGAAGCGGTTCGATGCGTCGAGATTGATGGCGTGGGCGTGCGGGCCGGCTTGGCGTTTCGGGTTGACGCTGGAGCCGGTGTGCTGGACAAACGCCGAGGCTTTGCTTAGCGAGCCATCTTTGTTGATCGGCAACACCGCCACACTGCCACCGCCGTAGTTCGCCGCAAACGCGTTCTTGCCGGCGTTATCCACGCTGACGTGGCACGGGCCGGGGCCGACGGTGGACTGTTGGTTCAGCAACGTGAGCTTCCCCGTCGCCGCGTCAATCGCGAACGCGCTGATCGCGCCGCCCTTCTTGCCGCCAATGCTGGCAATCTCGCCGACGGCGTAAAGGAAGCGATGGCTCGGATGCACGGCGACGAACGACGGGTTCTTTGTCTCCGCGGCCAACTCGGGCGCGCCGAGTTTGCCTGTCGAGGCATCGAAGCGGCTCACATAGATGCCTTTGCTTTTCGCAGCCGTATAGGTGCCGAAGTAAACGATGTATTGGTTGCTGGCTGAAGTCATGGTGTTTTCTCCGAAAGATGCCGTCGCCACGAGAAGGACCGGGGCGATCAGACCGATGCCTGCGATGCGTGGGAAACGAAACGTTTTCATGCCGACATGAGACACCAGCCGCCCCTCGTGTTCAAGCAGCTTCTCAACGGACCCGCCATGCGCAGAATCCGCTTTCCGGCGGCGGCGATTTTTGACAAAGTCGGCACAACGATTCATCGGAGAACCCAAGATCATGTTCCATCGCCTCATCATTCCCTTGCTCACACTCGCCGCTCTTGCGCCCCTGACGTTGCGCGCCGAGAACTGGCCGCAGTGGCGTGGGCCGTTTCACAACGGTTCCACGACGGAGACCGGCCTGCCGACGCAGTGGAGCAAAACCGAAAACGTCGCGTGGGTCGTGCCGCTGCCCGGCAAAGGCAGCGCGACGCCTGTGGTGTGGGGCGACTCGGTGTTTGTCACCAGTCCCGACGCGGAGAAGAACCTGCTGTTGTTCTGCATTGACGCCACCAACGGCAAAATGCGCTGGCAGCAGCGTGTGGTGCCGGGCGGCGATTTTCAGAAGGGCAAGAACAACGCATGTTCGCCGTCGGTCGTGACGGATGGGAAACTGGCCATCGCGACGTTTGCCACGGGCGACATTGCGGCGTTCGATTTCGCCGGCCGGAAGGTCTGGTCGCGCGCGCTGGCGCAGGAGTTTGGCAAGTTGGCCTACATGTGGATTTACGGTTCCAGCCCGCTGCTCTACCGCGGGAAGCTCTATGTGCAGGTGCTCCAACGCGATCCGCCGACCTATCAGCATTCACTCGACGACAAACCGAACCGGGAGTCGTTTCTGCTGTGTCTAGATCCGCAGACCGGCAAAACACTTTGGCGTCATGTTCGCAAGAGCGATGCCGTGGGCGAGTCGCAGGAATCCTACGCCACGCCGCTGCCCTACGAAGGCGCACGCGGCACGGAGATCATCCTCTTCGGTGGCGACCACGTTACCGGCCATCGCGCTGACACCGGAGCGGAGATTTGGCGTTGCGGCTCGTTCAACACCGGCAAGGCAAACGTCTGGCGCGTCATCACATCGCCTGCGACGTCGCCGGGGTTCATTTATCTTGGCCTGCCCAAACGCCACCCCTTCCTCGCGATCAAAGCCGGCGCCATCGGCCACGTCACGCCCGACGCGCAGACCGCGTGGAAGCTCGACGATCTCATGCCGGATGTCTGTACGCCGTTGACCTACCGCGGCAAGCTCTTCGTGCTCGATGGCGACAAGCAACTCCTGGCCTGCCTCGACCCGAAGACCGGCGAGAAGAAGTGGCAGGGCAGCATCGGCAAGAAGGAGACCTTCAGTGCCTCACCGACCGGCGCGGACGGAAAGATCTACTGCATCGGCGAACGCGGCACGATTGTGGTGCTCTCGGCGGGCGATGAGTTCAAGATTCTCGCCAGCTTCACGACGGACGAGATACCGGTGCTCTCTTCCATCGTCGCCGCCAACGGCCGCCTTTTCGTTCGCACCGCGCAAAACCTGTATTGCATCGGCGGAACGAAGAAGTAACACCCGCGCCGTGATCTGGCGCTGCTGCGCTTTGATCGGGGATGCCGGTTGCTGTCAACCGTCGGGAAATTCAATCACCCGATGTTGTCGAACTCGATGTTCAGCCGCCGCAGGGCATAGGCGATCTCGCGCGTGTAGTTGCCGTAACCGGTAATCCAGTGGAACCCGCCCATGCGTTTCGCGACCTGCAACGGCTCTGCCTTGAAGCGGATGTCGATCTGGCTGCGACAGATTGGCAGGAACGGCGCGTCCACAATTTCGCCGAGCAGTCCGGCCCAACGCGTCGGCTCGAAGCCGGGAATAAGGTTGGTGACCACCTGGCCTTTGCGCATTTCAACTTTCGGCGCGGCGCCGTAGTCGGATTCGAAGTGCGTCAGAATACGCGCCGGTTCAATGTGCTTGCCGTCCATCTTTCGCGGCGCGGTGCAATGGGCCAGCGTAATGACGCCGTCGTGCTTCGGATAGGTCGGGTCGTTCAGGAACACGGGTTTGCCAGTGATGTTCCCCAGCAACATACCCGCCGGAATGACGACGAAGTCCGACTCGCAAAACGCAAGGTAACCTTCGTCGTTCAGCAGGCTCAGCGGGATGCACGCGGTTGTGCGCGCGATCGGCATCGGCGCGCCCATGCAGTGGCCGATGGTGAATGCCGTGCAGTTGGCCTGCTTCATCATCCGCCGGAACACTTGCGTCAGCACGAACGCCCGCTCCAGAAAATCACGTTCTGTTTCCAGTTTCGTGCCCGGCAGTTTCAGGTAATCGGCCGTCTGCTGTTTGGCGAGCTTGACCACCGCGGCATCGGCCATCGCCTCCTGCAGCAGCGTCTTCAACTGCTCATAGGTCATCGTTTCGATTTCCAGCTTGAAACGTTCCTTCGCCATCTCCGCCGCCTTCGGGCCGATGCCCCAACCAAGCGCGCCGCCGAGCGCGACAATCCGTGTGCCGATGGTGTTGCGCAGGCCGCACAGCGCGCGCAGTCGCCAGAGGACCTCGTCAGCGCTGTCCACCACCACATCGTCCTCAGCGACCGTTTTCGCCGCGAGCCGGTCATTCTTGCTGCGGCGCAATGTCCATGGGCTGATCGTTTCGTAATAGAGATAGAGCGGCCCTGACTTGTGCCGCAGGAAGAAGATCACGTCTTTACCGGAGTCGGCCAACTGTTCGACCTGCAATTTGTTCGCTGGAAGCGTAGGCGAGCACTGCATCCGCTATCTGCAGGTCTTCCACGGAGGAGAGGGGGCCGCCCTTCAGGGGCGTTAGTGGCAGGAATTTGACCGGAAAATCTGCGCGTGCAGCGAGTTTCTTGAGTTCGCCGGAGATGCGCAGCATTTCCTCGTCAGCCTGCGCCTGTGTTTCCACGCCGCCCCACGGACGCCAACTGGTCATCGGTTTCCGGGACGAGGTGGAGTAGAAGAAGATCGGTTTCACTATCAGTGGTCGTCGGCGGGCAAGGGGTTGTTGATCCGCCTTGAGCGCAGCGAGCGCCTGCCAGGTCATGCCGGGCAACGCAGTCGCACCCAGCATGGCCAAGCCGCCGCCAAGGAAACCGCGCCGGGAGACGACCGATGGGTCGTCACTGGCATGGCTGACACAGGGACAGCAATGGGCGTGGAAGTGGGAAGAGTCGGAAGGGTCGTGTTGGCTCATGGTCATTCTCCAGTTGTCGCATCAGATCTGCAACGAAGTCTCCAAATGCCGGAAGCTGGGCGCGTGTATAGCACCGGTGCTTTGACCGCACCAGCACTATTTCCGGCACTATTTCCGGCACAGAAGCCGGACCGCAGATGGCACCCGTGAATGGGGTCACGACTACAAACGCAAACCCTCCGACGGACCATTCCGTCGGAGGGTTTGCTCTGAATTTCGACTGTGCCGTTTTGCGGGATGCGCTATTTCTTCGCCGCCGGCTTGGGGCGGGTTTGGCCGAGAACCTTGCGAGCGCGCTTGAGGATGCCCTCGTTCTTGGTCGCCTTCACCACCTTCTTCATTGCGTCGGCGACGACGGCGGGATTGCCCGCGACCAATCGCTCGGCCACGGCCACGGCGGCGAGGCAGGCTTCGTCCTTGATCGCCGGGTTATCGAGGTGTGACATCACCATCTCGAGCGACTCGGCGTCGCCGGCGTTGCTGAGTGCGCTGAGCAACAATCGCTTCTCAGTGTCGTTCTGGATCAGCGCGGTCGCTTCCTTGCACATCGCGTGGCGCTTGGCAATGTCGACATTGGCGTCACCAATGGCGCGGATGTAGCCGCGCAGGGCCAGCACCTTGTAGGTCTTGTTCGGCGAGGTCTTCGCCAGCGCCAGTTGCTCATCGGCAGCCTCGGCGGTCGTCCAGTCGCACAGGACGCGCGTGGCGGTATCCTTGATCTCTGCGTTGTCATCCTGCATGGCGGCACGCACGGTGGCGAGGGACTTCGGACCGCCGGCAGAGCGGAGGATGCGCAGCAACGCCTGTTTCGCAGGCACCGGCGCCTGCGCCATCGCGCCGCACAGCGCGTCCACACACGCCGGCGATGCGGTCGCGGCCGTGAACAAGATCGTCCCGCCTTCCGCAACCGTCTTGGTGGCCCAGACTCCGTTCACGGTATACTCCACGCTCAGCTTCTTGTGCTTCCTCGGAGCGGGATCGCCGAAATTGCCATTGTTTACCTCCAGAGTCATGGAGCCGGACTTGACCAGATCGGTGGCTTTCTTCGTCACCTCCGCTAACGGGCCGTCAGGCAGCGCGCCGTAGATCGCTTTCTTGATGACAACATTACCCGATGCCGGTTCGGCTTGCCGGGCGCAGACGGCTGACAACGCGTTCTCGGCAGCCGATGCCGCCTGCGTCTTGATGAGCAGATTGATCATCGCGGGAATCTCCGTGGCGCCGGCCATGTCGCCGAGGACTTTAAAGCTGGCGGTGGAAACCTGCCGGTCGGCGTCTTCGGCGGCCTTCAACAATGCCGGCATCGCGCTGGTGACGCGGCGCTGGCCGACCAGATCAATGGCCGTGCAACGCGCTTTCGTGTCCTGCGTGTTCATCAGGTTTGCGATGGTCGAGTCCGCTTCCTTGCCGGGGAAACCGGCGAGACTGGTTTGCGCGGCAGCGGCAACCTCGGCGTCGGCATCGGATGCCAGCGTGACCAGCGGCGCGAGACACGAGGGACAACCAATTTGCGGCAGCGCGCGAATGGCGGCGACGCGGACATTGGACGGGCCGGCCTTGGCAGCGGCGAGCACGGCGGGAATCGCAGAGGTGTCCTTGCGGTCGCCGAGTGATTGGAGAACGACCACCTGTTTTTCCGGCGCGAGCTTGCCAACTTCAGCGGTGAGGGCTTGCGTCAGTTTCGAGCCGGGGATCTCGTGCGTGAGGCGCATGGCGACGGCGAACATGGCGTTGTCATCGCCCTTGATCTGCTCCATGAGCATCGCGATACCGGCGGGGCCGCGGGCGAGGATCGCGCCGCGCATCGCGGCCATGCGGATGTGGCGTGGCGCCTTGGTGGCACGCACGCAGTCATAAAGAGCGACAGCTTTGTCGCACTTGCCGGAGGCCATCTGTGCTTCGGCGGCGCGAATGCAGCCGTCGGCGATGACGTTGAGGCTGGCCCCTGAAGCGATTCCGAGCGCCTTCTCCAGCGCGTCAGCGGCGGCAACATTGCCAATGCGGCCGAGCGAGGCGGCGGCGGCGCAGACGACATGGGGATCGGTGTCGCAAAGCAGCTTGGCGAGCGGCTCGACGGCCTTGGCGTCGCGGCGGACGCCGATGGAATCCACCACGCCGGCCAGCAGGCGGCCCTTGACCTTGCTGAGCGCGTCGCGGAGTGCGACGTCCACGGATGGGTCCGCTATCGGTTCCAGACCGTAGCGCGCCATGTGTGACATCTTCTCGTCGGACAGGAGCGCTGCGAGAACCGGCACGGCGGCCTTGTCACCGAGAACGGACAGCTCGCGGCACGCGGCGAACCGCTCGTTCAGCGGAACATCGGCCTTTTGCACCGTTACGAGCAGCTTGGCGACATATTCCTTCTTGGCCGCGGGATCAGCGGGAATCTGCCACTGCGCCTGCAGGGGCAGCGCGATCAACCCGGCGACGGCCACCATCAGCATCCACTTCATGTTATTCATGTTCATAGTCTCCATATCAGATTCAAAACAGTCTGTCTTCTCTCGTCAGCAAAAAATCACGCGCGCCACGTCTCGCGATTGGCGCGGAACCGCATGCGGTTGGCTTCAACGTCGCCAACAAACTCGCCCTTGATGAAATCGAACTTCACATTGCGCTTCAACACATCGCAAATATCGGCCGCCAGGCAGATGCTCATGGACCGGTACATGATCTCCGGATGAGCCACCGCAAGCCGGCGCGACTTGACGCAATCGAGGAAATCCCTCATATGGTTCATCGGCCGCCGCGTCCGGTCGATGTATTCGTTCAACACCTTCCTGTATTCGCGCAGCAACGACGGTTTGGAAACATCGGTGATCGAATAACCGTCAGCCGCCGCGGTCCAACCCTCGGGGCCGTCGAATCGCTCGCCACAAGCGCCATGCCAGTATTGGCACGGGTCCCAGCACGAGCCGTCCACGCGGACCAGGACCAGCTTCACACCGTTGGACAGGCGTGTCACGATCGTGGCATCCGGCCCGGCATATTCAAACTCGATGGTGGAGACATTCTCCATGTCAATTCCCGCGAGCGCCTGGGCCAGCGTGTGCGCGCCCCACATGGCGACGTCGGTGGCGAAGTCGTAAAAGTTATACCAGCCGTGGTTCACGTAGGTGGCGTTGTAAGGACGCCAGGGACACGGGCCAAGCCAGGCATCCCAGTCCAGTTCCTCCCTGGGCGGCAGTGGTTGCTCTGGCAGCCAGTCGTGGCGCGAACCGCCACGGTAACGGATATCGGCGTAAACGGTGTGAACCTGGCCCAGCCGGCCGGCGCGCGCCATTTCGATGGCAAAAACGTGATTGGGTTCGCTGAGCCGCTGCGCGCCTGTTTGAAAAACGCGGCCATACCGGCGGGCGGTCCCGACGATCATTTGCCCCTGCGCGATGGTGAGGCAGGACGGTTTTTCGCAATAGACGTCCTTGCCGGCGCGCATGGCCATCGTCGCCGCCAGCGCGTGCCAACGGTCGCCGGTGGCGATCAGCACGGCGTCCACGTCCGTCCGCTCGGCGAGGAACTGGCGGATGTCACTGTAGAGGGCACAGTCCTTGTTGACGTACTTGCCGTCCACGATGTTCTTGGCCGCTTCGCGCCGGTTCTTGCGGACATCGCAGATGGCGACCACCTGCACATCTGATTCCCCGATCATCCAGCCGAGGTCGTGCGTGCCGCGCCCGCCGATGCCGATGCCGGCCATCACGATTCGCTCGCTGGGCGCCACCATGCCGTTGCGGCCGAGCGCCGACGCGGGAATAACGCAAGGCGCGGCGACCGAGGCGGACGCCACCAGCGTTTTCTTGAGAAAATCGCGGCGATTGATTTTCACGGCAAACTCTTCTGCTTCGATTACTTCGATGTCTTCAGAACGATGTTCTTGAACTGAATCTTCATCGGCGGACCCGGATGCATCTGGAGGGCGATAATGCCGCCCTTGTCGGCGCCCGGGGTCTCGTCGGTCACCTGCGCCATCAAGACGCCGTTGACGTAGAGCGTCACCTGCCGGTTCTGGCAGATGATGCGATAAGTATTCCAGTCGCCCTTCTTGAAAACCTTCAGCAGTTCGGCCGGGTCGCCGATTTTTCCGGCGGTCTTCTTCCCGTCGGCGGCGAGCACGGCCTTTTCGCCGCGCGCGACGATCAAGCCGCGCTTGTGGTGATAGATGAACCCAACCAGTGCACCGTTGCCGGACATGTCGGCCTGATAGCCGAACGTGTCCCAATCGGGCCGGCGCTCGGAGCGGATCTGGATGCCGGAGTTGGCCTTCTCGCTCATCCGGAAATCCGCCATCAACTCAAAGTCCGCCGGTTCGCCGCCCTTCCAGATGAGGTAGTTGCACTTCTTGCACGGATTGTCAGGTGTGCTCTCGCAGGTGAGCGCGCCGTCCTCGACGTGCCACCAGCCGGGTTTGCCGTCCCACCCGTCAAGGTCCTTGCCGTTGAAAAGCGATTGCTCGCCACCGCGCGCGACCAGCGCGGCGAGACAGGCAACGGCAAGGATGGCGACGATTCTCATTTACAACTATTTCTTCGGCGCGGCTTTCTTCGCCTGCGCCAGCAACTGTTTCGCCTGCCGGGCAAGTTTCGGATCGGAGATCGTCACCTGTTGCATGGCCTTGGCGACCAGCACCGGGCACCGGCCAACGATCTTCGCGGAAATGGCGACGGCAGCGATGCTGGCTTCGCCTTTGAGATTGCCTGCGCTCAAATACGGCATGACCAGCTCCAGCGAGTTGGCGGTCGGAACTCCACCGAGGGCGGCCAGCGCGAGGCGGCGTTCCTCGTCGCGCTCGATCAACGCCATCGCTTCCTTGAGCGAGGCGAGCTTCTGGTCGTCGGAAGCATCCTGAATCGGAATGAGCCGGAGCTGGCCGCGAAGCGCGAGGATCTTGAACTTCTTGTCCGTGGCGGTCTTGGCGATCTGCATCACATCGGGCAATGCATCCGCCGTCTGCCAGTCGCAGAGAGTGCGCTGGGCGGTCTCCTTGATCTCAGCGTTGGCGTCGGAGAGTGCACCACGCACGGCGGCGAGTGCCTTGGGGCCGCCGGCCGAACGCAGCACGCGCAGCAACGCGAGTTTCGCCGGCACCGGCGCCTGGGCCAGCGGCGCGCAGAGCGCATCCACCAGTTCGGGTGGCACGGCGGTGGCGGTGAACTCCAGGGTGTCGTTCTCGCGCACCGTCTTCTTGCCTGGCACGCCGTTGACGGTGTATTCCACGCGCATACGCTTCACGCGTCCGCCGGCGGGGTCGCCGAAGTTCTTGTTGGACACCTGCACGGTCGGAGAAGCCTTCACAAGCTCCGAGAGCTTGGCGGTGACGTCGGCCGACGGGCCGTTCGGCAGATCACCATAAACCGCTTTCTGGATGGCAACGTTGGCGGCGACAGGCCGGTTCAATCGGGCGCAGACGGCGGACAATGCGTTCTCGGCGGCCTCGGTGTCCTTGGCCTTCATCAGCGCATCGAGCAACGCCGGCACTTCGGGGACACCAGCCAGTTCGCCGAGCGCCTTGAAGCTTGCGCCGGAGACGGCGGCATTGGAATCTTCCGCGACTTTCAACAGGTCCGGAATCGCGCTCATAATGCGGCGCTGGGCGATCAGCTCGATCGCGGCGCGGCGGGCGTTTTCGCCCGGCTGCTTCAACAACGCGACAATGGCTGCTTCAACTGCCGCGCCTGGCATCTTGGCCACCGCCAGCCTTGCGACCATGGCGACCTTCGCGTCGTCGCCGGCAGCGATGGAGAGCAGCGCTGGCGCGGATTTGGGGTTGCTCAAGCGATCGAGCACGCTGATCGCGATGAGCTGTTGCGGCTGCGGCGCGCTCTTGGCCGCCTTGAGGGCAACGTCCAGCGTCTCTGCGTCACCGCGGTCGGCAAGCGCCAGCAACAAATATGACTGCCGCTCCGGCGTCACACGGTCCATTTCGGCCAGCAACGCCTGCGCGACTTCGCGGCCGGGCAGATCACGCACCGTGCGCATGGCAATGTTGAAACATTCCTTGTCCTTGGAGCGCAGTTGCTCGACCAACAGCGGCACGCCAGCAGCGCCACGGGCGAGAATCGCGCCCCGCGTTGCCTCAGCGGTCTTCTGTTTCGAGATATTCGCGCTGCGGACGGCGTCAAACAGCTTCACCGCGTCGTCGGCTTTTCCTTCGGCGAGGGATTGTTCTGCGCAGAGGATGCAACCTTCGGCAATCGCGGGTCGGACTGCGGCGGGCGCGCTGGCAAGCAGGGGTTGCAACGTTTTGGTGGCCGTCCCGCCGCCAATGCGACCCAGCGCCGCGGCGGCAGCCGAAGCCACGTCGGCGTCGGAATTCTTCAGCTTCTCGGAGAGAGCGCCGACGGAGTTGGCATCGCGGCGGACGCCGAGGGTGTTGATCACGCCGATCAGGAGTTTGCCGTGCAGTTTTCCGAGCGCGTCGCGCAACGCATCATCGGCAGCGGAATCGGGAATGTTCTGAAGCGCGATGCGCGCCCACGAGGCGAGGTGCTCGTCAGCGAGGAACGGCGCCAGCACCGAAACCGCTTCGCTGGTGCCGTAGATGGCGAGCCGTTTGCACGCGATCGCCTTCTCGGCGGGCGGCGCGCCGGACTTGAGGATGGCGATGAGTTCGCGCTGTTTTTCGGCGGCCTTTGCAGCGTCGGGACCTGCTGCTTGAAGCTGGCCGGCGAGCGCGATGGCCGCGACCAACGCGGCACAGCGGACGAGATTTGGAATGGTGAGCGTCATGGTATTTCGTTGCTGGTTAAGATTGGGAATGAATTCTGGAGCGTCGGTTGTTAGAACCGCCACGGTTCGCGCAGCGCCTCGCCGCGGAGGCGGTTGGCTTCCTCGTCGCCGATGAACTCGTTCTTCTTCGGGTCGTAGGCGACCTTGCGGTCCAGGAAGAGAGCGATGTTGCCGGCGTTGCAGGCGATGTGTGTATTACAGGCCGCGTCGGCGTTGGCTCGCGTCAGGGCGCGCGATTTGACGCAATCGAGGAAATTGCGGACGTGGAAGTTCGCCGGGTAGCCGCCGATCTTGGCGCGTCTGCCGGCGAGCAGTTCCGGCGAGCTGGTGTAGAGGTCGCCGTTGTCGCCGGTCTCGACCCAGCCGGTCTCGCCTTCAAAGCGCACCGGGCAGGAGCCGATGTTCGGCAGCCAATCCGTGTTACGCACGACGAGCTTGACGCCGTTGGCGTAGCGAGCGTGCAACTGGCCGTCCTGTGGCCAGTATTCCACCGGCACCGTCTTGTCGGCATCATTGGCCCACTGGCATTGGTCCACGCAATGTGAACCCCACTCCAAACATCCGCCGCCGCCGGGGCCGCCGACGAAGCCGCCGCCTTTCTCGAAGCTGCCGCCGCGATTGAACAATGCTTTGTTGAACGGCCGCCATGCCGCGGGGCCGAGGTAAAGGTCCCAGTCGCCTTCTTCTTTGGACGGTTCAGGCTCGGGTTCGAGCCAGCCGCTGGTGACGGTGTTCAAACCGGCAGGGTGTGCATGGAGCGTCGTGAGTTTGCCGAGTCTGCCACGGCGGGCCAGTTCGACGGCGAACTCGAAGTTCGGCAGGCTGCGCCGCTGCGTACCGGCTTGGAACACGCGACCGGTTCGATGGAACGCCTCGGCCAGCGAGAGGCTGTCCATGATGGTCTTGGCGCACGGCTTCTCGCAGTAAACATCCTTGCCCGCCTTCGCGGCCGTGACCGCAGCCAGCGCGTGCCAGTTCGGGCCGGTGGCGATGAGCACGGCGTCAATGTCGGACCGGGCCAGCAGTTCGCGCAGGTCGCGATACGCCGTGCAGTTGCTGTTGCCGTATTTGGCGTCAGCGCGCTCCTTGACGGCCTGGCGACGCGCGGCTTTGACCTCGGCGATGGCCACGAACTGCACGTCAGCTTCCTCCAGGAAACAGCCGAGCACGTAGGTTCCACGGCCACCGATGCCGATGGCGCCGAGCACAACGCGTTCGCTTGGCGCAACGGTGCCGTCGAGGCCCAGCGCGGAAGCCGGGATCACGTTGGGCAGCGCGCTGGCTGCCGCAGTGGCAAAACTGGTCTTCAGAAAATCACGACGATTCATTTTCATAGTGTTACTTCGTTTTGTTCTCAAACCACACGGGGCCGCCGAACTTGCCGGTAACGACGACATCGAGGTCGCCGTCGCAGTCCATGTCAGCCAGGCAAATGTTCAATCCGGAGCCGACGCCCTGGTTGTATGATATGACGTGCTTGGCCCACTTCACCTCCGGCTTGCACTCCAACTTGTAATAATAGACTCCCAGCGGCGCATCCTCTTCCGGGTCCTTGCCGTTGTGCGCCATGAACCGCTTGCCCACCACCAGCTCCGGCTTGCCGTCGCCGTCGAGGTCGCCGAGCACGAGGCTGTGCGCCTGGGTCCACGTGTCGTCAATCAAATGCTGCTTGAACTTGATTTCGCTGCCCTCGCGGACCTGTTCATACCAGTAGATGCCATAGCGGTGCGCGGAACTGCAGATCAGGTCGTTGCGACCGTCGCCGTTGACGTCGAAGACCAGAATCTGCGCCGTGTGTTCGGATTTCACGCCATCTTTGCTGGCGAGCTTGATCGGGTGCTCGATCCACTGGCCGTTGCGCAGATCGGCGGGCGCTTCGAACCATGCATCGGGCCGGATGATATCGGGCCGGCCGTCGCCATTGATGTCGCCGATGCCGCCGCCGAAGCTCATCGGTTTTTCGCTGACGACATGCACCTCGAACTTGCCCTTGCCAACCAACTCATACCAGACGGTGCGTTTCACGTCGGGCAATACGGCGTCCGCCTTGCCTTTGCCGAGCACGTCGCCCAACTGCGCCGTCTCGAAGTTGCCGTTTTGCTCGATGACCGTCTGCGGCCATTCCTGGCCGGACGCGCCGACGTTCTTGAGCCAGATCGCGTGCTTGTCGAACCAGTCCACGCTGATGATGTCGGGCTTGCCGTCGCCGTCTACGTCGAGCGTCAGGTTGGCGAAATCGTTGCGGTAGCCCTTGCCATTCTCATCCACGCTGCCCTTGACCGTGCGGACCTTCACCGGCTTGAAGTCGGGAGCGAGATAGAGGAACTCGCCCGCGAAAATGTCCGGTTTGCCGTCGCCGTTGAAGTCAGCAACGCCGCAGGCTTCACTGCGGTATTTGTCCACGCGGTGCATCACGAACTTGACGCCGCCGGGTGCGACATTTTTCGGTTCGGGTGCGTCGGCACCGAAACTCTGGATTGCCAGCGCACAACACGCCACCGCGGCCGATAAACCAATGGAAGTCTTGAGGGTCTTCACGTTTTTCCTTTTGTCTTTGTTCAACTCACGCGTGCCACGGCTCGCGCATGGCGCGCGAGAGCAGCCGGTTCGCTTCTTCGTCACCGACGAACTTTTCCTTCACCGGGTCGAACTTCATGTTGCGCTTGAGCCACATGCAGATGTTGGCACAGTGGACGGTGGTCATTGAGCGGTGCATGACCTCCGGATTGGCGACGGTGAGGTCGCGCGATTTCACGCAATCCAGGAAGTTCCGCATATGGTCGAGTGAGCGGCCGGTGCGACCGACGTATTCGCTGATGACGCGTTTCACGTG
>JBAZIR010000118.1:0-14207 GCA_041651735.1 Verrucomicrobiia bacterium | reverse complement strand
CAGGTGTGTGACACGCGCGATGTCAGCGAGCACGTCCACGTTCTGGCACTGGACCGGTTCCTCGATGAAGAACGGTTGATATGGCTCCAGCGCCTTGATCAACAGCTTCGAAGTCTGCGGCTGGATGGCACCGTGAAAATCAATCGCGATATCCGCGCCAGGACCGGCTGCTTCGCGCTTGGCGGCGAACTGCGCGACAGCGCGATCCACGATCTCCTTGCTGGCAATGTATTTGCCGTTGCGCCCCAAGCCCAGGCCGGTCTTGAACGTCGTGAAGCCGAGCGCCTTCTTCTTGGCAATGTCCTCAGGGCTGCCTGCGCCGGCATAAACGCGAACGCGGTCGCGCGTCGGCCCGCCGAGCAATTCGTGGACGGGCACACCCAGCGCCTTTCCTTTGATGTCCCACAGCGCCTGATCAATCCCGCTCAACGCGCTCGTGAGGATCGGCCCGCCGCGATAGAACGCGTGGCGATAGATGGCCTGCCAGTGATGCACGACACGACGCGGGTCCTTGCCGACGAGATAAGGGGCGATCTCCTCGACGGCTGTCTTGCACGTCAACGCGCGCCCCTCAAGGATCGGCTCGCCAAGCCCGACGATGCCAGCGTTGGTGTGGACCTTGAGGAACAGCCAGCGCGGCTTGACGAGGAACGTCTCCAGCTTGGTGATCTTCAGCGAATCGCGCGGTGCGACCGGGGCGTCTTTGGCGTGCGCTTCCTCCGCTGCTTCCAATTGCGAGAACAACATCCCCAAGCCGACGGCGCCGAACATCTTCCCCGCCGCTTCACGGCGCGATAAACACAACCTGGGTTTCGTCTTCATTTTTTGTCGGCCTTCTTGTTCATCATGCTTTTTGCACGCGCTGCGAGCGCGTCGGCGATGCGCCGACCGACCTCCTGGTATTTCTCGCGCGTCATGACGGTCTTGTGGATGATGCCATACGGCGTCTCAAAGGAAACACCGGGGATTTTCATTCCCTCCTGGCAAAAGCCGGTGAATCGTGGCGTGTTCCAGCGTGAGTTATAGTCGCCCGACCGGACGAACTTGGCGGACGCAAACTCAGAACCCAGGGATTCGCCTGCCACACCAGCCCACAACGGCGCTTGTTTTGTCACCTCCGGCAGTCCTTCCGAGTTATGAACGAAGGCATAGACCCCTTCCGCTTCGCTGGCTCCCGGCGCGTGGAAGTCAAACCCTGCCAGCGGCCGACAGCGTCTTGACCACCGGCGCATATCCTGCTGGAACACCAACGTTTCGTGACGCATCGGCGGATTACCCCACGCTCGATTCAAGTCATACGGGAAGTTGTCCTTGCCGTAGTCGCCCTGTTCGATGCCGTCAATGTTCGCCAACGGCACCGCCCACACCAATGGAGCCGCATCGCCGAGTTCCGCAAATCGCCGCAACACCCCATCCAGCACCCACGAGCCGCTGACCTCGCCGGAGTGCTGGCGCGCCATCAGATACAACCCCGGCCGGTCGCCTTTCACGACGCCGTAGTCGTTGCTCAGCCGCAGCAACTGCCGGCCGCCCTGGCTGACACCCAGCGTTTCCACACGCCAGTAACGCCCCGTCTGTTTGACCAGCCGATCCACCTCGTCGCGCCCGTAGGGAAATGCAAACGCGAAATCCAGTGACGCCTTGGCCACGTTGAGCACCCACGCCGCCTGCCGGCGACCATCGGGAAGCTCGATCAGGTCGGGCGCCCCGGTTCGCTCCCAATCACCGTTCGCGGGACGGAACACCGGCCGGAAATCAGCGGGCCGCCCGCCACCGAGCATTGTCTCCGGACACTCAAGCACGAGCCGCACCTGTCCCAACGCACTGTCGTTCGAATGCGGCCGGCACACTCGGAAGCAGAACCACAAACACTCCGGCCCGCCGTGCGGATCCGGCGTGAATCGCACTTCCGTCACCGCTCCGTCCTTCTGCACGCGCACGTTGGCAGCGTTGCCGAACGGAACGTCAGTCCTGACGATGATATCAGGGTCTGCCGCCAGCAACGGCGTGGCGCCCAAGGCGATGGCGAGAGTGAGGATTGGCAATGGGTTCATGTCTTCTCCTATGCGAAAATTACTGTTTCTTCCCGACGAAGTAGCCGCATGCGTCGAGATCGAGCGTGAACTTCCCGGCGGATGCGCTGGGCTTTGCACCGTCGAAAATCAATGGATTGAACTTCCCCGGCAGTTCCACCTGCACCTTGAGCTTGCGATTCGACAAGCTCGCTACGGTGACAATCTCCTCGCTGCCGGCGCGGCGCAGGAACGACAGCGCGGCGTCGGGCTGGTCATTATCGAGCCAGACGACTTCGCCATTGGCCAACGCCGATTCGGTGCGGCGCAGCTGGCAGAGTTTCTGATGAACCGCGAACTTCGCTTTTGCCTTCGGCAGGCAAGAGGCTTCCCAACGGACTGGCCAGCACGCGTAGATGCTCTGCAACGACGTGTCGCCAATCTCCTGGCCGTTGTAGAGCAGCGGCACGCCGTCGAGTGTGAAATGGACGGCATCCATGGCTGCTGCGCCTCGTTCGCCAAGAACCACCTCCGCGCGCAACAGGTCGTTGACGATGTCGTGGTTCTCGGTGTAGCGGATGAACCGCGCGCCGCGCGGACGCTCGTCGCGCATCTTCTGCCAGAGCACGCGCAGCGACGATGCCGGCAGGCCGCGGGTGAAGACGGCCTGGACCGAGCGGAGCCATGTGAAGTTGTAGTTGATGTCGAACGCCTTGATCTGGTCTTCCTTTCTCTGGCCTTCGGCAAGGATGACGAGGTCAGGCCGGAGCGGTTCGAGGCGTGTGCGGGCTTCCTCCCAGAAATCCAGCGGCACGGAGTCGGAAACGTCACAGCGAAAGCCGTCCACATCGAAGTCCTTCACCCAATGCGTCATGTTCGCCCAGAAATACTCGCGCAACCCGCGGTTGTCGAAGTCGAAGACGGGGAAGTTCCAGTGACCGGTCGAGATCTTTCCGGATGCGTCGCGCTTGAAGAACTCAGGATGCTTGATCAACACGGACGTCGGCCCGCAGTGAAAGTAGACAAGATCCATCAACACGCGCATGCCAAGCTTGTGCGCTGTGGTGATGAACGCACGCAGATCGGCCTCGCTGCCGCACTCCGGATCAACGCGGTTGTAGTCCTTGATGCGATACGGGTTTCGTGGATTGTTGGTGCCGGAGGCCTTCTGGCGCTTGCTCCAAAACTCCTGCCGCATGTCCGCGTCCTGGAGCTGGACGGGACAGAGGTAAATGATGTTCGCGCCAAGTTCCGCCACCGAGGGCAACCGTTTCGTCGCGGCGCGCAGCGTCCCCTCCGGCGTGAATCCGCGCAGCCAGACTTGATACATGACTCCGCGCGTGAGCCACTCCGGCGACTGGCGAGCTTGGAGCGAAGAAGGGTTCTGCACCTGTTTCGCCGGCTCCGCGCTTATGGCGGCGGCTGCAATCAGCAGTAGTGAAGTCAGAGTTGTCAGTCTGCTCATAGTCAATTGCCTTTTCTTTTTGTTGTCGGCTGGTGCCAGAACGACCGCCAATAGGCTTGGTCGGTGGCATAAAAGTCTATCGCCTGCGCCGCAGTCAACGTCTTGGGCAACACACCATATCGCTGCATCTCGCGGACATAGTGTTCATTTGGCTGAAAGCCCGCCATATCAAATCGCTTGCCGGTGGCGAGGCGCCCGGCTGCGTCGACGATGGCGTCGCGCAGTGCGCGGTAATCAGGGTCACTCGTGCCACGGAAGACCGGGCCGCGGCAAAGTCCCAACCCGCCCGTCTCGCGGGCCAGCGGCGCGCGCAGCAATAACGACGCGTCCGGCCGGCTGAGGTTGCAGAGCGACTGGTGCGGACCGGCTTCACCATATTTGTAGTAGGCCATGCGCCGAATGAAGGTGATCTCGCTGGCGTCGCTGATCAGCGGCTGCGCTGGTTTCGCGCCAAAACGGAAATGCGGCAGCTTCTTCATGCCCGGATACGGTTTCACCGTCTCCACGTGACATGAGCCGCACCGGCGCGTGACGACTTCAGCCGGGAACTGCACCGGATACATGCCGCAGCCCAGCGCTGCATACGTGCCGGGATACGTCGCGCCGCTTTCGATCCAAAGCCGCCCCATCGTCTGCTCGCGCGCGGAGACGCGCGTGCCGTGATGGCTGCCATCCATCAGTCCCAGCAGTGGACTGCCGCCACTGCCGACCGAGCGCGGCGGGCGGTCTCCATAGGCGTTGCGCCCGTCGGCAAACAGGCCGCGCTTGACCAACGTCCAGTAGCTCACCGAATAGAGCGGTGTGCGGTCGCCGGTCAACTCCACGCCGCCCTCGCGCCGTTCGGGCTGGTGGCACTGGACGCAGTGCCGGTCGAAAATCGGCTGGATGTCGCGGGAAAAATCAAACACGTCGGGCACGCCCGCAATCGGCTCGATCCGGCTCGGCGGCCGGTTCACCGCCATGGCGGCGGGTCGCGAATGCGGCGCGCGAGTCCGCGAATCGTGACAACCAACGCAACTCGTCGTCTCGCCCGGCTGCAACGTCACGAAGCTCTGCATTCGCTTCACGGAACGGTCGCGTTCGTCCAGTGCCACGAACATCAGCGACCTCAGCGCCGGCAATTCCATCGCCGCCGAGCCGTCGGCCTCGACCGGCACCGTGCCGAGCACACGTTCCAGGAGAAACGTGCCTCCAATCGTCAACGGTTCCTGGCCTCCGGAGAAGTTCACCGGCTTCGGCAGTTGCTCCAGCACCAGCAGCTTCTTGATCTCACCCCGCCGCACGCCGGCCATGTTGCGGCCTTCATAGATGTCCTCCAGCACGAGACGGCCGGTCGCCTGTGTCACGTCGACGCGCGATGGAATAACCGCCTCGCGCGCGTGAGGCCGCAGGGGACACGGTTCGTGCAGTTCCAGTTTCGAACCGGCCGCGGGCGCGTGAATCAACTCCGTGTTGCCGCGCGCGTCCATCAAGTGGATGCCCGCGTGGTCGGCGACAAGGAACCATTCCGTCGAGAACGGATACGGATCACGAAAGAGCCGTTTTTCCGGACCGATCGGCTGCACAGACTTCGCCTCATCGGGGCCGGCACTGGGATCAATCGCCACAATGCGACCCATGTGCTCCGCGACACCGTGGCCGGGTGAGAACGACGCCACGACCTTGCCCGAACCGGGAATCGGTTTCGCGTCAATAATCACGCCCCCGGGATTCTTGTTGCCGAAATAGACCATCACACCCGTGCCGTCCGGGTTGACGGTCCAAAGATGGTGGAACGCGAGCTGATTGCGGTCCACATACTCCCAACGCATGTAGAGCACGCGGCCATCGGGCAACATCCACGGCGTGTTCTCCTGCTCGCCGTTGCTGGAAATCGCCCGCACGCCGCTGCCGTCGGCCTCGCAGCGATAGAGCACCGCTACGCGCGTCCGCCAGCATGGCACGACACGCTTGCACCGGCTCGAACAGAACATGATCCCGCCGTCGGGCAAATAGGTCGGTTCAAAGTCATCGTCCGGCCCGTCGGTAAGTTGCCGCAAGCCCGAGCCATCCGTGTTGATCTCGTGGAGGTGATAAGCATGCTCGCCACCTTTGCGGTACGAGAAGAGGATCTTGCGACCATCGTAGTGAACCTGCGCGTCGCGTATCCCACCGCGCGCATCCTCCAACAGCACGCGTCGTTTGCCCGTGCGCAGGTCAAGCCCGCATAGCCGCGCGCCCTCGCCGTAGGCCCACCAGACGCCGTCCTCCTGCTTGAAGCCCAAGCGTTTGGGAATGGCGGAATCCTCGCAATAGTTGCCGAAGTTCCCATACCAATGATCCCGCCCCGATATGCGCTCCGCAAAAACGATTTCGTGAAAATCCGCCGCAGGACTGCCGAGGAACGCGCGCAGCATCGGCCCCGGCTCGGCAGCCGCAAGACACGACGCAATACACGTCATGCAACCAACAAGGACTCTTCGGTAATTCATATCGATCTTCATGCTCCACTGCGTGGCGTGCCGTCAGCACCAGTTACGCTGAGGGTCTTGTCTTCGACGAATCATCCATTCATTGCGAACCCTGTGGACCGGACACTTCTGTCCGGCCTACGATCCAGTTGCGCGCATTCTCGTATGCGATGGTCCGCACGAGATAACCCATCTGTTTCTCATCGTCAGGCATGATACCAGCTTCCACCTGATCGCCCAGCCAGTCGCACAACACACGGCGGAAATACTCGTGGCGCGTCATCGAGAGCAGGCTCCGCGAATCGGTTGTCATGCCGATGAACGTAGAAAGCAGTCCATAGCTGGCGAGGGCGTCGAGTTGGTTGCGAATGCCAAGCGCGTGATCGTTGTACCACCACGCCGGGCCAAGCTGAATCTTGCCACGCACGCCGTCCCCGGCAAAGGAGCCGGTCAACGTCGCCAGCGCAGCGTTGTCGGCCGGGTTCAACGGATAGAGGATGGTTCGCGGCAGGCAATCCTTCTTCTCCAAATCATC
The DNA here is from genome assembly GCA_041651735.1 of Verrucomicrobiia bacterium. Lineage (GTDB taxonomy): Bacteria > Verrucomicrobiota > Verrucomicrobiia > CAIQCK01 > CAIQCK01 > CAIQCK01. Next base: position 7,745 of record JBAZIR010000118.1, on the reverse strand, counting down.
GAGGAAACGGCAAAGGCTGGGAATGTCGCAGGCGTTGCCAATGGTGGCATAGCCACCCGCCGGCCCGGCGAGCTTGCGCAAGCGCGTGCTTGTCTGCCGTTGCGCGCCGATGTGGCATTGCATGATCCAGCCGCGCCGGCCGTATTCGCGCCCCAGAAACCTCAACATCTCCGAGTCACACTCAACCAGCGCGTGGTCTGCAACCTTGCAGCCCATCTTCTGGAAGAAGTCCAGCCGCTCAATAATGGAAGCGGGATCGCCGGTGGGCAGTTCGTCCACGCGCAGCGACGGCAATACTCGCGTGGCAAAACCCGACTTCGCCAGCCGTGCGTGTTCCTGCAAATCGTCGCCGAGCCGATCGGATGTGCACAAGCACTCGACCCTGGCGCGCCCGATAAGTTGGCGGGCGGTGAATTCCGCTGAGCGCAGCTTCTCGTTGCACTGTCCCCAGATGCGCTCGGCATTCTCCGCTGAGAGCATTTCACCGATATCGAAGTAGCGTTTCAATTCCAGCGCCGTCCAGTGGAAGAGCGGGTTGCCGAGCATCTGAGGCACCGTGGCCGCCCACGCGCCGAACTTCTCGCGGTCAGAAGCGTCACCGGTGATCAGCCGCTCCGGCACACCTGCGATACGCATTGCACGGTGCTTGTAGGGGTCGCTGACGAGCCAAAGCTGCGTGAGGTTCTCAAACGCACGGTCGTCCGCCAGATCACGCACGGAGAGATGACTGTGGTAGTCAACGATTGCCAAACCTTCGGCGAACTTGTGATACAGCCGCCGCGCCATCTTGGTCTTCAGTAGAAAGTCATCGTGGATCAGCTCAGTCATGGCGTTCCTTCCGGCTCGCGATAAACGCGGACTTCAAACACGCGCACCGAATCGTCACCGTTCGTCTCCTCAACTGTCAATCAGAGTTTTGAGGCCGACACGACAGGGAAACGATAGGTGCGATGGCGCAGGAAATTGTTCTCCACCCCGGGCAGGTCAGACCCAGACATGACAACGTTCTTCTTCACAGGCAGAAGTCATCGGAAATCGAAGCCGCAGAGCAAGCCAATCACCGGCGATACGCACAGATGGCGTTACAGAGCAGCGACCCGCCACTGTTGACAAGCCTGAGCCGATCCAGCGGGCCGCTCACATCACCAAGGAATGCGCAATCGGCACTCTTGATGACACTGAGTTTGTCATCCTGAACTTCCACACTGTACTTCCGTTGCGAGGGCGAGACACGAAGCGTGAGATTCTGCCATTTTCCGGCATTCTTGAGGGGAACCTCGATGGCCGGCTTGCCGTCGCTGGCGCAAAGCGCAAGCATTCCGCTCCGATCAAGCTTCAACCGCACGTGCAAGATGAAATCATTCGAAACAGGCGCCGCGAGCTTCATCTCCGCCGAAGAGCCGTCTTCCAGTTTCAGCGCACGCAAGTCGAGGGGGACGTAGCGCGGCACAGTGCTGAGGTCGAACACGCTCGGCCGCATTTCGGCGTCGTAGTCGGGCACATCCGCGACCGTGGCGCGGCCGTTGATTTTCCACGCGGCTGGCGTGGCGCCGATGGCACTGCCCCGGAAGTTCTCATACGCCAGCAGCGACGGTCGCACGAAGACGATGTAGGGCAATTGCTTGGCGCTCGCAGCGTTTGGCCCCAGCACCACCGCGCCTGCTGGAAACTCTTTCGACAGGATATCGAAGTCGATCGCTTCCGATGGCGGCCGGTTGCGATAGCGGTAGGGCCAGCTCCAATGGCCAACCGTCAGCGTCTGGTGAGTATCCTTGAACCCGTCCTTTTCAAGCCAATCGAGCTTCTTGCCCTTTGGTTTCGCCACGAAGACCGTCGCGCGGCCTTGGAGATTGAAGCGATAGCCCAGGCCGTAGTCGGGAACATAGGTGGAATCTTTGCCCTTCCATTTGGAATAGACGGAACGTATGCCGCCGATCTGGAATACATTCTTCAACGGGAAAGCAGTGAGTGAATGCAACGACCCGTTGTAAAACGAAGGATCGTGCCGTTCGACCTGCGACCCATACACCGCATCGCCGACACGAGCGGGATCGTGGGTGACGACATTGCCGAGGTAGGGATGACGCTGCGGCTCGATCCCGGTGACGAAACTCATTGAGTCCACCTCCAACCGCAGCCTCGCCTTCTGGTAGAGGTTATAGAGGGCGTAGAAATCCTGGTTGGTGCCGCTGCGAAACCAGTGACGCCACTTGTCGGTCCCGCACTGGTTGCGAAACGCCGCGTTGAGTTCCTCCGTCAACGGCCGCGCATCGAGCAGCGCCGCCAGCGCGCCGGCGCGGTCGCCGTCCTTGAGCCGCGCGATGGCGTCCTGGGTGGCGATGGAGAGTTTGTAGAGGCCACGCACAAGACGGATGGCATCGATGAATTCGTAGTCGAAGAAGTAGCGGCGTTCCTCCGGGATCGAGGGCCGCAACGCGCGCGCCTGCTCCAGCACTTCGCCCAGATCCCGGATGCCCTTCTCGTAAATCTCGCGTTTGTATTGGTAGTTCAGCGCGAAGCCGTCACGCGTGCCGGCGTCAATGTTGTGGAGGTTGGCGATGATGGTGAACATCGGCTCCATGACCTTGTGATAGAACGCATAGGTCTTGAAACCGTCGTTCTTGATGATGTGCGGGTGCTTTTCGTAATAGGCATCGTATAGCGATGCGACCTTCGGCGCGGCGGCCTCGCCAAATTCCTCGCGGCAGTAGCGCGCCAGATACTCACGCGGCTTGAACGCGGGATAATCCCACAGCATTTCGGCGATACCGCGTATCTCAATCTGTTGGTGGCGCAGATGATTCATCGCCAGCAACATGTGTTGCGTATCGCCGCGCTGGAACATCGCGTCCATGTTGACCTTGAGGTAGGTCTCGATCGGCGTGCATTTGGCGATCTGCGGCCCGCCACCGAAATATTGCGTGTGAAAATACTGGCCGTAACGACGCTGCGGGTCGCGCTTCTCGGTCCAGAATTTCTTCGAGTAGCTCATCCCGTTCATGGCCGCGTCGCTGAAGCCCGTGGTGACTTCACGCGGCACCTTGAGCCAGCCCTCGTCGTAAAACTTGCCGACTTCGGCGTAAAGCGTCGTCATCATCTCCAGGTCGGGATTCGGATCGAGCTTGCGCACCAGTTTTGCCTGATCGGCCAACGCCTGGCTGATGATCTCCGCGCGCTGCTGCGGCGTGCCGCCGTCGGGAAGGCTCAGTTCCTCGAACGGACCGTCGGCCCACCCTCGCAGGTTGATCTCCCATGCCACCTGCGGTGAAAACTCCGTCCAGCGCTTGATGTAATAGCTCCAGAACTCGCGGAACGCCTCCGGGTGCAACCGATAGGAGAATTCCTTCGGCTTGCCGGCGGGATTATGCTGCGCCCAGTAGTTGTCCCAGAAACCCGTGTCCGCGCCGACGCCTTCCATTTGGTGCTGCGTGATAAACAACCCGCGATCCACTGCCGCCTGAAGCCGCTCGCGATCAGGTTGCCAGTCAATGTCCACGAAATACCACGCGAACATGTTCATCTTCAACCGCAACGCCGCCTCCCAGAGCCGCTCAAACACCTCTGGATGGATGGCGAACATGTAACGGCTGTAGCGCGTGCGCTGGACCAGCCCGCTCTCCAACCACTCCATGAAAATCGGATGATCGTTGAGCGTCCAACCGCGATACTTCCAGGTCGGCTCCTTACCCGGCCCGAAGTTGATGCGGTCGTCGAAGACCAGTTCGCCGCGTGTCGCCGGCTCGTGGTCGGCCCAGAACCAGAAGGGATCCACGCCGAGATGCTTCTGTTCGAAGTCATAGATGCCGAAGATGGCGCCACGCACATTGCTGCCGGCGATGGCAAGCACCTGCTCTTTGCCGCCGACGTTGTTCAACACACGATATTTGAAAACCTCCCACTTGCCCGCGAGATCGTCCACGCCGACACCGACCGACGCGAGCAATGCCTTTCCCTCCGCGCAATCCGCGCTGCCGAGAACGATGCACTTGCCCCACGTCTCGCTGAGCGAGTGGACGATGTTCGGCGTGATGCCTGTGATCTTGGTGATGTCGCGCTGAAGGTCTTTCGCCGCGGCCATCACGCCCTTGTGCTCCGTCTTTGCGAGCACGATGTAAGCTGGCTCCGCATCCTTGACCAACTCGATGCGTGGACGGGCCGGCGTATCGGCAAACACCGACGCAGCAATCAGGAACAATAATACGACGCTCTTATAATGTTTCATCGTGGATTGGATGGGTTGAAGCCTCCCTCAAAGCCCCTGCCGCCAGGCAGGAACATGAAGAGACACGCGCGGCGGTCACTCTCACCAATGAAGATCGTGCCATCCAGGCCGGCGGTCATCGCGTCGAACTGATAGGCCCGCTTGGCGTAATAGGGACTGCGATCCACTGTCAGCACGCCCCAGTCGCGAAACCCTTCGCGGCCCGTCGTGTCGTAGCTGACGAGCTTGCACGTATCCTGAAACTCTCCGCAAATCATGTAGAGCCTCTCATCGGGACCGAGCACTGCGGCGCGCACACGACGATGGATGCGCGGTTTGCCGAGGTTAACGATCTGTTCGTGGTCGGCGCGCATCTGGAAAAGATAGCCGTCGCTGGTGGTGCCGAAGAGATTGCCCCTGGCATCGGCGATCCATTGCTCGATGACGGGGTAGCCGTGGTAGTTCCACGCCTCCCAATACTCGCCCGGAATCTGCATCGTCGTGCGGACCAGTTTCTGCGAGGTCGGATCGAAATAGACGACGCAGCCATCTTCGCCGGAGGTATAGACGCGGCCGTTCGGCGCAACATGGAGAGCGCGCGGCACGCTGCGCCATGTCCGTTCCGGCCCCGAAAACACCTGCCGCTCGACTACTGGGCCGACGTCACGACATTTCTTGTTTTCCAAGTCCCACACGAAGAACCGCGCGTGCGGATAGCTGATGCCGTAGAGCTGGCGAGCTTTCGCATCCAGCGCGAGCGCGTAGATCGAGTCGCCGGGCACGGGCACGCCGAGGTCCTCGACGGGACACGGTTCGCTCGTGAGCCGTGTAGTTTTGTCTGCGTCGGCATCGTAGCGATAGAGGTGGCCGCCGGGATAGTTCGTGTAGGGTGCGCATACATCTTTCCAGAGTTGTTGCTCGGTGGCACGGAAGCCGCCTTGGAATTTCTGCGTCAGCGGCACCGGCGCGAGCATATTCAAGCCGCCACCGATGAGCAGTGAGCCATCGCGGTCCTGGACCAGCGCATGATGCACGCCGCGCGCGTCGCCGATGCGGCCGAGCGGGCGGACTTTGTTGATGGCGCGGTCGTAGAGGAACAGGAACGAGGCCGTCTTGCCGCTGGTGGCGCCATAGACGCGGCCGTTGCTGGTGGTGACAAGCGCCGTGATCGGGCTGTTGTCTGCTTCGATTTCTGTCACGTCGGGATAGCCGAGCGTGCGGAGATCAAGCCGGTGCGCGTCGAAGTTGGGGTTGATCCACTTTTGCGCGTGGGCCACACCCAAGGCGGCCAACAGCGAAAACAAAACAGCAAATCGAGTGCGGTTCATCGCGTTTTCTCCTCCATCTCATCTTTAGCCGGCGTATAGCTCACCAAGCCCATGCTGAATGGCCAGCGGTTATCAATCTTGTTGGCGACGCGTTTCGGGTCGCGCTCCTCGATCGCGCCGACGAAATAAATCTTCCCGTCCTTCTTGCCTGTGCAGGCGCCGCCGAGGCCGAACACTCGCCGGCCGTCCGGCGTCCGCATGATTCCCAATTCGCGGCGCTGTTTCGTGGCGATGTCATAGACCACCAGCGCCGACTCCGGAGGCACCGCCTCGCCCGTCAGACGCGCGGTGAACTTCCGCTCGTCGGCGACGTCCCACGACACGCCCGCGTAGTCGAACGCCACTGAAACCACCGGCGCGTAGTAGATGCGGTGATCGCGCGAAATGGTCAGCGCCAGCGTCGAGACGGGGATGAAGCTGGGGTCAGCGTTGATGTAGCGCTCGGCGCAGAGCCGCACCAGCGGCGTGATCTTGCCCTCGGGACCATCGCGAACATCGAACTTGAAGAGCATCGAATCTCCCACCATCACGCCGTAGGCCACGCGGTCCACCGGGTCCCACTCAATGACGCGCCAATAGGTTTTGCGGTCAATCAGCGGATTCGACATCGTGCGTGGGGTGGCGCGCGGATCAATCGGCAACCGCGTTGCGCGCAGGTCGAAAATGCGGTCCTTCTTTGAGTCGTATTTCCAAATGCGACCGATGGGGAACGAACCATAGACGTTGCCCTCATCGTCGGCGAAGATCGTACGGCAGATATCCCAATCGTCCACGCGGCCGAGATCGGTCGTCGCCTTCTTGCGCAGGTCGAACGTGTAAAGGTGTCCGTCCTCCCCCAGCCCGTAAAGCCGCTGATATTTCGGCTCCAGAACAAAACCAAGCAGGCCCCACTGGCGATTGATCTGGCCGATGATCTCCAGCTTCCGCAGCTTCGGGTCGTAGCGGAGCCAATGCGGGCCGCGGTAGCTTGCCGGGTCCACGCATTCCGGCCCGCTGTCCTCGCAGAAGTCGCCGAAGTGAATGCGGCCCTGCTCATCCTCGCCCATGCGAACGTGAATCTTGCCGCTGGTGCGCACGCCCTGTCCGCGCTCGCCCTTGAACTCGGTGAGATCGGCGATGTGATGCATCGTCTGCGTGGCCGGATCGAATTCAAAGAAGTGCGCCGCCTCGGCGTGTGTGCAAAGCCCGATGTAAAGCTTGCCACTCTTGGCGCCATAGAGCGCGCTCCACATGCTGTCCTCCCGCTCGCTGCCACCGGTGAACCGGTGCGCCTCGACGGTGACGATGGGCGACGCGGCGGACGCATTCAGCGTCGCCAACAGCACCACCGCAACTGCAAGTTTCATGAGTGACATTTAGTTCTCCTTTCGATTGACTGAATCAGGGGTCGCACCGTCGGCGAACTCGACTGTCTGTTGTTTGGAATCGAGTTGGATGGAACGGCTTTCGGCCCCTTCGACGCGCAAGAACGGCTCCACTGATGCGGGACAAACGGCATCTTTGATGATGACATCCATGTTGTTCACCAATCGCAACACCGGGCCTTTGGCCGGTCGAATGTCCACTTTGCTCAGGCGCAGACCGCTGACCCAAGCAGAGACCAAGCCGCGCTTCGCTGTCACCGCCATATTCTCAAAGCTCACGTCGCGTATCCGATTGTCTACCAAACCGGCCAAGTCAATTGCCGTCTCCGCCTGTTCGCAAGTGATATTGCGCAGATGAAACCCGCGCAACACCGGCTGCGCCTTGGTCGCGGGATCAATCACCGAGCGGTCGCCATAGCGAAGCGTGATGTCCACCGCCGTCATTCGAATCTTGCGCATCCGAACATCCTGAATCCAGACGTTTTCCATGAATCCGCCTCGGCCCGGCAACGATTTGATCCGTACACCGCGATCGGTGCCGTCAAACTCACAATCATAAACGAAGACATTGCGGATGCCCGCCGACATCTCGCTGCCGAGTACCACGCCGCCATGACCGAGCTTCGTCCGGCAACGACGGATGATGATGTTTTCACAAGGACGCCCCACGCTCCAGCCGTCTTCGTCGCGCCCGGCCTTCAAGCAGATGCAATCATCGCCCGTATCCAGCAGGCAGTCCTCGATCAACACATTCTTGCACGAATCGGGATCAATGCCGTCGTTGTTCGGCCCCTTGGCGATGACACTGACCTTGCGCACGATGAGGTTCTCGCAAGTGACCGGGTGGATGTT
>JBAZIR010000117.1:0-14301 GCA_041651735.1 Verrucomicrobiia bacterium | reverse complement strand
ATCGTAGGAGCGTTTGTGATAATAAGCTATCGCCCGGCCGTGATAAGTGTTGGGATCATCTGGTTTCAACTCGATGGCCTTGGAGAAATCCGCAATGGCGCGGTCGAAATTCTGCAGAGACACATTGGCGTCAGCGCGGTTGTAGTAAGCCTCCGGCAGCGTCGGATTCAGTTGGACCGCTTTGTCAAAATCCTGCAGGGCACGCGCATAGTCGTTCTTGCGCTCATAAGCAACGCCGCGGTTGTTGTAAGACGTGCCGGTGCTGGGCCGCAACTCGATCGAACGGGAATAGTCCTTGATGGCGAGATCGTAATCGCCCTTCATCATATAGGTATCGCCACGAGCCGTGAAAGCATCGGCGGATTCAGGCGCCACCTGAATGGCCTTGGTCAGCAACTTGACCTGCTCGTCCAAGTTGGGGTTCTCCTTGGCCTTCGTAATCAGTTCTGTCACGTCCACAGTGGGCGGGACAGGTTCCGCCTTCGCCGGTGTCGGCGGCTCCGGAATTGCCACCACCGGAGCTGCAGCGACTTTTGAATCTGCCGGTTCGCGGAGCCGTGGCACCACCACATCAATCGTTGCTGTCAAATCTGCTGGCGGAGTCTTGACCTCGGTTGCCGACTTGGGCGGTCTGACAGGCTCGCCAGCGGGCTTCTCCAACATCGGCGTCGTCTCGAAGGTCTTGAACGACGGCGCGGGCACGGTGGCAACCGGTGATTCCGTTCGCCGGAGGGTGTCGCCGGGCGTGGGCACGCGCATTTCACGCTGCGGAGCCGCCTGCACATCTACGGCAACCCCGCCGGAAAGCCGGCTCATTTCATTCACCAATCCATAGTCCACCCTGCCCCCGAGTCGTTCACTCGCCTTCACGTCAGCCACCACTTGCTCCATGGCGGTTTTCAAGAAACCCCGTTTGGCTTCCGCCCGCTTCGCGTAAAGCTCGGCGTCGGTCGGCCTTAATTCGATGGCCTTATTGTAGTCCTCAATCGCGCGGCCGTAGTCATTCTTGCAGCAATACGCCAGCGCACGATTGGCATAGTCGTCAGCGTTGGAAGGCTTCAACTCGATCGCCTTGCTGAAGTCGGCAATCGCACTGTCGTAGTTGCCCCGCGCGAGGGAGGCCAGACCGCGGCAACTGTAAGGCAGCGGATCACGCCGGTCCAATTCAATGGCCTTGGCAAAATCCATCGCCGCCCGGTCATCCTGCCGCAGGACCGCATAACCATAACCACGCCACGCATAGGCGCTTCCGTAGTCCGGCTTCAGTTCGATGGCCCGGCTGTAATCCGCAACTGCTGCGCTAATCTCGTTCCGTCGGCGGTAAGCATCGGCACGACCGATATAAGCCAGTGCAAACTCCGTCTTCAACTTGACGTCAATGATCCGCGTGAACTCCTCAATCTGATCATTCGCACCGGCTGAAACGGATGTTCTGGGTCGAAGATCCTTCGGATCGGAATCCGATGAGGCGCAAGCAGTTTGGAGAAACAGGACACTGAACCCTCCCCACGCCATGACGACGCAAAGATTATTGATCGTTCGCGAGGTCAATCCCTTATTCATAGTCCAAACATTCCTGTTCACGCGTCCTACCTCCACAATACGCGCAGTTAAACATACGGGTGGGGTTTTTCCAGCACAAAGTTTGGACGCTTGACCGTCTGGAAACTCAGCCGGTTCCGGCCACCGCGGGGCCATGGCAGAAGGCACAAGACGCCGGCTTTCTCCTGAGAGTACTTCTCGCAAGCACACCCGCCGCGGCACAGTTCGCCATCCCACCCACCCCGTCCCTGTCGGCAGACCATACGCCAACTGACCACCTTGACAACCGTCGGTGCCGCTGGCACGATGCGCCGCTCGTTTCGGCAGACTAGAGATCATATGAATGTTGTGGACAGTGCTCGGCGGGTCGTTGACCTGGAGATCGCGGCGTTGCGCAAGCTGCGCGCGCGGCTCAGCGATCCTGTTGCGGGCAGGCATTTTGAACGCGCGGTGGAGATGTTGCAGGCATGCCTGAGGCGGCGCAGCAAGATCGTCGTCACCGGCATTGGCAAGAGCGGCATCATTGGCCACAAAGTGGCGGCGACGCTCACGAGCACGGGCGCAACGAGTGTGGTGCTGGACTCGGTGGACGCGCTACACGGCGACTTGGGCGTGATAGCCGACGGCGACGTGGTGCTGGTGTTCAGCTACGGCGGCGAGACTGAAGAGTTGATGAACATGCTGCCGGCGGTGAAGCGCTTCGACGTGCAACTCATCGCGGTGACCGGAGAGCCCAAGAGCCGTCTGGCGCGCTACTGTGACGTGGTCTTGAACGTGGCTGTGGACAAGGAAGCTTGTCCTTTGAATCTCGCGCCGACGGCGAGCACGACGGCCATGGTGGCGATGGGCGACGCGCTGGCCATGGTGTTGTTGGAGGCGCGCGGGTTCAAACGGCGCGATTTCGCCCGGTTGCATCCGGGCGGCTCCATTGGACGCAGCCTGTTGTTGCAAGTGAAGGACATCATGCGCACCGGCGATCGTAACGCGGTGATCGGAACCGGCAGCACGGTGAAGGAAGCGATCATGGCCATGACGCGCGCCAAGAGCGGCTCGATCAGTATCGTGGACAAGCGCGGCCGGTTGTCCGGTATTTTCACCGATGGCGATTTCCGCCGGCACATCGAACGGGATGAGAACCTGTTGAGCCGAAGGATTGACGAGGTGATGACGCGCAAACCGACGGTCGTGCGCGAGGACCAACTGGCGGTTGAAGTGGTGAAGATTTTCAACGGCCGCGAGATTGACGATTTGGTGGTCGTGGACAAACAACTTCGGCCGGTCGGGCTGGTGGATTCGCAGGATTTGCCGAAGTTCAAAATCATGTAAATGCAGTGACGGTTCCCGGCGTTCGGGACCGCATCAACCCAAAGAAGAAACCAAGAAAGACAGAGTCGTATGGCGTCAGCAAACGATCTTCGTAAAGGAATGGCGATCAAATACAACGGCGACGTGTGCGTCGTGCTCGAGACCCAGCACCGCACGCCGGGCAATCTGCGCGCGTTTGTGCAAGCGAGCCTGCGCAGTCTCCGTCACGGCCGCACCAGCGACGTGCGGTTCAGCTCCACCGAGAAGGTGGAAGTGGTGCCGATGGAAACCCGGAAGCTGGAGTACAGCTACAAGGACCAAACCGGCTATCATTTCATTGACTCGCAGACCTACGAGGAAACGGTGTTGCAGGAGGACCTCGTCGGCCACGCAAAAGATTTTCTGGTTGAGAACCAACAGGTGGAAGTGGTGTTCGTTGACAATCTCGCGGCGCAGGTCGAACTGCCCGCAACCGTGGAACTGAAGATCGTGGAGTCAGCGGACGGCATCCGGGGCGACAGCGCCAGCAACGTGACCAAGCCCGCCAAGCTCGAAACGGGTCTGATGGTCCAGGTGCCGCTTTTCATCAAGGAAGGCGAGAAGATCAAGGTCCGCACCAACGACGGCGCCTACATGAGCCGCGCGTGATGGCGTGACCGGTCACGGCGTGGTCGCCGGTGTCTTGCCATCCGTGGAGGGCTGTGGCTTGCCATGAAATGTGATGGGTCCCGGTGTCTTGGGCGCACCGCCCTTCGGGGCGCCGCCCCCGCCCTTGGCCGGGGGCGATGGAGCCTTGCCGACCGGCCTTGGGGGCATCGGCTGCGGGACAATAATCGGCACAGGCACCACCATGGGCGTCGGTATCTCCTGCGCTTGCGCGCCACCCTCTTTGGCGCGGATGGTGGTCACCACGCCGTTGCGAAAGACAACTTCCCTGCCACCGGTGACCACCTTGCGGTTCAGCGTCTGCGTCACATAATAGCCGTTGACGAGCGCAGTCTGGGTGTAAGGCTCGTAGCGATAGGTGACGTAGCCCCAGGTTTCCTCGTCACCCTGTGCCGTGCGCGAACCGCTTTTCTCCTGTGGCTGGCCGACCGCCGCGAGCACTTCGGGTTGAGTCATGCCGATGAGCACCTCGTGACGGGCGATGGCGGGTTTGATGACTTTGGCACGTTCGCATTGCTGGTCCAACACCGCGCGCTGCTCCAGCGTCAACGGTTCCATTGCTTCCGCGTCCACCCAGCCGCGCACCGTGCCAAGCGCAATCGGCTTCTCGACATAATAGCGCTTCTCGGCGTAGCCGATCAGCATCACCACTTGGCCGGCACGCAGTGAGCCGAGCACTGCCGATGCGCCCCGCGAAAAAGCAATCTGTGTTCCGACGCGCGCTCTGAGCGGAATCGGCCTCATCCCCACCTCATCGAGGTAAAGCACATCGTGATGGCGTATTTCATCGGCCAGCGCCGCGACCCCATACGCAGCCGCCAGCAACAGACCCAACCACCATGTTCTGTGCGATCCGCTCATTGCAGCGTAGGCTACGCTGCCGCCCCAGCACTGTCAACGCGCGCGGAAATTGCAGGCTCCCAAACTCATTGGAAGAACACGATTGATTGGCCGGCAGAGAGAATGCAAACCACGACCCACGCGCAATCCAGACTGCTATATCGGCCCGCGCCGGAAGAACCGTGACGTTGAAATGTGCGATGGCCGGCTGAATGATCGTCGGGGAGACTTTACGATTGCTCATCAAGACGACTGCCGCCTACACTGACGCCGAGGTTCAAACGATCAACGCAGACGCCTGTGAATCATTTTACGCCATGAACGTTCGTCTTGCTATTCAGGCTGATGACAAGCCACCGCTTTTCACGCCACATGACGCGGACTGAGACGAGTAGGACAGGACAGAACGCATGAGCGACGAGCAACAACCGGCGGTTGAAATATCCGTGGCTGTGCTCTGCTACTGCGCCCAGGAAGCAATCGTGCCCTTTGTTGAGCAGTTGCATCGCATGATGTCGATGTTTCGTTTCGATTGGGAACTGGTGCTCGTTGCAAATTTTTGGCCAGGGACGGATGACCGCACGCCTGCAATCTGCCGCGAGCTTGCGGCACGTCTTCCGAACGTCCGGGTGCTCGCGGAGCCCAAGCAAGACGCCATGGGTTGGGACATGCGGCGCGGATTGGACGCCTGCAACGGCCGCTATATCGGAGTCATCGACGGTGACAACCAGTTCCCGATCGAAGCGATCTTTTCCTGCTTCGCCAAGATCAAAGCCGACGATCTGGATTTCGTGAAGACCTATCGCGTCATGCGCGCGGACGGCTGGTTCCGGATTTTTATCTCGAAGGTTTACAACGTGTTTTTCCAGATCATGTTCAGGGACTATCGCGGGTTTCGCGATGTGAACTCAAAGCCCAAAATCATGAAGCGCGAGGCCTATCGGCGAATGACGCTGGAATCAACCGACTGGTTCATCGATGCGGAAATCGTGCTCAACTGCCTGGCGCTGAAATTGCGGATGTATGAGATTCCGATTCACTTCAACGCATTGGGTGGAAGAGAATCATTTGTCAACACGAGCACCATTTTCGAATTCATCCGCCACATGTTCGCCTATCGTTTCGGCCCGCGTTACAAGGCCCACCTTCAACCGAAATGAAGAGCGATTGACCTCTCCTGCCACCCAAAACAGTCGCGGCCCCTCTGCCAGCGAACGACGGTGCGGACGACAGGCGTGAAGAGGCCGAAGGACGGTTCTTCCGTTCGTCAACAGTTGTTATTGACACGCGGGAACCGGCGGACATCCGTTCTACGCCGGCATCGCTGAACGTTGCGAGGCGATTTCGCGGACTTTGCGCAAGTCCAGTTTGCCAGTGCCGAGGTGCGGCAAGGATTCGATGCGGAAAAACTGGTTGGCGCGAGGCACCCACAGATTCGGCAGGTTCGCTTGCGGCAGTTTGTCGAGGACGGGCTGGAGTTTGTCGTCGGGCAACGTGTGCAACACCACGAGCCGCTCGCCTTTCTTCTCATCGGGCACGCCAGTGACAACGAAGGTCTGCTCGGTCACGCCCGCCAACTCGTGCAGCTTCTCCTCCACCTTCATGTGCGGCACCATCTCGCCGCCGATCTTGCTGAAGCGGCTCAGGCGGTCGGTGATCTGGATGAAACCGTCCTCGTCCTCGGTCGCGATGTCGCCGGTGACATACCAGCCGTCGCGCAACACCTCCGCTGTTTTTTCCGGTCTGCCGAGATAACCGTGCATCACGTTCGGCCCTCGCACGAGCATCAAGCCGGGCTGGCCGGTGGGCACCCTCTTCATTGTGTCGGGGTCCACGATGCGCACGCTCACGCCGGGCAACGGATGGCCGATCTTGCCGCGCTTGGCGCCGACCTGGCGGAAACCGGCGGCGCGGAAATCGCGCGTGTTCACCGTCACCGCCGGCGAACACTCAGTGCAGCCGTAGCCTTCCATGGGCCGGATGCCGAACTGGTCCTCGAACGCTTGGGCCAGTCGCTCCGGCAGTTTTTCCGCGCCCGTCATGACGAACCGCAGGCTGCCGAAATCCTCCGGCGTGCATCCGCGCATATACATCTGGAGGAACGTCGGTGTCGCCAGCAGGAACGTGACGCCGTATTGGCCGGCGAGCGCGCCAATGGCCCGTGCGTCGAGCGGACTGGGATGATAAACCACGCCCGTGCCAAGCACCGCCGGCAGGATAAGCGCGCCGGTGAAGCCGAATGAGTGGAAGAACGGCAGGACGCCGAGGATGCGGTCGGTGCCGTCGAACGCAAACGACTGGCCGAGTTGCTGGACATTCGCGCCAACATTGTAGTGCGTCAACATTACGCCCTTCGGGTCGCCGGTGCTGCCGCTGGAGAAGATGACCGTGGCGAGATCGTCGAGAGTGACTCTCTTCCGGCGTCCGACTGCGCGCTCCAACAGTGGCGCAGGTAACATCCACGCCAGCGCGAGCGCGGCGAGTTTCTCGGCAGGTTTCGGGTTGGCCGCAATGTCCTCGATGAACACCGCCTCCACCGGCACGGTGAGTTTCACGCGCTCCAGAAACTCGCGGCTTGTGATGACCGTCTTCAGCCCGCACTGCTGCGCGCACGAGGCGAGCGTTTCGTTGGACACGGTGTAGTTGAGATTCACCGGCACCTTGCCCATGAGCAGCGCGGCCCAGTTCACCAGCGCGCCCGGCACCGACGGCGGCAGCAGGATGCCGACCATCTCCTGATCGTCCCAGACTTTCCGCAGCCGCCGCGCGAGGAAGACCGCCCGCATCAACGCCGCGCCCGCAGTCACGCGCGGCGTTCGGCCGTCAGCCATCGCGAAGCGCCACGGATGCAGCCGCGCCCCGCGCACAAACTTCCGCTGAAGCGGTTGCATCCAACGGCGGCGATACGGCCACGCCTCGCTTTGCAGTTCCTGCACGGCCTGCCGCACCTCGAACGGTGTCGCCGTCGCCGGCAGCGGCGCGCCGAAACTCACCGTCACCGGATACGGCACGCGGTGCGGCAGTTTCCAGACGAAGCGGCCTTTCTCGAAGCTGAAGATGCTCCCCCAGACGCCATCGAGCGCCACGGGAATAATCGGAGCGTCCACGCCGTGCATGACCCGCTCGAAGCCGCGCCGGAACGGCAGCAGTTGGCCGATGCGCGTGATCTGCCCCTCGGCAAAAATGCAGACGACCTCGCCCGCCTTGATCGCCTCACTCGCCTCGCGCAATGACTTGATCATCTCGCGCGGCCGGAGCTGCGAGCTGATCGGGATCGCCCGCATGATGCGCGCGACGGGCTTGATCAGCGGGTGATCGTAGATGCCCTTGAACATGATGAACCGGATGGGCCGGTCGGTCGACGCGTTCAGCAACAACGCATCCACGAACGAGAGGTGGTTGCACACGAACAACGCGCCGCCGCGCTCCGGGATATTGTCGCGGCCCAGCACGCGGAGGCGGTAGACCGTCCTCGTAAACAACCAGAGCGCCAGCCGCAGCAGGGCATCCGGCAGCAACCACAGCACATAGGCCGTGCCCGCCACCGTGACCAACGCGCTCGCCAGAAAAACTGCCGGCGGCGGCAGTCCGCCGCCGAGCGTCACCGCCAGATGCGCTCCCGACGCCAGAAACACACCGACGAAGGAGAGCAGGTTCGCTGCGGCGATCACTCCTCCCTTGTGCTCTTTCTCCGGACGGTGCTGGATGATGGCGCTGATCGGAACGACAAAGAAGCCGGCAAAGAAACCAAGCAGCGCCAGAATGCCGGCGACGGCGTGGAGGTCCAAACCCCTCCGGGAGAGCATCGCCGCCATGAACGTCATGCCGAGTGAGCCGAGCGGCACCAGGCCATATTCGATCTTGTTGCCCGACAAATGTCCGGCGGCGAAACTGCCGACGCCAATGCCGATGGCAAGCGACACATTGAGCAGGCCGATCTGTAGCTCGCTGCATTGCAACACGTCCGAGCCGTAAAAGAAGAGATTCAGTTGCAGCAGCGCGCCGAGAAACCAAAAGTAGGTGTTGCCGACGACCGCCAGGCACAGCACGTGGTCGCGCCGGATCCGCGCGATCTGTTCCCACAGTTCGGCAAGGAAATTCACCCGCAGTTTCCTCGAGGGATCGGCGGCAGGCACGCGGGTGATGCCGAAGCTCGTCAGCAAACCGGCGATGGCCAGCGCGATCAGAATCGCGCCAGCCCATCCGAGCCGGCCGCGAAGCGCCGACGCCATCCACGCGCCGGCCACGGTGCCGAGGATGATGGCGAGGAACGTCCCGAGTTCGATCACGCCGTTGCCCCACGAGAGACGCCTCTCCGGCAGCAGTTCCGGCAACAGACCGTATTTCGACGGGCCGAACAGCGCGCTGTGCGTGCCCATCAAAAACACCGCTGCCAGTTGCACCGGCAGGCTGCCCGCCATCAGCCCGGCCAGCGCGACGGTCATCACAAGAATCTCAAAGCCTTTTACGCCCACCGTCACCGTTCGTTTGCTCCACCGGTCCGCCAGGAAACCGCCCACCATTGAAAAGAGGATGAACGGCAGCGAAAAAATACCGGCAACCAACTCCCCGATGAGATACCGCTCGGATTGCGACCGGGGCGCGCCGACGATCAGCAGCAGGATGACGAGGTTCTTGAGCGCGTTGTCGCTGAACGCGCCCTGGAACTGCGTCACAATCAAGCTCCAGAACCCGCGCTCCGACAAAGCAGGACAGGCATCTTGCCTGTCTTGTCTCAATGGTTGGACAGGCGGGACGCCTGTCCCACTTTTTCCGCTATTTGTTCCCGGCTCAGACATGCTCACGTCTCACAAGGCGCAGCCATTCTGCCGATGTAACGCCGGAAAATCAACCGCGGGCAGACCTAAGGACTCCGCAAGTCGACAGGAAGACCAGGCGGTCTGATTTCGCTGTTGATCCGAAGTGGCGGACAATCCAGAGGCAGCCGCGTTGCCGCCGAAGGACACGCTGAATGTGGGAGGGGCCTTAGCGCCCCGACCCGCGCAGCCGGCAAACCGAGACGGTCGGGGCACTAAGGCCCCTCCCACATTCAGGACGTGCCTCTCCGGGTCCGCCACTTCGGATTCCACCCATCTCCGCAGTCGCGATCACCATTTTCGTTGCGCCATTCGTATTCTTCCGTCCGCGCCTTCGCTCCCCTCGCCCGCCGGGGCGGCAGGCCGACCGCTCCGAGTTCATCGGGAGGACCCGTACAGAGAGAACTTCATGGGTCCACGCTCTCGGCTGCGTCGAGTTTCACGAAACGATTAAGAACCGAGAACAAGAACTCTGGAACCTTGGTCATATCGTTTGGCTTGACGACGTAGTCGTTGGCGCCCAGTTGCAGGGATCGGTCTCTGTCGGTTTCCAGATGAGACGCACTGAAGATGACCACCGGCAACGACTGAAACTGAGGTTGCTCGCGAATCCACGCCAGCACGTCCAAGCCCTGTATCCCGGGAAGCTTCAAGTCCAGCAACACCAGCGATGGCACCGGATAGCGTTGCCGGTCGCCAAAATCGCCGGTGCCAGCCAGGTAGTCCACGGCATCCTTGCCGTTGCGGACGACCCGCAGCGGATTGGAAACGTTCAAGTGCGCAAAGGCACGTTTCACGAAAAACACATCAGCTTCCTCGTCTTCCACGTAAAGCACTGTTTTGTGTGTCATACAGTCTCCTGTTTCACAGCGTTAACGGCTTCCAGATCCAACCAAAACCGGCTGCCCTGACCCGGTTCGGATTCGACGCCCACGTGACCGTTCATGCGTTCGACCACCTTGTGCACCAGCGCCAGCCCAATGCCAGTACCCGGGTAGTCCAGGTTCAGTCGCTGGAACATCTCGAAGATGCGGGCGTGATCGTCCTTGGGTATGCCGATGCCTTTGTCCTCAAACCACACTCGCACCCGTCCGCCGCCCTGCTCGGCCCAGATGCGCACCTGCGCCTTCTGGCCCGGCGGGACGAATTTCACCGCGTTGTTCAACAAATTGGAAAAGCACTGCGTCAAGCCCGCCCGATTACCGACCACCGGCGGGATCGTTCCCTGAATTTGGATACTGGCCAGCGACGGTTGAAACGCCGGATACGATTCCAGCATGCCGCGCAACAACGCGTCGGCATCCACCGCCGCGAGGGGCAGCTTCTCGCGCATCGCCTTGCTATAGTCCAATGCATCCACGACCAGTTGATCCATCCGGTCAGCCGACTTGGCAACGTTTTCGAGGTAATCTTTTCCCTCTCTCGTTAAACTCCCCACGCACTCCGTCAACAACAGGGTGGCAAAACTGCGCATCGCGCGCAGCGGCGCGCGCATGTCGTGGGTGAGACTATAGGAGAAGTGCTCCAACTCGCCGATGGTCTTGTGCAGCTCGGCGGTGCGCTCCTTCACCTTGACCTCCAGTTCGTCATTCATCCGGGCCAGCTCGCGCGCTGCCGCCTGCGCCCGTTGCCGTGCGGTCCACAACGCGCCGCCAATATAGCTCATCGCCACGTTAATGCAGATGAACAGCGCCAGTCCCGTGATGTCCGCCGCGTCCAGCGGCCAGGTGAACACCGCGGCGACGGTGGCTGCGGACAAGGCCGTGGCCAACAGCCCGGCCAGTCTGCCGCTGAGGAGCGCGCTGAGGATGATGACGGGATAAAACGTGATGTAGGGCGGCAGCGCCTCACCCACAAGCTTGCCCAGCCCCCAGCGGACGAACGCCGCCGCCGCCGTGCCCAGCACCGCCAGTCCGTAGCCGAACCATGCCGACGTCGTTGCGCGCGCGCTCAAGAGCGTCCACCATCCTCCGTTCTCTTTCGGGGCTGTTCGATTCAGTGCAGCTTCGTCTGGCAAGTCCGTGAGGCGGTGGGTCGCAGTCGTGGTTGAAACGTCAGTGGCCGCCCTCCCTTCCGCTGGTATTGAGTGATCCAGCTTCATCTCTTCACCATTTCACCTTCAATACCAAACTTGTTGAGACGCCGCAAGTTGATCTCAGCCACTGCCGCCACGGGCGACGCCCCTCGCGCGGCCGGGCTTCGCTGACCGTCAGGGTGCGGGTGTCAAGCCACGCCCCTGGCAACCCTTTCCCAGACACGATTGGAATAGCTCTTTACCATGCGTGCTCAAACCAAATAGAATTAAACCTGCTGTGAAGGAGCACTTGTTTGGAGTCACTTTGAACTGCATGCGCATCAAATTTCACCGGCATACACGTTTATGGATGTTGTTTGGAATGGTGGCGATGTTGGGACACCAAACAAGCCAGGCGGCGATCACGTTTAATTTCAATTACACGGACACGGCAGGGACGGGGTGGTATGACAACACGTATGGCCCGACACGGCGAAACGCGTTGACGTATGCGGCCAACCAGCTGGGCCAGTATTTCAATGCAACCGCGACGATTGGTTACACAGTCAGTTCCATCACCAATCCGGGCACCAATACGCTGGCCAGCGCAAGCAGCAGCACTTACGGGCCTCCGAATCCCGGATTCGAGCCAACGGTGGTCCAGTACAAGATACAAAGTGCTTACAGTGGACCTGTGAGTTACACAGACGGCAGCATCAACTGGAACTTCGGCTATTCCTGGAGTTATTCCTACACGCCGTCCGGCGTCAGCGCGGGCGAGTATGATTTCGTGTCCACAGCCATGCATGAGTTGTTGCACTCGTTCGGATTCATCTCCGCGATTGGGAGCGACGGGACCGGCCTGCTGGTGGGCAAAGTGTCCGGCAATTCCGACTTGTGGTATACCTTCGACAGATATCTGACCACCTCCGGTGGCGCCAGCTTGATCAACCCGACTACCTACGCCTTTAACACGGGTCTGCTGGGCACATTGACGGGAGGCGCCGCAGCTATGAGATTCAGCGGCACGAATGCGACAATCTCGTTCCCCATCGGTGTGCCGATCTATACCCCAACCACTTGGTCAGACGGCAGCAGCGGCAGCCACACGGACGATTTGACGTTTAACGGCTCTACCTACACTCAATTGATGATGAATGCGCAAACGGGCACCGGTCCTGGAGTGCAAAGCCTCAGCAGCTACGAGCAGGGTATTCTGAAGGACATCGGATATAATCTAGTGCCGGAGCCGGGCAGTGCGATGCTTTGCTTGGCGGGGTCGTTCGCAATATGTTTTTCCCGCAGGCACCGTCGGGGAACTGCCTGAAACGTTAGCCCTCGTCGCACCACGGGCCGAGGCCGGCGCACACTGCCAAGACACCCGCTCACAGCTCCGGGGGAAGGTTTTTATCTCCGCGGGGTGTGATCCGAAGTAACGGACAATCCAGAGACAGCTGCGTTGCCGCCGAAGGGCACGCTGAATGTGGGAGGGGCCTCAGCGCCCCGACCCGCGCAGCCGGCAAACCGAGACGGTCGGGGCACTAAGGCCCCTCCCACATTCAGAACGCGCCTCTCCGCCACTTCGGATTCCACCCATCTCCGCAGTCTCGTTCAACATCTTTGTTGCGCCATTGCGAACGCAACGGCTCGTCAGGGACGGCTCGCCCTACCAACATCCATCCGTTGCGCGGCTCTCAAAAGGTCCGACAGACAAAAAAGAGCGCCTCGTTTGCACGAGACGCTCTCTTGTTGGAAACTAAAGTTCCTGTGGAGTAGCTGACGGCTTAGCGGCCACCACCGCCACCGGGACACTCCTCGCGTGATCGGGCTTCGCTGACCGTCATGGTGCAGGTGTCAAGCCACGCCCCTGGCAAACCTTTCCCAGACACGATTGGAATAGCTCTTTACCATGCGTGCTCAAACCAAATAGAATTAAACCTGCTGTGAAGGAGCACTTGTTTTGAGTCACTTTGAACTGCATGCGCATCAAATTTCACCGGCATACACGTTTATGGATGTTGTTTGGAATGGTGGCGATATTGGGACTCCAAACAAGCCAGGCGGCGATCACGTTTAATTTCAATTACACGGACGCGGCAGGAACGGGATGGTATGACACCACGTATGGCCAGACACGGCGGGACGCGTTGGTGTATTCGGCCAACCAACTGGGCCAGTATTTCAATGCAACCGCGACGATTGGTTATACGGTCAGTTCCGTAACGAATCCGGACGCCGATACGCTGGCGAGTGCGAGTAGCAACGCTTACGGGCCTTTGGTCCCTGGATTCGAACCGACGATAGTCCAGTATAAGATACAAAGCGGTTATAGCGGATCTGTGAGTTACACAGATGGCAGCATTGACTGGAACTTCGGCAAGTCCTGGAGCTACTCCTATACGCCGTCCGGCGTCAGCGCGGGCGAGAATGATTTCGTGTCCACGGCCATGCATGAACT
Source organism: Verrucomicrobiia bacterium (assembly GCA_041651735.1). Lineage (GTDB taxonomy): Bacteria > Verrucomicrobiota > Verrucomicrobiia > CAIQCK01 > CAIQCK01 > CAIQCK01. Next base: position 659 of record JBAZIR010000117.1, on the reverse strand, counting down.
GCTGCACTCGTTTGGATTCATTTCCACCATTGAAAGCAACGGGACTGGCGCGTTGGGCAAACCGATTGGAGACCCCGACCTGTGGTATACGTTCGACAGATATCTGACCACTTCCAGCGGGTCCAGCATGATTGACCCAATCACCTATGCGTTCGACCCTGCGCAATTGGGAACTTTGACGGGTGGTGTCGGAGCCATGAGGTTTAACGGCACGTATGCGACACCCACCTTCACAGACGGTGTGCCGATCTATACTCCGACCACTTGGTCGGAAGGCAGCAGCGGCAGCCACACGGATGATCTGACGTTTAACGGCTCCGCTTATCCCGAACTGATGATGAACGCAGCATCGGGCACCGGTCCGGGAGTGCGAAGCCTCAGCAGCTACGAGCAGGGTATTCTGAAGGACATCGGATACAGCATGGTACCAGCATTGGGCGGTGGGAATGACATGGTGCCCGAGCCGGGCAGTGCGATGCTTTGCTTGGCGGGGTCGTTCGTAATATGTTTTCCCCGCAGGCACCGTCGGGGAACTGCCTGAAACGTTAGCCCTCGTCGCACCACGGGCCGAGGCCGGCGCACACTGCCAAGACACCCGCTCACAGCACCGGGGGAAGGTTTTTATCTCCGCGGGAGTGATCCGAAGTGGCGGACAATCC
>JBAZIR010000116.1:0-14498 GCA_041651735.1 Verrucomicrobiia bacterium | reverse complement strand
CAAGTCCGACACACTTTATCCCGTTGAGAAAATCGCTCCCGGCATCATCAAGCGCCGCTCGGTCAGCCAGCCCGTGCAGACCGGCATTATGGCCGTGGACGCGATGATCCCGATTGGACGCGGCCAGCGCGAGTTGATCATCGGTGATCGCTCCACCGGCAAGACCACCATCGGCATCGACACGATCATCAACCAGGCCCGCATGAACCGCGCCGCGGAGCAGTCTGGCGAGAAGGGCTACCGTCCGCTCTACTGCATCTACGTCGCCATCGGCCAGAAGCAGTCCAACATCGTCCGCGTCATCAACGTTCTCGAAGAGCAGGGCGCGATGCCGTACACCATCGTCGTCGCGGCGTCCGCCGCCGATACCGCCACCAACCAGTATCTTGCGCCGTTCGCGGGCGCGGCGATGGGCGAGTGGTTCATGGACAACGGCATGGACGCGCTGATCATTTTCGACGACCTCTCCAAGCACGCCGTCGCCTACCGGCAGGTGTCGCTGGTGTTGCGCCGCCCGTCGGGCCGCGAGGCGTATCCGGGCGACGTGTTTTACCTGCACAGCCGCCTGCTCGAGCGTTCCGCGCGCCTGAGCGAAAAGGCCGGCGACGGCTCTCTCACCGCGCTGCCGATCATCGAGACGCAACTCGGCGACGTGTCCGCTTACATCCCGACCAACGTCATCTCCATCACCGATGGCCAGATTTATTTGGAAACCGATTTGTTCTACCAAGGCATCCGCCCCGCCATCTCGGTCGGTTTGTCCGTGTCGCGCGTCGGTTCCGCTGCGCAGCTCAAGGCGATGAAGCAGGTCGCCGGCCGCATCAAGGGCGAACTGGCCCAATTCCGCGAGCTGGCGGCGTTCGCGCAGTTCGGCAGCGACCTCGACGCGAAGACGCAGGCGCAGCTCGAACGCGGCAAGCGCATCGTCGAGGTCTTCAAGCAGCCGCAATACAACCCGGTGCCGGTCGAGGTGCAGGTCGGTGTTCTCTGGGCCGTCCAGAACGGATTCTTCGATGACGTCACCGTGGACAAACTGAAGGATTGCCAGGCAAAGATGACCGACTACCTCACGTCGCGGAAAACGGCATTGATGGCAAAGATTTTGAAGGAAAAGGCGTTGAACGACGCGCTGATCGCCGAGTTGAAGGCAGCGGTCACGGAGTTCAAACAAACCTACCGGTAACGCATGGCCAGTCCCCGCGATTTACGCCGACGCATCAGGTCGGTCAAGAACACGTCGCAGATCACCAAAGCGATGCAGATGGTGGCTGCCTCGAAGATGCGCAAGGCCCAGCAAGGCGCGCTCTCGAGCCGGCCCTATGCCACGCTCATGAATGCGGTGCTCGCCGAGGTCACCGCCAACATCGGCGACTTCAAGCATCCGCTTCTCGAGAAACACAACACCGGCAGGCGCGCGGTGATCCTCGTCAGCACTGACCGCGGCCTTTGCGGCGCGCTGAACAGCAACCTGATGCGCGAAGTGGCCAAGCTCGACAAGGCGACGACGGTCTTCATCTGCGCGGGCCGCAAGGGCGCGCAATTCATCGCCCGCACCAAGCGGGAGCTGGCGGCGGAGTTTTCCTACAAGGACACGCCGCAGTTCAGCGAGGCTCGCGCCATCACAAAGTTTGCGCAGGACCTTTTCACCAAAGGCGAAGTGGACCGTGTGGACGTGCTGTTCACCCGGTTCGTCTCCACGCTGAACCAGAAAATGGAATTGCGCCCGCTGCTGCCAGTGGGCGAGCTTCAGGCCGTGGAAGCCGGCATGGACGGCGACCGCAAGGGCGCGACGCTGGAGCGGACCGGCGTCGAGTATCAGTTCGAACCGTCGGCCGGCGAAGTGCTCGGCACGCTGCTGCCGCACTACGTGAACTATCTGGTCTTCCAGATGCTGCTCGAAGCGCGCGCCAGCGAGCACAGCGCCCGCATGGTGGCGATGAAGAACGCCACCGACAATGCGGCGCAGCTCATCAAGGACCTGACGATCGAATACAATAAGATGCGCCAGGCCAGCATCACGAATGAACTCCTGGAGATTGCATCCGCCCAAATGGCGACGGCTTAAGGTTAGTGACACATGAATAAAGGTAAAATCGTTCAAATCATCGGGCCGGTCGTGGACGTCGAGTTTGAGTCCGCGGACAAGCTGCCCGCCATCTACAACGCGCTCACGGTCGAGTTCCCCGTCAGCGGCAAGACGACCAAGCTCACGCTCGAGGTCGAGCAGCACCTCGGTGACAACTGGGTCCGTGCGATTGCGATGGGTTCCACCGAGGGCCTCAAGCGCGGCTTCGAGGCCACCGACACCGGCAACCCGATCATGATGCCTGTCGGCGAGTGCGTCATGGGACGCGTCTTCAACGTCATCGGCGAGGCCGTGGATGAACGCGGTCCGGTCAACGCCCAGAAGTTCTACCCCATCCATCGTCCTGCGCCGGCGCTGACCGAGCAGTCCACCAGCCCGCAGGTGCTCACCACCGGCATCAAGGTCATTGATCTCATCTGCCCGTTCCTCAAGGGCGGCAAAGTCGGCGCGTTCGGCGGCGCGGGCGTCGGCAAGACCGTCGTCATCATGGAACTCATCAACAACATCGCCAAGATGCACGGTGGTGTGTCGGTGTTCGCCGGCGTCGGCGAGCGCACGCGCGAGGGCAACGACCTCTACCACGAAATGTCCGAGGCCAACGTCATCAAGCAGGACGACCTCGGCGCGTCCAAGATCGCGCTGGTCTATGGCCAGATGAACGAGCCGCCCGGCGCGCGTTTGCGCGTGGCGCTGTCGGCCCTCGCCATCACCGAGTATTTCCGCGACGAGAAAAACCAGGACGTGTTGCTGTTCATTGACAACATCTTCCGTTTCTCGCAAGCCGGCTCCGAGGTCTCCGCGCTGCTCGGCCGCACGCCGAGCGCGGTCGGTTACCAGCCGACCCTTGCCTCCGAAATGGGCGAGTTGCAGGAGCGCATCACTTCGACGAAGACAGGTTCCATTACCTCCTTCCAGGCCATCTACGTCCCCGCCGACGACATCACCGACCCGGCGCCGGCCACGACGTTCACGCACCTCGACGCCACCATCGTGCTCGATCGCGCGCTCACGGACATCGGCATCTACCCGGCCGTGGATCCGCTCTCCTCCACCAGCCGCGCGCTCACGCCGGACATCGTCGGCAAGGAACACTACGACACCGCCCGCGGCGTCCAGCGCGTCCTTCAGCGTTACAAGGATCTGCAGGACATCATCGCGATCCTGGGCATGGACGAGCTTTCGCCCGACGACAAGCTTACCGTCTTCCGCGCGCGCAAGATTCAGCGTTTCCTCAGCCAGCCGTTCACCGTGGCCGAGGTCTTCACCGGCCGCCCCGGCAAACAACTGCCCGTGCAGGAAACCGTGCGCGGCTTCAAGGAAATCCTCGACGGCAAGCACGACGAAGTGCCCGAGGGCAACTTCTACATGAAGGGCGGCATCGAGGAGATCAAGGAAGGGTAATTCGTAACTCGTGACTCGTAATTCGTAACACGTAACTCGATGATGAAGCACCAATCACGGACAACGAATCACGATTCTCAGATAACGAATCACTAATCGCGAATCCCGCCCCATGGCCACAACGCTCAAACTCGAAATCGTCACGCCGGAAGCCATCGCCTACTCCGAGCAGGTGGACATGGTGGTGCTGCCCGGCGCAGCCGGCGAACTCGGCGTGCTGGCTGGCCACGAGCCGCTGATGACGACGATTGTGCCCGGCGAGCTGCGCATCACCAAGGATGGCGAGGAAACCGTGATGGCCATCGGCTCCGGCTTTGCCGAAATCACCGGCGAGGCCGTGCGCGTGCTGGCCGACATGGCTTTGCGCGCCGAGTCGATTGACGAGGTCGCCGCTATTGATGCTCGCAAGCGCGCCGAGCAGCGGCTGGCCCAGAAGCTCAGCGACGAGGAAGTGGTCACCGTCGAAGCTTCGATGCAGAAAGCGATCGCCCTGATTGAAGTCAAGCGCCGCCACCGCGGCCAACCCTCCGCCCGCAGCCAGCACAAGTAACCCGCGTCACGAAGGACGCGGAATCCTCATTGTCGAAAACAAGCGGAGCGGCCGCTCAGCGCACGCTTTCTCCGGGTTTCCAAGGAGGGGCGACTCTTTCAGAGATGCGCCTCTGTCGGATGGCTTTCCCGGCGTAGCCGCCACGCGTTAACGCTGCGCTGAGTGATTGAATCCCGTTGGGATTCATCCTGATTCCGCTGCTCCATCTTCCGTGCCTATCGTGCATTCGGTGGTTCAGCGGGAAAACCGGCGTTCCATTCGTGGCTGATCATCCTACGCCGGGCCGTTGCGTGAGGGCAGGCGGCCTGCCGCAACCCAGGGCGCTATTCTTCGGAAACAATCGTTGATTTGCGGCGGGGGCCTACCTATAGTTTGCGACCCGTTGTGAGCGAAACAAAGAAAACATCGACGAAGGTGCTGCGACTGGGGTTGCCGAAAGGCAGCCTGCAGGAGTCGGCGTTTGCCCTGATGGCGAAGGCCGGCTTCGTCGTGAACGTCAGCAGCCGCTCGTATGTGCCGCGAATCAACGACCCGGAGATCGAGGTGCGGCTCATCCGCGCGCAGGAAATCAGCCGTTATGTGGAGCTAGGCTCGCTCGACGCCGGACTGACGGGCAAGGACTGGATCGAGGAAAACGCCAGTGACGTGCACGCGGTGGCGGAGATCGCGTTCTCGAAGCAGACACTGATGCCGGCGCGCTGGGTGCTGGCGGTGCCGAACGATTCGCCGATCAAAGGCCCGAAAGACTTGCAGGGCAAGCGGATCGCGACGGAAGTGGTAAACCTCACGCGCCGCTGGCTTAAGCGGCATGGCGTGGAGGCGGAAGTGGAATTTTCGTGGGGCGCCACCGAGGTGAAGGCCGCCGACCGGCTGGTGGACGCGATCGTGGAGCTGACCGAGACCGGTTCGTCGCTGAAGGCGAACAACCTCCGCATCGTGGACACGCTGACGACGTCGTATCCGCAGTTCATCGCCAACCGCAAGGCGTGGGCCGATGACTGGAAGCGCCACAAGATCGAGGTGCTGGTGATGCTGCTCAAAGGCGCGTTGGCGGCTCAGGAGAAGGTCGGCCTGAAGATGAACATTCAGCGCAAGCAGTTGCCGAGGCTGCTGAAAGAGCTCCCGGCGTTGCGCAATCCGACGGTCAGCACACTGAGCCAGCGTGGCTGGGTCGCCGTCGAGACGATCATTGACGAGAACATCGTGCGGGAGATCATCCCGCAGCTCAAAGCGGTCGGCGCGGAGGGCATCATCGAGTATCCGTTGAACAAAGTGGTGGCGTAAGCCGCCCAACCCGTTTTTTCAAACACTGTCCGAAGGAAATAGTCCATGGGATCCATCAAGAAACGTCGCAAAGCAAAGATGAATCGACATAAGCGACGGAAGCGTTCAAAGGCGCACCGTCACATGAAACGCGCGTGGCAGAAGTAAGCCGCGCCGGCGCCCGGCCGGCTCGGTAGCCATGGAACACGCGCGCCGGCACAGGCCGGCGCGCTTCGCGGGAAAGAAAGCTTGTGTTGAAAGACCAACAAGGTTTCCGACGCGCAGCCGGCTGGCTCGCGCGAGCGGTGGCGTTTGGCTTGGTGCTGGCGGGCGGCGTGTGGTGCAGTGGCGCCACGGCCACCCAACCGTCGAAACCGGCGCCTTCAACGGCGACGAAAAACATCAAGCGCGCCCCCAGCCGCGACATCCTCCAACTCACACCCGAAGCTCAGGCTCGTGCCGAAGCGATAGCGCACTATGCGGCGGGCCAGCTTTACGAGTTGCGGCGGGAACCGGAGCGCGCCATTGCCGAATACGAGGCCGCGCTAAAGCTTGACCCGGGCCAGGTGGAACTGGCCGCCAAGCTCGGCGCGGAATATCTGCGGCGCAAGCAGAACGACAAGGCGCTCGGGGTGCTCACCAAGGCGGCGGCGGCAAACAGCAAGCGTTACGAAATCCAACTGCTCCTTGGCATCGCCTACCAGACCGTCGGGAAGAAGGACAAAGCCGCCATCGCCTACACCGCCGCCAGCAAGCTCGACCCGCTCCAGATCGGGCCGTATCAGTCGCTCGTCGGCTGTTACCTGAGGGACCGGAAAACCGCCGACTCGCTCAAGGCACTGGAGCGCGCATTTGCGCAGAAGAGCGAGGATGCCCACTATTGGGCCACGCTGGGCGATCTCTACGTGGTGGCGATGCGCGGCCCGGACATCGAGAAGGCCGTTAAGGTCGTTTACAAGCAGAAGCCCAAGACCGACCGCGCCATCGAGTGCTACGGAAAAGCCCAGGGATTTGCACCGGAGGATTTGAGCGTTCCATTTCGTCTCGCCGGTTACTACGTCATGATCGGCCGGCCCGACGATGGCATCGCCCTCTATAAGAAACTGCTGGAAAAACGGCCTGACGTGTTGGAGGTCCGCGAGCGGCTCGCCTATGCCTACGCCGCAAAAAAGGATTTCATCCAGGGCGCTGCGCAGATCGAGGAAGTGGCCAAGCGCCAGCCGTTGAACTGGAAGGTCTATCGGATGCTCGGGAATTTTTACGAGGACAGCAAGATGCTCGACCGCGCCCAGGCCAACTACGAGCAGGCGCTGATCCTGAACCCGAAGGAACTTGAGCTTTACCTGCGCGTGGCCCGGCTACAGGTGGCGCAGAAGCATCCCAAGGAAGCGATCCAGACTTTGCAGCGCGCCAGGGATCGTTTCCCCGTCAGCGCGCGCGTGCCTTATTTTCATGGACTGATCTATAGCAGCATGAAGGATTATCCGGCGGCCGTGGAGGCATTTGCGCAGGCGGAGGCGATGGCCAAGGCGCGCACCGAAGACAAGGAACTGATGGACAGCGCGTTCTACTTCTATTACGGCGCCGCCGCCGAGCGTGCCAAGAAGTTTGACCTCGCGACGCAGCTCTTCCGCCAATCCATCAAGCTGAATCCGGATAACGACGAGAGCTGCAACTACCTCGGCTACATGTTCGCCGAAAAGAACATCAACCTCAAGGAAGCCGAGGAACTGGTCAAACACGCACTGAAGATCCAGCCGAAGAACGGCGCGTTCCTCGACAGCCTCGGATGGGTTTATTACCGCAAGGGCGATTACCGCAAGGCGCTCCAATGTATCAGCGAGGCGGCCAAGAGCGACGCGGCCAAGGAAGACGCCACCGTGTTCGAGCATCTCGCCGACATCTACCTCAAACTCGGCAAGAAAGATCTCGCCCGAGAGCAGCTTCGCAAGGGCATTGGAATTGAGCCGAACAACAAATCCGTCGCCGAGAAGCTCAAGATGCTCGGCGATGGACCGCAAAAGAAGCCCACGCCCGCCGTCGCACCGGCCAAGCCGTAATTTCCGTCTGCATGGCGGAGCGCCAGCGTCGCTGCCTACACCGAGACGTCGTAGATGGTCATCCCCGTCGGCAGCTTTGGATAGAAATCCGTGCTCTTTTGCGGCATCCGCGAGCGCGCGTCGGCGATGGCCTGCACTGCGCGCACCGGTGTCGGATTCAGTAGGAAGAACGCCTGGCCCTGTCCTCCACGAACGCTCTCGACGCCCGCCGCAGCCTCGCGCAGATAGTGGAGGTTGGATTCCTCGCGAAGCCGCTCTTCGTTAATGCCAAGCATCCGGTCGAGGATCACTGTGTGCAGGATTGCGACGTCCAGGTTTTCCCAAAGCGGCGGCTGCCCGGCAAACAGAGGCGCGCGGTCGCGGTCGCGGCGCAGCTTCAGCAGCGTGAAACCACTGTCGGGAAGGAATAAGCCGAACCAGTGATCATCGGCAGGCGCCTGCCCCATGCGCGCGAGCAGCGCGTTGAGGTCGGCGGCAGGTTCGAGATTGAACCATTCCGCCAGCGCGCCGCGCAGCGCATCGGCGCTGAAGCTGGCAATGTTGTGGACCAGCCGGTGCGTCGGCAACACGACGAGGCCCGGATCGTCCATCGCCACGAGCGTCGCCATCGTGAATTCGAACGGCGCGTCAGGGCCGGCATTCGGATGCTGCCGCCGCATCTCCTCGCGGTAGTTGAGCGAGGTCTCAAACCGATGGTGGCCATCGGCAATGTAGAACTTCAGCGGCCGCAGCGCTTGCTGCACCACTTTCAGATCCGCGCCTTCCTCGATGGCCGTGAGACGGTGGCGGATGCCGTAGGCATCCTCGAACTTTGCCATCGGCGTCGCCGCGGCGCGCGCCGCTGCCAGTTCCGCGCCGCTGCCCGGATAAAGCAGAAAAATCTGACCGAAATGCGCCTGCGCGTGGCGCAACAGGTTGAGGCGGTCGGCCTTCGGTTTGCTGAGTGTGCGCTCGTGCGGCAGAATCTGGCCTTCCTCTGGACGGCTGAGCCGCACGCGGCCAATCAACGCGCGGCGGGTCAGTTCCCGGCCGCCAACGCGGAACGTCTGCTCGTAGGCAAAAATCGCCGGCTGGTCGCGGCGGACGAGGAACTTCTCCTGTTGCCAGGCGCGAAAAGACCCCGCTGCGCGCGTGTATTTGTTGTGCTGATTGGTGTCGCCCGCCTCTTCGCGGCCGAGAATGACGCGCACGATGTTGTGGTCATGCCGCCCGTAGTAGGCCGCCTGCATTTCCGGCGTGATCTTGTCGTAAGGCTCGGTGAGCACGTCGGCAAGGCCGGCGCCGCGCTCCGGCTGCTGTCGGAGGCGATCAAGATTATAACTCAAAGCTTGGAATGGTTGAAAATCTGCCATGGTGCCCTGTTCTTTCTGCGGATGATGTTGGAGAAGCTGGCGACTGTCAAGGCGGCTGAAAGCGCGGCTTTCTGCAATTAAAAACGAGAGGTGAAAGAAACAGGGGAGGTCGCGGGAATCAGGGAGTTGACTTGCCGCAGACCGTTTGCAACTATGCTGTACTTTGGAACATATGTCGTCGTTATAGCAGAGGAACAACTTTATGGCAGACTTAGTCGGAAATTGCATCGTGGCGCAGTCGGGTGGACCGACCGCAGTGATCAACGCCAGTATCGCCGGCGTCATCGAAGAGGCTTTCAAGCACGAACAAATCGAGGAAGTTTACGGCGCCCTGAACGGCATCCTCGGCGTGCTCAATGAACAAATCATCAATTTGGGAGATGAGAAGAACAGCACGATCAAGGGCCTGCTCTACACGCCGGCCGCCGCGCTCGGTTCGTGCCGCCACAAGCTCGCGTTTGACAGCAAGGACGCCGCCAAGGCCGCCGAGGCCCAGCGCGATTGTGAGCGCATCCTCGAAGTCTTCAAGGCGCAGAACATCCGCTATTTCTTCTACATCGGCGGCAACGATTCGATGGACACCGCCGACAAGGTCAACAAGCTGGCGAAGGAGCAGGGCTACGACCTGCGCGTTATCGGCGTGCCGAAGACGATCGACAACGACCTGCCGTTCACCGACCACTGTCCCGGCTACGGCAGTGTCATCAAGTACCTCTCCACCGCTGTAATGGAAGCTTCGCGTGACACCGAGGCGATGTGCAGCAATCCCACGTGCAACCTCATCGAAGTCATGGGCCGTCACGCCGGCTGGATCGCCGCCGGCACCGTGCTGGCCAAGCGTTCCGAGGAGGACGGCCCGCACATCATCCTGTTGCCGGAAGTGCCGTTCGTGCAGGAAGCGTTTGTCGCCGAGGTGAAGGAAGTCGTCGCCAAGTATAACCGTTGCGTCGTCGTCGTTGGCGAAGGTTTGCTCGGGCCGGACGGCAAGCTCATCAACTTCATGGACGGCAAGTTCGTCAAGGACGCCTTCGGCCACACGCAACTCGGCGGCGCGGCGGAGAGCATCCGCAGCATCATCGAGAAGGAAGCCGGCGTGAAGTGCCGCACCGCCAAGATCGGCGTCATCCAACGTTCGGCGAGTCATTGCGCCAGCAAGACCGACCGCGACAACGCCTACATGGCCGGCGCGCGCGCTGTGCAGCTCGCGGTCGAGGGCCAGACCGACGTGATGGTGACTCTCACCCGCGAAGGCGCCGGCGACAGCGTGAAATTCGGCGCCGGCACAACGCCGCTGGCCGAAATCGCCAACAACGAGAAACGGGTGCCGCGCGACTGGCTCAATGAGAAGGGCACGCTGCCGAACGAGAAATTTATCGAATACGCCCGCCCGCTGATTCAAGGTGAAGTGACGCCGCCCATGGAAGGCGGCCTGCCGAAATACGTGCGTCTGGAAAAGCAACTCATCGAGAAGAAGTGCGGCGAATACGGCGCCAAATAGCCGTTCCGGTCAAAGACCGGCAGGAATCACTCGGGCGGGTTTGGTAACAAATCCGCCCGAACTCTTTTTGGGCCATCAACCATCCGCCTGTCTAATTGGACCTGTAGGCGTTGATGATAACCATCGCCTCCAGTTTCAAGGTCGTGGGAAACACCAGATCCCGGAACAGTTTTTCTGCAATGCCGGGATCCAGTTGGATTTGCCCGGCCTTCCACTGGATTCTTTGAATCACGGCTCTTTCCTGTTCCTCGTCTTTGAGCAAGCCCGCCAGCCTGTCCACGTCTTTTCCACGGGCCTCGTTCTTATAGCGAACCATGGTCTCATCATCCGCGTCGCTCAACTTTCTCTCGCCAACGGAGATGCCCGCCTCGTGGATTCGCTTCGACAGGAACCAAAGCGCATCCAGATCCCCGCGAGACGCATTGCCATAGGTTTTGGGGTCGTCTTCCGGGCTGCATAGCTGTTGGAGGACCCGCACATACCCCTGCCGGATGTCGGGAGTCACATCCATGGAAGGGAGCCTCGTGTTCGGCAGCCAGAAGGCGCTCAACGGCCGTTCGCCGTGTTTGTAGCTTCCGGACATGGCGCGCCCAAGTTCGTTGTAATACAACATGATATCGAACCGGCTCAGGCCGATCAAAGACAGCTTGGAGTACAACCCTGGATTGAAGGGCAGGTGAATACGAAATTTCAATGCCCTCAGAATCGGCTCTTCCGATTCAGCCAAAGTTTCTCTTAATGCAACTAGGGCAGCCGTTGTGCTTCCCATTCAGACTCCAAATTGACTTGTGAGACTTTTTTTCACTGACACGTTCCCGCAGATTATGACTTGTGATCTATTGTTATCCAAAGCTTGAGCCCGCTCGTCAACTCGCAATTCTAAACACTCGCGGGCCGTTTTGCATCAGCAAAGGTTGCTGCGGGCGGCGCGCGACGGCAAGAGAGGATGACAAATGCGGGCGCTGCGGGTAATCTGGCTGCGCGGTTTTCCGACCGCGCAAGATCATGAGCCAAGCCGTCATCCGCCGCCAGCCAGTCTATCGCGAAGCGGGCAAGACCTACCACGCAGACAGTTGCCTGCCGCTGGTGGAAGCCGTGCGCGCGGGCCAAGTGCGGCTCAGCGCGCTGGCGCGGGAGGGGTATCCCGGCCGGCGGCTCGGACGCGAACAACTGCCGGGCGTGCGCAGCATCGGCTATTGGGACGCCGGGCCCAAGCAGCGTTGGGGATTGCCGGTTCACCGCAACGAGGGTATCGAAATCGCGTTTATGGCGGGCGGACAGACGCCGGTGTTCATCGAGAAGAACCGCCAAACACTGGCGCATGACCAGTTCATGATTACGCGCCCATGGCAGCCGCATCAGGTGGGCGATCCGTGCATCGGTTCGAGCAAGCTGATCTGGTTCATCCTCGACGTCGGCGTGCGCCGGCCGCACCAGACCTGGACATGGCCGTCCTGGATCATCCTCAACCGCCCGGACCTGGATTTTCTGACGCGCTGCCTGCGCCAGAACGAGCAATACGTCTGGCCCGGCTCGGAGGCGATACGGCAGGGGTTCCTTGGCATCGCACAAGCGGTGGACGAGGACCGCGGCGGGAACCGATGCTCGCGGCTGGCGGTGCTGGTTAACGAGGTCTTGCTGGCGTTGCTGGAGGCCTTCCGGGAGCGGAAGATCCCCCTGCGCGAGTCGCTGACCAGCGCCGAGCGGACGCTGCGGTTGTTCCTCGGCGAATTGACGGCAACGCTCGACCAACCATGGACGCTTGAATCCATGGCGGAAAGCTGTCACATGGGAGTGACACAGTTTGTTCATTACTTTCGCAAGTTGACGAATATGACGCCGACCCGGTATCTGACCCATGCGCGAATTGAGCGGGCTTGCGAGCAACTCGCGCGCCGGCCCGATGTGACGATCACGGAGATCGCGTTCGCGTGCGGTTTTTCGTCGAGCCAGTATTTCACCAACGTATTCAGCCGGCAGATGCGCTGCACGCCGCGCGACTACCGGCAACGACAAGTCTGAGAAGAACAATGTCCGACACACAAACCTCTCCCATCCGCCTTGCGCTCATCGTGCCGTGCTACAACGAAGCGCATCGGCTCAAGCTCGGAGCCTGGCACACGCACCTGAACCAGGAGCGGGATGACCGCATGGTGTTCGTGAACGACGGCAGCAAAGACGCCACGCCAGAGATGCTCGACGGGTTTGCGAAGAGGCATCCGCGCGTCGAGGTCGTTCATCTGGAGCGCAACTCGGGCAAAGCGGAGGCTGTCCGCCAGGGCATGCGGCGCGTACTGGCCGGCGGCGCGTGCGATTTCGTCGGCTACTGGGACGCCGACCTCTCCGCATCGCTGGAACTGATCCACGATTTCATGACGACGCTCGACCGGCATCCCGAAGCGCTCGCGGCCATTGGCGTGCGCCGCCGGGACCCCGAACACAAGGTTCACCGGCCGGCCTGGCGGCGTTTCACGAGTTGGGCGTTTGCGCAGGCGGCCTCGGCGGCGCTGGGGATGCGTTTTCGCGACACCCAATGCGGCGCGAAAGTGTTTCGCCGGCAGGCGGCGGAGAAGATCTTTCAGGAACCGTTTCTCAGTCCGTGGTTGTTTGACGTCGAGGTGCTGGCCCGGCTGATTCAGTTTGTAGGCAGAAGGCAAGCCCGGCGCGCGATCGCGGAGGTGCATCTGCGCGAGTGGCGCGACACGGAAAAGTCCCGGTTCTTCTCGCAATATGCGTCCCAAGCGCCACGGGATCTCCTGAAGATTTGGTGGCGCTACTGACCCCTTCGAAAACCGTCGTGGCAAAACCTGCTTTTCCCCGGCGACTGCGACGAGGAGCCTGCCCGGTGCTGTCGGCACGTTGGTTACGGGTTGCAGGAAGCGGGGCGATGACCTATAAGAAGCCGCTATGCGACACACGATCTCAGTGCTGGTGGAAAACAAATTCGGCGTCCTGGCGCGCGTAGCCGGGCTGTTTTCGGGCCGCGGCTACAACATTGACACGCTCAATGTTGCACCGATGCTGCAACCGGGCTTTTCGCGAATGACGATCGTCACCCGTGGCGATGACGCCACGCTGGAGCAGATCGTCAAGCAGCTCAACAAGCTGGTGAACGTGGTCAACGTCCGCGATTTCCGCGAGGGCGAATATGTGGACCGCGAGCTGGCGCTGGTCAAGGTGAATGCCGATGCCAAGGCGCGCAGTGAGATCATGCAAATTTGCGACATTTTCCGCGGCAAGATTGTGGATGTGCAGCGCGCGGAGTTGATGGTGGAAATTACCGGCGACGAGGGCAAGCTGAACAAGTTTCTGCATCTGCTGGAGCCGTTCGGCATCATCGAAATCGCGCGCACCGGCCGCGTCGCCATGCCGCGCCAGCCGAAGCAGAAGGCTCCGCAGTTGGCGGAACACCCTGCCTGACGATCTGCCGTCGGACAGCGCCCCGCAATGAGGACGCATCTCGCAGTTGCAAAGTGGGTGGTTTTGGACTTTGGTAATGCCAGAGGTCAACGCGAACCATTCGGAGATTCAACACTGAACCACAGGAGACCCCGACTATGAAATGTCAGATCACCACGCAGCTTTCCGTTTTCCTTGCCAATAAACCTGGCACGCTCGCCAACGTCTGCGAAACGCTGGCTGCCGAGGGGGTCAACATCTTTGCCCTGACCATCAGTGATACCGTGGATCATGCCGTCGTACGCCTCATCTGCTCTGACCCGCGCAAGGCACTGGAAATTTTTGAGGAACGCGGCACGCTGGTCGTGGACCAGCAGGTTCTGACGATCGAGGAAAAGAACCGTCCCGGTTCGCTCGCACAGGTTGCCCGCAAATTTGCCAAACATGGCGTCAACATCGAATACGCGTATTGCGCTTCCGGACCGTCGGCCAAGACAGGCTTGGTCGTGCTTCGTCCCTCCAACTTGAAGAAAGGCCTGCGGGCGCTGACTACGCGATGAGCGGCTGCGAGCCAACCCCTTTCAGTTCACCGGCGGCCTGCCCGCCGGCCAATAACAAACTGTTTGCGGGCTTGGATTGCGCCACGATCGCCACGTTTCTGCAGCGGTGTGTCCCGATGGATTACCGCGCGGGCGGAGGCAAGGTGTTTGAGGAAGGCTCAGCCGGCGATTATCTCTACCTGATCGAGTCCGGCCGTGTGCGCGTCTTCAAGTCACTGCCCGACGGCAGCGAGGAAACCCTGGGCCGCGTCGGTCCGGGCGATTACTTTGGCGAGATGGCCTTCTTTGGCCACCACGGGCGTTCGGCCGGTGCCGAGCGGAGACCGACT
>JBAZIR010000115.1:0-14724 GCA_041651735.1 Verrucomicrobiia bacterium | reverse complement strand
GAGCGAGGTGGCAAAGAGATTGATCCAAAGATAATTCCCGTTCGGGACGGTTTCCTTGCCGGCGTCGGCTTTCTTAACCTTCGATTTATTGCGCGGGATGCCGTAGGTGTTGAAGCGTTTGTCCTTCTCCACGCTGCTGAGGCTCACGTCGTCCACGTTGAACGGCGGATTGGCGAGGACGTAATCGAACGCGCCGAAGCTGCCATGCGGATCGTCGTAGTAGGTGTTGGCCTTCATGACTTTTCCGCGCAGGCCATTCACCGCGAGGTTCATCTTGGCGAGGTTGACGGTTTCCAGCGTCTTTTCCTGCCCGTAAACGAACACACTGCTGTCGTCATCCTTCAGCTCCTTGCGGTGCGCCTCAATGAACTGGGCCGATTGCACGAACATGCCGCCTGAGCCGCATGCGGGGTCAAACACCTTGCCGCCGTGCGGCTCGATCATCTCGACCATCAACCGGACGACGGAGCGCGGCGTGAAGAACTCGCCACCTTTTGACCCTTCGCTGCGGGCAAACTCGGCGAGGAAGTATTCGTAAATCTGGCCAAAGAGGTCGCCGCTGAAATCTGCCGGAATGTTGGCGAAATTCTTCAGCAGTTGGTTCGGGATGTTCTTCGTCTTCTCGTCCCGAGTGAGGCGAAAGTATTCGTCCTTGGGCAAAACACCTTCGAGTTCGGGTTTGTATTCCTCGATGGCCTTCATCGCCTCCTTGAGCGCTTTGGCAATGTCTTTTTCTTCAGCGAGATTCAGCAGGTGCTCGTAGCGCGCGTGGTCCGGGAGATAAAAACCGCACTTCTCAATAGCGATGTCCGAAAGCTTCTTCTCGCGGCGCGTCCCTTTCAGTTTCTGGTATTCCGCAATGATGTCGGCCTCATGCCGGCGATAATTGTTGTCAGCGAATTTCAGGAAAATCAGCCCTAGCACCGGCGTGGCATACTCGCTGGATTTGAGATCGGAGTTGGCTCGGAGGTTGTCGGCGGCACTCCAGAGGTCGGCCTCGAGTTGTTTGAGTTGGTCGCGAGTCATTGAAACGTAGCTGGTCGGCTGGTGACGAAGTTGAGACTGCCCGTGGTGTCGTGCGGGTCGTAGCAGCAATCGTTGACTTTGCCGCCGCTAAAGCCAACCAGCCACGGTCGCTTGTTTTTCAAATAGAGCCGGCGGAGTGAATCCCAGATGTTCTTAAACATCGTGGGCGGAGTGTAGGGCGGGCAGCCTATAGCGGCAAGCAAGGAAAAGGGAGTTGAACAAAGGCAGCCTGCGTTCAGCAATAGCCTTGGAAGCCCATTCCCGAACAGCAAAACGGCCGCGCTCTTGCGAACGCGGCCGTTTCTCAACAGAGGCTGATACCGGGAATTACTTGGCGGCTTTCTTGAGCGCCTCGGCCTTGTCGGTGCGCTCCCACGTGAGCGCGTCGAGGTCGTCAATCTTGCCGAAGTGGCCGTAGTTGGTCGTCTTGCGGTAGATGGGCCGCAGCAGGTTGAGCTGCTTGATGATGTTGGCGGGCTTGAAGCTGAACACTTCCTGCACCGCTTTCTCGATCTTCTCGTCGGCAACCTTGCCGGTGCCGAAGGTGTGGACCATGACGCTGACGGGCTCGGGATGGCCGATGGCGTAGGCGAACTGGATTTCGCAATGGTCGGCCAGGCCCGCGGCGACGATGTTCTTGGCGACGTAGCGGCCCATGTAGGCGGCGCTGCGGTCCACTTTGCTGGGGTCCTTGCCGGAGAACGCGCCGCCACCGTGACGGCCCATGCCGCCGTAGGTGTCCACGATGATCTTGCGACCGGTGAGGCCGCTGTCGCCTTCGGGACCGCCGACGACGAATCGGCCGGTGGGGTTGATGAGGTAACGGGTCTTCTTGTCGAGCAGCTTGGCCGGGAGGGTCTTCTTGATGATCTGCTCGATGATGACTTTCTCGATCTCGTCGTGCTTGACGGCCGCGTCGTGCTGGTTGGAGATGACGACGGTGTCCACGCGGACGGGCTTCAGGCCCTCGTATTCGACGCTGACCTGGGTCTTGCCGTCGGGCCGGAGCCACTTGATCGCGCCGCTGCGCCGCGCTTCGCGCAACGCCTTGCCGAGGTTGTGGGCATACATGATGGGCGCCGGCATCAGTTCCGGCGTCTCGGTGCAGGCGTAGCCAAACATGAGGCCCTGGTCGCCCGCGCCCTGCTCGGCGGTGCCTTTGCCTTCGGCGGCGCGGTCATCCACGCCCTGGGCAATGTCGGGGCTTTGCTTGATGAGCGCGCAGGTGACGAAGCAATCCTCGTCGTTGAAAACGGTGCTGACGTCCTTGGTGTAGCCGATCTCGCGGACGGCCTCGCGGACGATCTTGACGTAGTCGAGGTGGGCCTTGGTGGTGATTTCACCGGCGAGGACGACGAGGTTGGATTTCGCCAACGTCTCGCAGGCGACGCGGCTCCTGGGGTCCTGCGCGAGGCAGGCGTCCAGAACGTAATCGCTGATCGTATCGCACACCTTGTCGGGGTGACCTTCGGTGACCGACTCTGAACTGAAAATATAACGACGACTCAAGTGCATATCTATTTTTTATCCTTTTCTCGCTACGGCTTTCGCGCGAACTCCCGGTTGGCCTGCTCCAACGTCTCCTTGGAGCCAATGTCCAGCCAACGTCCGCGAATCTGATACGTATAGACCGGCGCTTGTTTGTAGAGCCAGCCAATATATCGGCCCGGCTGGTCAGGGTTATTCCCCTCCGCCAGGTAACGCGCCACGAGTTTAATCGTATTTCGCGGAAAATAGTAAAGACAAATTGCGGCCACGGTGCTGTTGGCGGTCGGGTCCTTCTCAACGAACAACACCACCCGGCCATCCGGCGCCATCTGGATGTTGCAGTACTTCTTGCGCACTTCCTCGATATTGCCCACGTCGTAGGTGACGACCGTCGGGCGGCCTTGGGCCGCGTTGCGTTGGGCCGCTGCCAGGAAACCGTCAGCGCCCTCCTCGAAGAGGTTGTCGCCGGCCACAACGATGAGGTCATCGTCGAGCTTGGTTTCGTTGATGACGAGGTTGATGTCGCCGATGGCGCCGAGTTTGTCGGCGTCGGAGGTCGTGTGGTCGCAGATGGCTGTGATGCGCGCGCCGGGGTGCCGGCTCGCGTAATCACGGCCCCACTGCGCGAAGTCGGCGGCGAACTTGTTGTTCGTGACGACGTAGATCTGGTCGAGGCCCGGTTTGCCAACGAACTTGTCGAGCAGGTGCTCGATCATGGGTTTGCCCGCCACATCGAGCAACGGTTTCGCCTTGTTCAGAGTCAATGGGTAGAGCCGCGTGGCATAACCGGCGGCAAGAATGAGCAGTTTCATATTTTCGATTTGCCCGGCTTGACCAACTCCATAAGGTCCGGCGCGATGGATCGGGCAAAGGTTTCCAACTGGATCGCTATGTCGCCCGTCGCGCCGCAACGCAATGCCTGTTCCGCCAGCGCTTGTGCGTCGGCCATATTCATGTTGCGAATGATGTATTTCACCGCCGGCAATGCCACGGCGCTCACGCTCAACTCGGTAACACCCAAACCCAGCACGAGCGGCACCATGACGGGATCGCCGGCCATCTCGCCGCACACGCCCACCCAGATATTCTTCGCACGCGCGGCCTCCACGACGTTCTTGATGAGACGCAGGATCGCAGGGTGCGTCGGCGCGTAAAGGTGTGCGACGCGCTCGTTGCCGCGATCCACTGCGATGCTGTATTGGATGAGATCGTTGGTGCCGATAGAGAAGAACGATGTGTGCTCGGCCAGCACGTCCGCGATCATCGCAGCGCCCGGCACCTCGATCATCAGGCCCACCTCCAACTGCTCGCTGAAGGGTTTCCCCTCGCGCCGCAACTCTTCGCGGCAAACGTTGAGCAACTCATTCGCGCGTTTGACCTCCTGGAGGTCGCTGATCATCGGGTACATCATCTTGATGTTGCCCTCGACGCTGGCACGAAGAATGGCGCGCATTTGCGTCTTGAACATGTCGGGCTGATCCAGGCAGAAGCGCACACCGCGCCACCCCAGGAACGGATTGGCTTCGCGCGTGTGCTCCCCGGCAACGAGCACCTTGTCGCCGCCGACATCGAGCGTGCGGATGATCACCTCATGCGGCTTCATGGCGCGGGCGACGTTGGAATACGAGGCAAACTGCTCGTCCTCGGTCGGAAGCGTCTGACGATTCAGGAACAGATATTCGGTGCGGTAAAGCCCCACGCCTTGCGCGCCGTGCTCGACGGCGGTCTTAACCTCCTCTTCAAGCTCGATGTTTGCACCAAGGCGGATCACACAGCCGTCACGAGTGCGAGCCGGCTCCAGGCGAAGCTGTCGCAGCCGCTCCTCGATGCTATGCCAGCGAATCTCAATCTGGCCGTATTCGAAAAGCGTTTGTTCGGTCGGATTGACGATGAGCAGCCCGCTGTAACCATCCAGCAGCGCCTCCTGGCCACTGGCGATCTCCCGGCCGAATTCGTGAAGGCCCACGACCGCGGGAATGCCCTGTGAGCGCGCGAGAATGGCCGTGTGCGAGGTGCGGCTGCCCATCTCGGCCGCAAATCCAAGCACCTTGCGGCGATCCATCAGCGCCGTGTCCGATGGCGAAAAATCCTGCGCCAACACAATGCGCGGTCCCGGCAACCGCTGCAGTTCGTCATGCTCGGCGCCCACGAGGTTGCGGAGGATACGGCGGCCGACATCCCGCATGTCGGCGGCCCGCTCCCGCATGAAGGTATCCTCCACCTTAGAGAGCGCCTGGACATACTGGTCGCTGACTTCCTTCAAAATGAACTCAACGTTCAGCTTCTCGCTCTTGAGGCGCTTGAATATCTGCTCCATCAGCATCGGGTCATCGAGAACCAGCAGGTGCGCGTCGAAAATGCCGGGCTTGTCGTTGCCCATTTCCCTGCCGATATGCTGGGGAATATCGATGAGTTGCTGGCGCGTCTTGATGACGGCCTGTTCCAACCGGGCAAACTCGCCGGCGAGGTCTTCGTCCCTGATCGACCGTTTCTCGACCGCCACTTCCTCGGGCCGATAGACATAGAGATGCCCTCGCACCACGCCGGGGGAAACGGCGATGCCGCGATAGATCGATTCTTTCTTGGACGACTCGGGATCGCTCATCCTGTTCCGTCGCTGCGGCAACCCGCGCGCCGTCTGCGACGGGTGTGCTCCAGGTCAACCGCTAGTCTTCGTTAAACTTGTCTTCAAACAACTTCGCCAACTCGGCCAACGCCTTCTCCGCGTCTTGTCCCTGCGCCGTCAGGGTGAGCTTTGTGCCCTGCCCTGCCGCCAGCATCAGCAAGCCGATGATAGACTTTCCGTTGACCGCCTCGCCTTCCTTTTCGATGCCAATCTCGGATTCGAACTTCGCCGCCGTTTTGACAAAAAGCGCCGCTGGCCGGGCGTGGATGCCCTGCTTGTTCGTAACCGCTACATCTCGGGTCAACGGGCGATGATGTTCATCTTCGCCGCTCGGCGATGGTTTCATCCTTTAGCCTCGCTGCGCATTTTCTCAATCAAACGGTCGTTAAACTCTTTCGCGGTGTTGTGCCCCATCGCTTTTAACTTCTGATGCAACGCCGCAACTTCAACCAGCCGCCCCAAGTCACGGCCTGGGCTGACCGGTATCCGAACGTGGGGCACAGTAATGCCCAGTATCTCCAGGAAATCCTGCTCCATGCCAACGCGTTCCACATCCTCCATCTTTCTCGCGTCCTGCAATGTGACCACAAGATCAACCCGCTTCTCGGTTCGAATGGCACCAACGCCAAATACGCGTCCGACGTCTATCAGACCCAAGCCGCGCACTTCCATGAGATACCGCGTTTCTTCCGGACTGCTGGCCATCAATTCCCGGCCGTCCAGCACATACATGCGCGTGACATCGTCGCTCACCAGACTGTAACCGCGCTCCAGCAGCGCCAATGCACACTCGCTCTTGCCTACACCGCTCTCGCCTTTGATTAACACGCCGATTCCAAGAATGTCAACCATCGTGCCATGTTCAGTCACCTTGGGCGCGAAGTCCATATCCAGCATCAGCGTCGCCGAGTTGGTCAGCCGCCCTGTCAACAACGGCGAACGAAACAGTGGCACCCGGAATCTGTCCGCCTCCTCCAGGAACTCACGCGTCGGAAGAATGTTCCGCGAGAACACCACGCACGGCACGCGTCGCCGGAAAAAATCCCGTATGCGACCCCGCCGATCCTCGGACGAAAGCGACCGCAGGTAGGCTTTCTCGGCATTTCCCAGCACCTGCACGCGCCCCCATGCGAAGTGGCGAAAAAAGCCCGCCAAGGCCAACCCAGGCCGGTTGACCGTGGCCTCACGGATCTTGCGATCGAGTCCCGCTTCGCCGGCTTCCAGTTTCAATCCCAGTTGCCGGCCGTGAGCGGTATAAAACTCTTCCGCCGTAATCGCCTTGATGGTCGTCGGTTTCGGTCCCATTTGTCCGCTTACGCCGTATGTGGATCAATCAACCCAAAATCGCCATTCTTGCGCCGATACAGAACGTTCAGGCGTTGGTTCTCCGCGTTTTGAAACACCAGAAATACCTTCGGTGACAACTCCAACTGCAGCACCGCCTCATCCACAAACATCGGCTTGACGGTGAATTGCTCGGTTCTAATGACATGATGGGTGATCTCAGACGTGTCGTCATCAGTACCCGCGGTTTCGATGACCTGCATCGGAACGAGCCTTGCTTCGCCGCGCCGCGGTTGATGACGCTGAATCTTGGTCTTCGCCTTCCGCAACTGCCGCATCAGTTTGTCAACGACCGCATCAATCGACGCATACATGTCCTCGCTGACTTCCTTCGCTTCGATTGTGATGTGGTTGTTGCAGTGCAAAATTATTTCGGCCATGTGACGGTATTTTTCCACGTCCAGAATCACCTGCGCATTCAGGATGCGTGGAAAATCGAAACCGATATGACTGATCTTTTTGCGCGCGTACTCCTTGATCGCTTCGGTCACGCTCACGTGCCGGCCAGTCACCGAGATTTCAGGCTCCGCATGCGTATGGCTGTGGGTTTGTGACATGATGTTGTCTCCTTCGGTTGTTTGGTTCGAACTGTGAACTTGGTTACATGTTGAACTCGGGACCCAGATAGAGTTTACGACTTGTCGGGTCATTTATCAAAAACTCGCTCGTTCCTTCGCTCACCACCTTGCCTTGGTAGGTCAAATACGCCCGGTCCACGATGGACAGGGTCTCGCGGACATTGTGATCGGTAATCAGCAGCGCCAGGCCTTTGTCACGCAGCCGCCGGATGATCTGCTGCACTTCATAGACCGCAATCGGGTCCACTCCGCTGAACGGTTCATCCAGCAACAATAGTTTCGGAGACGTGACCAGCGCCCGGGTTATTTCCAATCGCCGGCGCTCGCCGCCTGACAATGTGTAGGCTTTGTGTTTGGCCAGCGCGGCAATGTCGAGTTCCTCCAGCAGGTATTGCAGCCGCATCTTCCTTTCCCGCCCCGAAATCGGCAGCGTCTCCAGGATGGCCAGAATATTCTCCTCGACTGTCAGTTTGCGGAAAATAGAAGGCTCTTGCGACAGATAACCGACGCCGACGCGGGCGCGCTTATACATCGGCAGGCGCGTGATGTCCCGACCCTCGAAAAAGACGTGTCCCGCCGTCGGCCGCAGCAAGCCCACGATCATGTAGAAGCAGGTGGTCTTGCCCGCGCCATTAGGCCCCAGCAAGCCGACTACCTCGCCGCGGCTGACAGCGATGTCAATGCCATTGACAACGCGCTTGCCGCGGTAGGCCTTGACCAGCCCTTTAGTTTGCAGAACCTGTTCCATCCGACCGTTTGTTATTCTTTCGGTGCGGCTTGCGGTTTCGGCTGGGCTTGTGGCTTCGGCGATGCTGGAAACAAAGTCGTCTTCTTTCCTCCGCCCTGTCCAGGCAGAATCAGGCGGGGCCGGCCCTTCACGTGCGCCGTACCCTTCGCCATGTCATAGGTCACCGTCTCGCCAGTCACAATCCCTTGCTCGGTTTGCACCTGCGCTGCGCCGCTCAAAACCACCGTCCGGTCTGCCGCGCTGTAAATTGCCTCGTCGCCAATCGCCTTGCTGCCTTCCTGAGCGATCACCACGCCGCCGGTCGCCTCAATCCGACGAACGCCGCTTTCGCCCGTGCCTTCCTGCGCCAGGTAGACGATCATCTTGTCGGCCGTCATCGTTCCCTGCGGGTCCACCACCTTCACATGGCCCGTGAACGTCGCCACCTTTTTCTCCATATCCATCACCAGATCATCCGACGTCACCACCGTGGACTGGGCCAGTGGCAGCGCGCGCCGCGCCGCCGTCGTGTCCGGCGGCCGCAACCGCACGGCTCCGAGAGGCGGCAGCGCTTCCGCCGGTTTCGGCAACATGGGAGCCGCGGGCGGCGTCAACGCACCCGGAACGGTCTGTGCTTGGACACAAAGAGCGAGCGCCAAGCTCCCCAAGGCTGTCATCAAACACATTGGCCGCGTCTTCAGGTTCATTTCACGCCTACTTTCGGAAACGGCATCGCCTTCCTGTTAAGAATTGTCATGGTCGCATCGCTGCGGATTCGCATCCGGCTGTCGTTTGAATTCCACTCAAAACCTTTTCCAGTCACTGTCATGTTCGTCGACACAATCTCCACCGCCTCATCGGAACTGGCCGTCTTCGAGGTCCGGTCGAACAAGCAGACCGGAGAACGCATCGTCGCGTCCAACGATCCTTTCTGATAAAGCTCCAATCTCATGCCACGAACCTCGACCTTGCCACCGACCAATTCCACGCGCGCCGACTCGCCAAACATCTGCCAGACCAGCTGGCCGTCGGCGTTGTATTCCGGCACCGTAAATCCCTGCAAAGTTCCAGCATCCGTTGGCGACGTGCTGGTCGCCGGACGCATCACGGGCGCGTTGGTCTGCGCGTGACCCACGAGGGCCGCCATCGCTGCAAGCATAACCAAGCGCCGTCTCATCTTTCACCAACTCCGTATTTGCTTACCAACTTGCGCCACATACCCTGGCTTTTCAAAATCAATTCGATCACCTCGCGCACCGCGCCTTCGCCGCCAGATTTCCGGGTCACGTAGGCCGCCAACCGGCGGACCTCCGGAACTGCGTTGGCCACAGCCACCGGCAGCGCGACCGCACTCAACACCGGCACGTCCACCAGGTCGTCGCCCATAAAACAAACGCGATCCAACCCAATGCCCAGTTTGGCCGCAATCTGTCGCGCTACTTCCAGCTTCTCCGGCGGCGGTTTTTGCTCTGGCGCAGGCTGGAACAGCAGGCTGATGCCCAGTTCCTTGGCGCGGCGGCTCGTCACGGCCGAGAAACGGCTGGAAATCCAGCCTACCTCCAATCCACCACGGGCCGCCATTTTCATACCATGCCCGTCTTGGATGTGAAAAGCCTTTAGTTCCACTCGCGAGGAGCGGCCATCGGCCCCCATCACGTCGCCAATGTAGACACGCCCGTCGGTGAGCACGCCGTCCACGTCCAGCAGCAGCAGCCGTATCCGGCTCGCCACGAGGCGCAAGCTGTCTGCGCGAGAACGTTTCGTTTGGACGCGTTTATCCAAGGGCTTCCCGGATGGCACAAAGACTTTCCAGCACGCCGCGCATCGCGCGCAGCGGAATCATGTTCGGCCCATCGCTCATCGCCACTGACGGATCGGGATGCGTTTCCACAAACACACCGTCGCAGCCGGCAGCTACGGCCGCGCGCGCCAGCACCGGCGCAAATCGCGCGTCGCCTCCGCTGCGGTCCCCTGCCCCGCCCGGCGCTTGCACGCTATGCGTGGCATCAAAAATCACGGGGTATCCGAACGAGCGCATGATCGGCAGCGAGCGCATATCGGCCACGAGGTTGTTGTAGCCGAACGTCGTGCCTCTCTCCGTCAGCAACAGCCGCCGGCAACCCGCGCTCTCGATCTTCTCCACGATGTTCCTCATGTCGGCTGGCGCGAGAAACTGGCCTTTCTTCACATTCACGACGCGGCCGCTCCTGGCCACGGCCATGAGCAGATCCGTTTGCCGGCAAAGAAAAGCCGGCACTTGAAGCACGTCGCAGACTTCCGCCGCCGCCGCGACCTCCTCGGTCGAATGCACATCGGTCAGCACGGGCACTCCCACGCGAGCCCTGACCTTCGCCAGCACTTTCAACCCGGTCGCCATGCCCAGTCCGCGAAACGACCGGCCCGACGACCGGTTCGCCTTGTCGTAGCTGGCCTTGAAGATAAATGGCATCCGCAGCCGGCTTGTCATTTCTCGAAGTGTCTCCGCGACCCGCAGACAAAGCCGCTCGTTTTCGATGACGCACGGCCCGGCAATCAGCGCCAGCGCCTGCCCGCCGATGCGGACTCCGCCGATGGTCACCGCACGCACTTTCATCTTGGCTCCCGTTGTCACGATTGTTTTCGCCTCAACGCCGCCGCCACAAAGCCGCGAAACAGTGGATGCGGCCGGTGAGGCTTGCTCTTGAACTCGGGGTGGAATTGGCTCGCGACGAAGAACGGATGTTTCTTCAACTCGATCACTTCCACCAGCTCGCCGTCCAACGTCGTTCCCGCCAGCACGAGACCGTTCTCCGCCAACTGCTCGCGGTAATCATTGTTGAACTCGTAGCGATGACGATGCCGTTCGCTGGCGATTTCGCTGCCATACAATTTCCGGGACAACGTCCCCGCCGCCAGCCTGCACCATTGCGCGCCAAGCCGCATCGTCGCACCCATTTTCTTCACTTGCTTCTGCTCCTCCAGCAGACAAATCACCGGGTGCGGCGTCCTGGCATTGAACTCGGTCGAGTGGGCATCCTTCAAACCGCAGACGTTGCGCGCAAACTCAATCGTGGCAATCTGCATTCCCAGGCACAGCCCCAGGTAAGGCACCTTGTTCTCGCGCGCATACCTCACCGCCTCGATCTTGCCATCGATGCCGCGGTTGCCGAAGCCGCCCGGCACCAGAATCCCCGCCATCCCACGCAAGTGTTTTGCCGCGCCATCCCGCTCAATGTCCTCCGCGTCCACCTTGACGATCTCCACGCCGGCGTTGTTGCTGATGCCGCCGTGACACACCGCTTCGTACACGCTCTTGTAGGCGTCCTGCAGGCCGACGTATTTGCCGACGACGCCGATCCGCACCTTGTGCTTGGGCTGTTCGAGCCGCCGCACAATCCGCTGCCACTCGTTCATCTTTGCCGCCGGCAGTTTCATGTGCAGCCAGCGGCAGACCAGGTCGTCCATCTTCTCCCGCTGCAACATCAGCGGCACCTCGTAGATCGAAGTCTTCACGTCGCGCTCTTCGATCACCGCCTCCTCGGTGACGTTGCAAAACAGCGCAATCTTCGCCCGCACGCTTTTCTCAATCGGCTTCTCACTGCGGCAGACCAGGATTTGCGGCACGATGCCGATTTCGCGCAGCTTGGCGACACTCTGCTGTGTGGGCTTGGTCTTGATTTCGCCCGCGACGCGGATATACGGCACCAGCGTCACGTGGATGAACAGCGTTCCGCCCGGTCCCATCTCAAGGCCCATCTCGCGGATCGCCTCTAACACCGCCAGACCCTCAATGTCGCCCGTCGTGCCGCCAATTTCGCAAATCACCACGTCCGTCTTCTGTCGCTTGCCGACCTCCTTGATGCGCCGCTTGATCTCGTTGGTGACGTGCGGAATCACCCGCACCGTCTGGCCGAGGTAATCGCCCTTGCGCTCATTCTCCAACACCGACTGGTAAACCTGGCCGCTGGTCACCGAGTTGGCGCGCGCGAGTTTGCTGTCGGTGAACCGCTCGTAGTGGCCGAGATCGAGGTCGGTTTCCGCGCCGTCGTCGAGCACATAGACCTCGCCGTGCTGGAACGGGTTCATTGTGCCCGGATCCACGTTCAAGTACGGGTCGAACTTCATCAGCGACACCCGCAGCCCGCGGTTCTCCAGCAGCGTTCCCAGCGACGCCGCCGTCAGGCCCTTGCCCAACGAACTGACTACTCCACCTGTCACAAAAATATATTTTGGTTGGCTCATTGTTTCCTCAGGAGCGCCTCAACTCGTGCAACATCCTCCGGCATATCCACGCCAACGGACGTATGGGTCGTCTCCACGACCTTGATCGCATAGCCGTTCTCGATCACGCGCAACTGCTCCAACCGCTCCGCCAACTCCAGTGGCGACGGTGGCAATCGCACCAGCTTCAATAAAAAATCCCGGCGATACGCGTACATGCCGGGGTGCTTCAAAAACCGGAACCGTTTCAGGCGCTCGGTCATAGATTCATTGGCTGCGTCCCTCACGTAGGGAATCGCATGCCGGCTGAAGTATATCGCGCGACCCTGCCGGTTGACAATCATCTTTACAACGTTCGGGTTGTCCAAATCCCCCGCCGACGCCGCCTGCGCCAGCGTCGCCATCGAGGCCGAGCGGTCGCGTGCCAACGCTCGCGCAAGCTGATCAATCACCACCGGTGACACCAACGGCTCATCGCCCTGGATGTTCACCACGATGTCGCAGCGAATCTTCCGTGCCACCTCCGCCACACGGTCCGTGCCGCTTGGATGGTCCGGTCGCGTCATCACTGCGCGTCCTCCAATCGCCGCGACACAGTCAGCGATGCGTTGGTCATCGGTCGCCACGATCACCTCGTCAAGCAGCTTCGACTGCCGTGCGCGTTCGACAACATGCTGAATCAACGGCTTGCCCGCTATCAGCGCAATCATCTTCGCCGGAAACCGTGTGGAAGCCCAACGAGCTGGAATGACCCCAATGAATTTCATTTCTGTTTTACCACCCAATTCGCCGCCGCCAGCAGATCCTTCGCGATGTGGTCCGCCGGCAGCTTATCGCCATACTCCTGAATCTCGTGTTCGCCGTAGCCCGTCCGCACCAGCACGCTCCGCGCGCCCGCTCGCCGCCCGGACTCCAGGTCGCTCCTGCGGTCGCCAATCATGAACGAGTCAGCCAACCGGATGTTGAATTGCGCCGCCGCGTCGAACAGGAACTTCGGCGACGGCTTGCGGCAGTTGCAGCGATCCTCCGGATGGTGCGGGCAGAAGTAGATGCCGTCGATCAGCGCGCCGTCCTTGCTGAGCACACCCAGCAGGAACCGGTGCACGCGCTGCATGTCGCCTTCGGTGTAGTAGCCACGGCCGATGCCGGCCTGGTTGGTCACGATGAAAATCATGAAGCCCGCCCGCCGCAGCTTCTTCAACGCCGCCGCCGCGCCCTTCACCAGCGTGACGTCCTGTTCGCGGTGCAGGTAATGTTTTTCCTCGATGAGGGTTCCGTCGCGGTCCAGAAAGACGGCGCGCTTGTGAGATGTTTTCTTCATGCCTTGAAACTCGCGCGCAACTCCTCCGGTTTGCATGTGGCCGTGCCAAGCTTGCCCACCACCACGCCCGCCGCGTAATTGGAGATCATCGCGGCTTCCTCCGGCGTCGCGCCGCTCGCCAGCGCCAGCGTAAACGCCGCGATCACTGTATCGCCCGCGCCACTCACGTCGTACACTTCACGCGCCACCGTCGGGATATGGACCCGTTTCTTGCCACGGCGGAACAGACACATCCCCTCCTCCCCGAGCGTGCTGAGCAGCATCTTCGGCCGCCACTTCTTCAACAGCGCCTCGCCCGCCGCGCGCCAATCACTGTCGCCGGCCGGTCGGCCCGCCAGTTGCAGCGTCTCCTGCCGGTTCGGGGTCATCGCCGTCAGCCCGTCGAGCCGCAGCGCGCGCGTGGGTTTCGGGTCGAGCGTCACGATGGGCGCCAGCCGTTTGACCGCGTCCAGAAACGGCTGTGTCACAAAACCCTTGCCGTAGTCACATACGATGATCGCGTCGAGCTTCGGCTGCGCCTGCACGAAGGCGATGACTCGCGCCACTTCGTTTGCCGTCAGTGGCGCGCAACGTTCCCGATCCACGCGGCAAATCTGCTGGTGCTGCGCGATGATCCGCGTCTTTCGGATGGTCGGCAACTCCTTCATCCTCAGCAAGCCGCGCGCATCCACATTTTCCTCCTGCAACAACCGCCGCAGTTGATCCGCCGCTGCATCCGTCCCAACGCGTCCCACCAGCAGCGCGCCGCCTCCCAGCGAACTGACGTTGCGCGCCGTGTTCGCGGCGCCGCCGGGATGCCACTCCTCGCGCGCAACCTCAACCACCGGCACCGGCGCTTCAGGCGAGATGCGCGCCACGTTGCCGTAAAGAAACTGGTCAATCATCACGTCACCGACGACCAGCACACGCCGCCTGCGGAACTCCGCCAGCAGCTTCTCCATTTTGCGAACCGAAGGTCTGCTCATAGCTGTTCGATTACACTCGCTGCCAACAACGGCAGCATCAACTCATGATGCCCGACGATATAATAGCCCTTGCCGCCCTTGTGAACCGGCCGGCGCACGATATTCTCCGTCGGGCGGTATTGGCGGATCATGTCCATCGTCGCCGTGGTAAAATTTTCCACCTTGCAGCCGAGATTGCGCGCCACCGAAAGCGCCTTCAGGAACACCTCCGGCATTACCACCGCCGAACCGATGTTCAACAAGACCCCGCCCTCGCCCAGCGCCGCCACCACTGCCGCAAACCGCTGAAAATCCAGATAGCTCGCCTCGCCCAGCGCCGCGCCGTCGCATGTCGGATGCTGATGAATAATGTCCGTGCCGATGGCGATGTGAACCGTCACCGGCACCTTCAGGGTCACACCGGCGTTGAGGATGCTCAACTCCCGGTTCGGTAGATTGCCCTTCACCAC
>JBAZIR010000114.1:0-14733 GCA_041651735.1 Verrucomicrobiia bacterium | reverse complement strand
TCGGCTCCAGCAACCACGTCGAACTGTGCGTCAACCAAGGCAACGCGGCGAAAACGTTCCATGCGAAGGTGGGTGATACGGTTCGCGTCTCGTAGCACTCGCGTCTTTCCCGGCCACGTCTCGGCTGCCACCGCAGCCTTGCAATCGCCGTCCCGCAAACTAACCTTAACGGCGGTCCCTGACTGCTGGAATCCGATGGCAACAAAACGCAAATCCGATGTCGTCCGCGTTGGGCTGGTGCAGATGGCCTGCTCGCCCAACCCGGCGGCAAATTTGAAGAAGGCGCTGGCGCGCGTCGAGGACGCGGCGCGGCGCGGCGCGCGGATCGTCTGCCTGCCGGAGTTGTTCCAGTCGCAGTATTTCTGCCAGGAAGAGGACTACGACCATTTCAAACTGGCGGAGGCGGTGCCCGGCCCGACCACCCACGCGATGGCACGGTTGGCGAAGAAACTTCACGTCGTCATCATCGTGCCGGTTTTCGAGCGGCGAACGCGCGGCGTTTATCACAACACCGCCAGCATCCTCGACGCCGACGGCTGCTGGCTCGGCAAGTATCGGAAGATGCACATTCCGGACGACCCGCTTTATTATGAGAAGTTCTACTTCACGCCGGGCGATCTCGGCTTCCGCGCATGGAAAACGCAGCACGGGCGGGTCGGCGCGCTCATCTGCTGGGACCAGTGGTATCCGGAAGCGGCGCGGCTGACGGCGCTCCAAGGCGCTGAGATTCTGTTCTTCCCGACCGCGATCGGTTGGCATCCAAGCGAGAAGGCGCAACTCGGCGCGGCACAACACAGCGCTTGGGAGACAATCCAGCGCAGCCACGCCATCGCCAACGGTTGCTTCGTCGCCGCCGTCAACCGCGTCGGCCACGAACGTCCTGCGGGCGGTGACGGCATCGAATTCTGGGGCCAGAGCTTCGTCGCCGGCCCCGACGGTCAGGTCATTGCGAAGGCCGGCGCGAATACGGAGGAGATTATTGTCGCCGACTGCAACCTCGACCGCGTGGAGTATTCGCGGACACACTGGCCGTTCCTTCGCGACCGCCGTGTGGACGCCTATGGCGACATCACAAAACGAATGGTGGACTGAACACGATGAAGACTCGTCCACCAACACCTGCTGTTCTTGGTTACCGCATGCCTGCGGAATGGGAACCGCACGAGGCAACGTGGCTGACGTGGCCGCGCGGCGCAGGCGCAAGTTTCCCCGGCAAATTCGAGCCGGTCCCGGCCTACTGGGTGAAATTGGCCGAGTTGCTCAGCCCGCATGAGGTGGTCCACATCGTCGTCCATGACGAAGCCCACGAAGAGGAAGTCCGCCGTCTTCTGGCGAAGTCCAGGAAGCTTTGCCGCAGCCGGGTCCTGCTCCATCGCTTCGGCTGCAACGAATGCTGGTGCCGCGATCATGGCCCGATCTTCGTTCTCCGAAAATCCAGGTCCCAGGATCCAGCATCCAAGATTGCCATCCTCGATTGGCACTACAACGCCTGGGGCGGTAAGTATCCGCCTTGGGACCTCGACGACGCCATCCCGCAGCGTGTCGCGCAGACGCTCGGCCTGCCGTTGTTTTCGTCGGACATGGTGCTCGAAGGCGGCTCCATTGACGTCAACGGCCGCGGCACGTTGCTCACTACCGAGTCTGTCCTGCTCAACAAGAACCGCAACCCGGAGCTGACCAAGAGCCAGATCGAGCAGCGTCTCTGCGAACACCTCGGTGTGACTCATATTCTCTGGCTCGGCGACGGCATCGCCGGCGACGACACCGACGGTCACGTGGACGACATCACCCGTTTCGTCGGCCCACGCACCGTCGTCACTTGCATCGAAGACGATCCCGCCGACGAGAACCATGCGCCACTGCTGGAAAACCTGAAACGCCTCCGGGCAATGCGCGACCAGGACGGGCAACCCCTGCGCGTCATCGAGTTGCCGATGCCCAGCCGCCTCAACGGCCGTGGCCAGCGCCTGCCCGCCAGTTACGCCAACTTCTACATCGCCAACGATATCGTCCTCGTGCCGACCTACTCGCACCGGAACGACAAGCGTGCGCTGGCCATCCTCCAGCGCTGTTTCCCAAAGCGCCGCGTGGTCGCCGTCGAATGCACCGACCTCGTCTGGGGCCTCGGCGCGTTGCATTGCGTCACCCAACAGCAACCGGCAGTCGGACGTCTGCGCCATTGATTCCCTGATTGTGATTTCGACAACGCGTCTCTACAGTGCGGGCCGCACGGTTGAGGAATCATGATGAACAAGGCGATCCTATCACTGGTCGTTGCCGCACTGGCTGCGGTCGCCGCGGGGCCGAAACCGGCGCCGCAGGGAGTTCCCGGCGACGGGTTCCAGCCACCCGCGTTGCCGACGGCGGCGAACGCTCCGCTGATCTATGAACACAGCGCGGAGGCTGGGCCGGACGAAACGTTTCTTATCGTCGGAGAAAAGCTTTCAACCAACCTCGTCGCGTGGGGAGTCAGCGCAGAGAATCCCGCCGGCCAGGCGTGGCCGGCGCGCGTACAATTCCTGACCGGCGGCTATCTGGCCGCGACGTTGCCGGAGAAAGCGCACGATGGACCGTTCGTGGTATGCGTGAAGAACGCCGCCGGATGTTCCGCCCCGCTCGTGTTGAACGCGCCGCAGCCGTGGTGGTGTTTTCCCAGCACGGCCGCGGCAAACGACATGGTGCGCGTCTTTGGCCGCAACCTCGCGCGTCGGCCCGATTGCGTGGAGGCCTTCGTCTATATCGCGCAGGCTGGCCGCGCGGGTGTCTGGGCGGATGTGGAAGAAGCTGACAAATACGCCGTCTCCTTCAGCGTGCCGGAAGGTCTCGCGCCGGGCGACTATCAGGTTTGGATTCACGCCGGCGCGGGCGGCGAATTTGGCTGGGGCGAGCCGGTGACGTTGCGTGTGACGGCAGCCGTGGGAGAGAAGGCGCCTGCGGTCACGGAGTTGCCGGAGGTTGTCGAACTTCAGCGAGCGTTGGACGCAGCGGCCAAGCGCGGTGGCGGCGTGGTGAAGCTGCCGGAGGGCACGTTCCAATTCAGCGGCACATTGCGGATTCCGGCGGGCGTCACGCTTGGCGGCGAGGACATGGACAGGACGACGCTGCAACTGGTCCACGACCCGAAAGCGACGTTCGCGCGGCTCGGCGTCAGCGGTTGGGGGCACGCGCCCGGCGCGGTCCACACGCCGGGCGACACGATGGAATACGCGCTCGACGTGCCGCAGCCCGGCGTGTGGACGGTCTGGCTGCGTTACGCAACGGAAATGTCGCCGTGGAAACAGCCGGGCGTCAGCGGCAAGCACGCGCTCATCGTGGACAACAGCGAGCCGGTGCTGCTGGAGAACCTGCCGAACACCGGCGGCTTCGGCGAATTCAAGTGGTCAAAGTCGGCGACGCTGAACCTGACCGCCGGCAAACACAAGCTCGTCTGGAAGAACGTGAAAGGTGGCGGCATCAGTCTCGACGCCTTTGTGTTGGCGCTCGATCCGGCGTTCACACCGGGCGATTCGCCATTTCCGAAGACCAGCGCCGGCGTGCAGGTGTTGCAGTGCGAAGACTGCGTGAAATTCATTGCGAAAGACGGCTCACTGCGCACCGGCGACCGCGCGGCAGTCTGGCTCAGCGGCAACGGCGCAGCGGTGGAGAACCTGACGATTCTCGGCAACGCGCAGGTCAATATCGGCATCGCAATCCGTTCGCCTGAACCGACGAGTTGGTTGCGCGACTGCCGCATCGAGAAAGTCCGCGTCGCCGACTGCGACGGCAAACAGGCCGAGAATTGCGGCGTGCAGGTCGTTCGCGCCGCGCGCGCACACATTGTGGATTGCGTACTCTGGGGCCGATCGCCGCTGTTCATCCTTGGCGCGCGGCAGACGGAGTTTGCGCGGAACCGGCTGGTGTCCGTGACGCGCTTCGGCGGCAACGCGGAGGCGGCGATTCTCGGCCGTTGCGAGCCGATCGAGGAGTGCGTCATCGAGGACAACCTCATCGCCTCGCCGCGCGGCGCGGAGGGGGGCGGGCCGACGGCGCGGCGGCTGTTGTGGTTCTCGACGGGACACGGCTCCATCACGCGCAACTGGATCTCCTGCAACGGCGTCGAAGAGCCGCACGGTTCCGGCGCGACCGTTGGCGCAGGCCAGGCGCGGTTCGGCGGCGTGGCCGGCACAGACCAGAACGTCGGTGAGATGATCTTGTTCGAGGGCAATCATCGCACCGCCTACTTCGGACCGCTGGCCGGCGCGGACGGCGCGAGCGTGACGCTGCCGGCGACGTTTCCGCCAACGCCTGACGACCGGCTGGGCAGCGTGAAGCGCGAGCAGCTCGCGCGCGACGCCGACAACAATGAGACGCCGTTCTGGCCGCCCGACGTGGATGACGGCTCGGCGGAGCCGCCGATGGACGAATACTACGTCACCATCTTCAGCGGCGCCGGTCAGGGACAGACGCGCCGCGTGGTGAAACGCGAGGGCGAGCGACTGCGGCTCGACCGGCCCTGGCGCGTCGCGCCGGTGAAAGGCTCGGTCGTCGCGGTGGGCACGATGTTCTATCGCAACCTCATTGTCGGCAATCATACGCCCGATGGCATGACGGGCATCCAGCTTTGGATTTCGTGCGTCGAGAACGTCATCGCCGCCAACACCATCGCGCGGCAGCGCAAGCCGGGCTTGTTCCTCTACGCCAACGGCACAACGCTGGCCTCCTCGATGCCGCGCACGTGGAACCGCGGCATCAGCCCGTTGTTTTGGAACGTCGCCGAGGGCAACCGCGTCGAGGAATGCAGCGCCGGCGCGCTCGTCACCAGCGGCGATGCGCCGAAACTGCCGATCGAGTTCCCGCGCGCGCTGGGCAACGTGTTGCGCCACAATTCGTTCATCCGCAGCCGCAGCGACGGCGTGCTCCTCGTCAGTCGAAAAGGCGCGGCCGTCACGGGTGACACCTCAGCGTCGGTGGCCGGCACGGTGGTGGAGTTTAACGTGGTGCGCGACGCCGCGACCGCTTATCATGCGGCCGGCAGCAGTGACGCGATTGTGTTTCGCCGCAACCACGCGTATTTCTGGTATCCGGTGAACACCTCGACGAACGCGCCCGTGGCGTTTGCCGTGGACGAATCAGGCGCGACAGTGGCGATCGAGCAGAACTCGGTGGAAGGCATTCACGGCACCGGCGGAAAAGGCATCGTTGAAGTTCAGCGCGCCAAGGAAAAGGGAAAGTGAAACTCCAAACTTCAGACTCCAAACTCAACAACAGCTTCAAGTCCCTGGCTCCAACCCCAGACATGCCAACGCGGATGTCCTTCGTGTTCGCCATGGGACGTACTCTTGGAATTTGCAGCCTGGGATGTGGAATCCTCTTCGCCACCGCTTCAGTCCGCGCCGAAAATCTTCTCTCGAATCCGAGCTTCGAGGTGGGCATGGCGCACTGGAGTTGTCAGGTGAGCGACGCGGACGCCTTCGCGCGACGGCCGGCAATCGAATGGGAGAACCCGTCTCCGGACGTTCGCGGAACCGATGCGGCGCACGGGCGACGCAGCCTGCGCGTGGTGCTGGAGGAGCATCAACGGCTGACGCTGCGATCATTCTGGCACCGGATGCCGGCCGGCAAGGCGAGAACATTCTCGATTTCCCTCCGCACCGAACCGGGGTCGCGAAACCTCGCCGCGCCGCAAACAGAAGTGGTGATCGAACAGCCGGGCGGCGTGGCGGCTGCGACGGCTTGCCGCGTGTTTCCAATGGCTACGTGGCAGCGGATGTGTGTGACACAACCGGCGGCAAAGGCGACCGGTGCCCTGGCGCGCGTGACGCTGCGGGCGCGCGGACCGCAGACGTTGTGGATTGACGCGGCGCAGTTGGAGATGGGCGAGCAGGCCGCGCCGTTCGCACCGCGGCTGCCGGCGGAAGTGGCGGTGACACTGTCGCAGACGGAGCACTGGTTCACGCCGAGCACGCCGCCGCAGGTCGTGGTGGCGTTGGTTTCCTACGCGGCGCAGCCGACGAACACGTCGTGGCAAGTGCGTGTCACGGGTCGCGATTTCAACGGGCGCGGTGTTTTCCGTCACGACATGACGGTGGGCACATTGAGCAACGGGCTTGGCTCGGCATTCGTTTCTTTGCCACTGGGTACAACAGGCCACTATGTTGTGGCGGCGGAACTCGACGGCATCGAGTCGCGGGACGAGACGGCACTGGCCGTCGCGCAACCGCTGGTGGCGCGGCCGCCTGCGCGCATGTCTCTGTTTGGCGGAACCGTCCGTTGCCGGCGCGAGCATTTGGACACGGCAGCCCGGATGGGCATGCGTTGGGTGCGGATGCCGTTGGCAACACAGTGGTTCGCCGTCGAGCCACAGGCGGGGCAATGGCAGTGGTTCGACGACATCCTGCGCGCGGCGTGGCGGCGCGGGCTGGAGGTGCTCGGCTCGCTCGACGCATCGGTCTATTGGGAGAACGGGCCGCAGGACCGCGGCGCGCGGCCGGAGGAATGGGACGCTTACGTTCAACAAACCGTTCATCGTTGCCGGAATTGGGTTCGCTCGTGGGAGGTATGGAACGAGCCGGACCAGCCGGGCTTGCTTGCCGGCCACGACGTCGAGGAACGGCTGCAAAACTACACGAAGTTGCTGCAACGCACGTATGCCGCCGCGAAAGCGACCGATCCCGGCTGCTTGATCGTGGGCGGCGCGCTCGGCGACCCGGCGCTCGCGTCGAGCTTGCTGCAAGCCGGTGCGTTTGACTCAATGGATGCGTTATCTGTCCATCTGCCGGTCGTGTCTGGCGCGCAAGATATTGCAGCGGATCCGCCGATGGAAAAAACGGTGGCGGCGATCAAGGCGACGATGCGCGCGCGCGGCGGCGAAAAACCGGTGTGGGTCACGAGCGGAGGCCTGCGAAATGCGGTCAGCAGCTACCGCGAGCAGGCGCTCAGCCCCATGGCGGGCAGCACGCGGCCGTTGTTGCCGCGTGAAGCGGCGGCGCTGGTGGTGCGGCAACACGCGCTCGCGATGTCGTCCGGTGTGGATCGGTTCTTCTGTGGGTTGGCGTCGCCGTGGAGCGCGTCCGAGGAGGATCCGGTCAATGTGTTTTTCGAATACGACGACTCACCGACCGCAGCCGCGGTGGCTTACTACGTGGCCAACGGCCTGCTCGACGGCGCGAAGTTTCTTGCGGAACGAACACTGGCGGCAGGAGCACGGGCGCTTGAGTTTGAGCGCGCCGGCGACAATGGCCGCGTGTTGGTGGCATGGGCATTGCCGGAAAATGGTGTGGAGGTGCAGATGCCGCTGGAGTGGGTCACGCCTGAATGCCGGACTGTGGACCTGATGGGCAACGTGGGGAAGCCGGAGAGCCCTCGCGTGCGATTGACGCAGCTGCCGGCCTATTGGGTGACAACGAAGCGGTAACGACGAAAAGAATGGCGTCAACCGGCACCGCGCCGTCTACCGGATGTTACGCCTTGCGTTGGCGCGGTCGTGGCGATTTTCGCGTCCGGTAAGAAATTGTTTGCATTTGGGCCCATCGTCACTAAAAGTCCTTGGCCCCGGTTGGGGGTGTAGCTCAGTTGGTAGAGCGCCTCGTTCGCAACGAGGAGGTCAGGGGTTCGAATCCCCTCACCTCCACCAACCGGTGTTTCCTGGGGAAACTGAGAATTCTCACTCTGACGGGGTAAATGCATAACACTTTTGCATAACACAGACACCCGTATTCACCCTTGTTCCTGACAGTTCAATACTGTCTTGATCGCTCACTTCAAGGGACCGGATGTCAGTTTTTGGGTTCCATCAGCACTTATTTTTTGGGCTCCGCAGTAACCGCTTTCAACCCTGCACTTCTTGCCCACCCCATCCTGAGGGTTTACCGTTCCCCATGTGCGGCCGGTTCACATTGACCAAGGACACGAAGGAAATCACCCAGCGATGGCAAATTGGCCGGATCGAGGTTGAGGTCAAGCCACGCTACAACATCGCACCCACCCAGAACGTCCTGATCGTCACAGATGATGGAGAGCGAGAGCTGGTCCAGATGCGTTGGGGTCTGATTCCGTCATGGGCAGAAGATCCAGCCGTTGGCAACCACATGATCAACGCCAGGGCTGAAACCGTTGCCGCGAAACCATCGTTCAGGGATTCATTGAAGAAGCGTCGTTGTCTGGTTCTGGCAGATGGATTTTACGAGTGGCAGAAGCAAGGTTCTGCCAAGCAACCCGTTCATATCGTTCTCAAGAGCCGAGAGCCGTTTGGGTTTGCCGGGCTGTGGGACACCTGGGAATCCCCTGACGGCGAGAAGATCAATTCCTGCACGATCATCACGACCGAAGCCAATGAACTGCTCAAGCCGGTCCATGATCGAATGCCGGTGATTCTGGATCGTGAAGCCGAAGATGTTTGGCTCGATCCGCTGGTGCTAGACCCCGCCAAATTGCTGCCGTTGTTGAAACCGTATCCACCAGAACAGATGGAATTCTACCCGGTCAGCCAGATCGTCAATTCACCGACGCACGACACGCCTGGTTGTTTGGTCCTCGCCTCGCAATCGGTGCAGTTGAAGCCGTGAGATGAGACGAGATCACACTTGGATCGGTATCATCTCGATGGCAATTGACCCATCGTCTTTGAACGCCAACCTCAGGGCGTTGAAAGTTTTGCATTCTTCCTTTGGCATTTGATAGATCATCGCGGCACCTCCCCCTGCGGTAATGAAGATGTGGTAACCGTCAAGGTGATACTCATGATAGCCGTGGAGGTGGCCGCAGATGATGCAATCAATCCTGCTCTTGTGCGAATCCAGAACCGTCCGCAATTGATGCCACGCATCCTCTTTCATGACCGACCGGACGAATTCAAGCGGCGGGGGAACGTGGAATAGGACGACGAACCGTTTCCCATCATGCTTCTGCAACTGATGTTGCAGAAACGCAAGGCCGGCTGGTTCAAACCTGCCCTTTGAATTATCAAGACACGCCAGAACCACCCGCTCCAACACAATGACGTATGTGGACAATCCGCAACATTCCGCATAGCCGGGCAAATCATGATTGCCGCAAAGAGCAAACACAGGCTTTTGCGTTCGCGTGTTGCAGAATTCCATCACCTCAGCCAATTGTTCCGTGCTCCCGGTCTGTGCAAGATCCCCTGCAATCAAAAACAGATCGGCTTGATGACGCAACACGTCACCGAATACCTGTTCGCTTAGGTCATTAAAACCGGTGCAGCCAACGTCGCCTACTACTACAATCTGCCGCACGTCTTTCAACTCTGTTTCTGTGTTGGTGTTCCGTTGAAAACCGGACTTCATAGGCTCCCTTCCTGAAAAACAAAACGCGGATTGAAATTCCTAGGCCGCTCTTTAGCTCCTAGACCTCTAATTTCAAATCCACGTCCGAAGACTGTCTCTAAGTTGCTGACACTGTAACCGATGCTTGGGATTTCGCAAGTGACAAACTGGTTACGTTGCTGAGGTCATCCAGAACGTCTATTGTTCCTCATCATGTGCGGTCGGTTCACATTGACCAAGGACACGACCGAAATCACCCAGCGATGGCAAATTGGCCGGATCGAGGTTGAGGTCAAGCTCCGCTACAACATGGAGAACAGTTGAGTTCCGTCCCCTTCATGCGAAATGGGCAGCGTTATCTGGATGTGCGATGTGCGGCAGTCTATTTGGGAAGAACGCCAGGAGCCGTGTATGAATTGGTGGCCAAGCGACAGATTCCATTTCGGCGGCACGGAAGACGGTTAGTGTTTGACGTTGTGGCGTTGGACGCATGGATAGCGGGTTTGGAAGGCGTGGATGTGAAGGAAGCTGTGGCTCGAACATTACACGGTGGAACAGTCAAAGGTGTTTGAGCGAACTTCCTGACGTGAAACTCAGAACCAAAACTCGAACGATGTGATGATTATTTGCCCTCGTCGGTTCTTGGGGAAACCCGATAATGAACATTCCATCTGTATTGATTCCCAGATGGGGAATGTGCGAATCTTGGGCGAGGAATTCACATGGACCTCATCCAGCGTTACCGTGGTGCTCTGCTTGGACTTGCTGTTGGCGATGCTCTGGGCACAACCCTTGAATTCAAACGGCCGGGATCATTCAAGCCGATCACTGACATCGTTGGCGGAGGCCCTTTCCAGCTCAAACCGGGTGAATGGACCGATGACACCTCGATGGCGTTGTGCCTGGCGGAAAGTCTGGTCGAGTGCAAAGGCTTCGATCCCGTTGACCAACTGAAGCGTTACGTCCGTTGGTATCGGGAAGGGCATTTGAGCAGTAACGGCCGCTGCTTCGACATCGGCGGAACAACCAGATCGGCCCTGACGCAATTTGAACGTGAGCATCAACCATATTGTGGATCTACGGATCCATTCGCGGCTGGTAACGGGTCAATCATGCGTCTAGCTCCTGTTCCCTTGTTCTTTGCCTCATCGCCCAAGGAGGCCATCGAGAAGTCAGCAGAGAGCTCAAGAACAACACACGGAGCAAGTGAAGCCGTGGATGCTTGCCGTTATTTGGGAGCGTTGCTAGTTGGAGCGGTGCGAGGAGCAAGCAAAGACGAATTGCTTTCAGAACGCTACAGCCCGGTGCCTGACTATTGGAAGCACTATGTGTTTCTTCCAGCAATTCACAAGATTGCTGCTGGATCATTCAAGAAGCGAAACCCGCCTGAGATCCGAGGCACTGGATACGTCGTTCAATCTCTTGAGGCGGCATTGTGGGCGTTCTTCCACGGGAAATCGTTTCAGGAAGGCTGTCTTCTTGCAGTCAACTTGGGTGATGACGCCGACACGACCGGTGCCGTCTACGGGCAGTTGGCTGGAGTATTTTACGGTGAGGAAGAAATTCCGGTTGAGTGGCGTTCAAAGCTGGCCAAGCGTGAATTGATCGAATCGTTGGCTGAACGTTTGTGTGAAGAGTCGCGGCAGCTATCCGGAGGATGATCATGGGCTGTGTGCAAAGATGGCAACACGAAACCCGTGCTTGTCGCAAAGGGGACACTTCCGTCTTGACATCCCCACCTAATCACAGTCATTTTCTTGCCAAAAGTGAGCGGTTGCGATGACGCTAGCAACCAACGGAATGGCCCAACACTATATGAAATATACGAATGCGGCCAATCTTGTGTGGGCGTTCACAGCCCCGTTGGGCTAAAGGTGTGTTATGAGTCAACCCTTGGGGTTTTCCATCCGGTGCCCACACTGCTTTGAGTGGACTGACTGGGACAGTTCCCCAGATCGTTACGTCGTAGATTCCGAAGAAGAATGGAAAACAATTCTGGACGGCCTGAGAGATAATCCCGATGGATTTGTGCACGATAAACAACTTCGATGCAGACGACCCTTGGGAGAATGTCCAGCACCGTTTCAGGCCATTATTTGTCCAGATCACCTAACCGCCCACAGACGTGCCGGAGAAGTTCCGGGATGGGCTACAAGACGAGCATTTCAGTTGTGTCAGAATGATCACGACACTCGTTTCAAACACCCCAGCTACTGCGGTTTGATTTTCTCCACATGGCCTGTCCCAAGACAAAGACACATTGAACTGGAGAAACTACTAGACCTAGATCTTCTCAGTCGTATGATGGCTGGTATTAGCCTTGAGATCGCAGCACCTGTAACAGTTTACGCTGCGAAATATTTCGAAAGGCTGAAGTCCGTGTATTGGGTTCCCGTCGAGGCGTATGACCAGAATACATCTCATGTACCTCCACATTATAACGCATTCTGCAGATACTGTCGCAGTGAGTTTCTTCGTCCCATTCTAGCACAGCTCACTAGCACAACCGAACCTGCTGCATGTCCTTTGCCTCTAGCCTCTCGGTGCCATCTTGAAGAAGCAACCTGTGCACAAACACGACGCGATTGGAACCGCTGTCCCGTATTTATTGAGGAGCGAAAACGTAAATGCCCGTGTTACCAATCAGATCTTAAATCGATTTCGACACTTATGGATATGTGGAGCCGGGGCAGGCTAAAACCAGATACACATATGTTTGACCAATGCTGGGCGGGATTTGGAGAGATTACAGTCCCGATCATTGTTCATGAACATTTAGTGGGGATGGGTATAACAGGGCAGTTTCTTCTCGACGACTCTACGTTACCTAACATCGATTCGCTTTGCGATAAGAATGGTGCCTTAGCTTGTCATCGCGACACGATAGTAAAAGCTAGAGCGATCTATGATAGCGAAGCGAGAGATGAATCAAAGGCCGGTTACTCTAACACCAACAAGCTGCGTATCCCTCGAAACGACGTACATGGATACGCTGAACGATTGCGGGACAATTGCAGACGAATCGCAAATGTTGCAACGGCGAAATACCAAAACAGCAGGTTCAGATCCGAAGCCATTTTTAAACTTGAACTGCTAGGGCACACTGACATGCTTCTACGGCATCACAAGCACGCCGGACAAGTGGTGCCGCATCTTCTTAAGCGGATGCGTGAGTTTTGGGCTTTTTCTGCTGTACACTTCATGGTATGGGTAAAGCGTACAGAAGAACTTCGGCTTCTCGCTGAGGCTGACGCAAGAGGTGGGAGATTGTCTGAAGCCAATGGGAGCGGAATAACAATCGGATCATTCTTTGCGGTTGAGCAGCCGGTTACGCCGGAACCAGTACACTGCCATTTGCAGGACGGTTCACAACACGTAAACAGCTGGATTTCGCAATTCCTAAAGACCTTTCTCCATTACTTACGACAGCACTATTCTGATGAAGCTTCTAACCCTCCGTTGTCTATACAATTAGTTCCGACTGAGGGTAAGGTTTATGTCCTGGCACTATA
Organism: Verrucomicrobiia bacterium; assembly: GCA_041651735.1. Lineage (GTDB taxonomy): Bacteria > Verrucomicrobiota > Verrucomicrobiia > CAIQCK01 > CAIQCK01 > CAIQCK01. Next base: position 1,958 of record JBAZIR010000114.1, on the reverse strand, counting down.
TAGACGCGATTTAAACAAGGTTAGCCCTCTCCGCCGAACTGGTGGCACTGAAATCAGCTCGCTGTGTCTTCAGTCACTGTTTGACACAAACACGGAAGTGATACGCCGCCTTGAACTCGTGACCACGCTTGTGCGTCTAGATCGAATAATCAATTCGTACATCAGAGGGGAAATTGCACTAAGCATTGTCCATGATACAACTCACCCAATAATCGTTTCGCGGGACACGGCAAAAGGAGCACTTGACAACAAAAACGTGTACACCGCGGAGCGATTCATATCGCGACTTCAAAGAATTTATAATCACTGTGAAAAAGCTTTGTATTCAAACGCGGCAGTTAGAGAGTTTTGTCGGAGCGGAAAACTCAACAAAAGCTTTTACAGTGTGAATGCAGTAATTAACGAATGCTATTTGCGATACAAAGATGAATTGGCCAACAAACAGATTGTAGCAGAGGTAATGCAGGGTGACATTCCGCTTATCAACATGGATATCCAACTTATGACATTGGTATTCGTTAACTTACTAGAAAACGCGTCGAAGTATTTGAGAAGTGGTCAGAAAGTAAGTATTACCACGGTTTCTGATGATGACTCAGATCGTCCTGTTGTTAGAATCCAGGATAACGGTATCGGTATCCCGATGGAGGTAATTAACGAAGTATTATGTTCTGACATAATCACATGTGACACGCGGCGTGTAGAAAGCAAAGGGCTACACATTTGCCGTGCTATCATCGAAGATTTGCACAGTGGCTCGCTGGACATTGAACATGTAGAATCTGGTGGAACGTTGATAACAATCAAACTGGGAGATGTATGACTGTATGAAACGAATCAAAGTTATGTTGGTTGATGATGAACAAGACTTCTGTAAGACATTTCAGGAAGACTTTTATGATACGGGTCAATTCGAAGTAAGATACGCAAACACACTTCAACACGAAATGAAAGACATTGATGAGTATAAGCCTGACATAATTATTCAAGACGTAAAGATGGATAAAGAGAGGCCGAGTGTTGACGGAGAAGCATTTGCATACAAATTGAGGAAAGAGCACCCCGAGTATAATCATATTCCTATTGTGATTCTTACAAATGTAATTGAGGCTGGTTGTGTAAATAAGCTGACGGAAAAAAATGAGTCTGAAGGAATATTTTATCTTACGAAATTGCAGGAGAGCACGGGACGTATTGCGTTCATTGCGAACGTGTTGTTTAGATGGCGACCTAATAAGAGAGCTTAAGGCTAATCCATGATCTCCAGAATCGTATCCGGCGGCCAGACGGGAGCGGATCGAGCGGCTCTGGAGTTCGCCATCGAGCACAACATCTCTCACGGCGGTTGGTGCCCCAAGGGTCGCAGAGCCGAAGCCGGTCCCATTGATCCACGTTACAACCTGATGGAAACACCATCAGCCAACTACGAGCAACGCACCGAATGGAACGTCAGGGATTCAGAGGCCACGGTGATTTTTACTCTGTCACCGGAGCTGAGTGGCGGCTCAAAGAAGACCGAGGACTTTGCAAAGAAGCACGCGAAGAAGTGTCTCCATCTCCACGCCAAGCTGGAAACCCCCGCTGTGTTCCTGACCAAGTTCGTCGAGTATCACAAGGTCCAAGTGCTTAACGTGGCAGGAACGCGAGGCAGCAAGGAGCCAACGGTTGGCCAGTTCGTGAAGCGGGTGCTGGAGGAGGCTTTTTACGGGAAACCGGTGGATTGATTGCTGGACCGAGTGAAGGTTAAACTGGCGACAAGCCGCAAACACGTGTCAGTATCCGTGTCCACTGTTTCCGACTGCATTGTGTGAGCGAACTGCTATCCATTACTCTTTGGAACGTGCGGTGGGCCTCTCGTGCCTCTGACAGGGGTTCTTTCTTCATTCGTCGCTTGGCAGATCTTTCAAGTCATGTTGTTTGCATAACTGAGGGACATCCCGACATTCTGCCCGATTCCG
>JBAZIR010000113.1:0-14759 GCA_041651735.1 Verrucomicrobiia bacterium | reverse complement strand
CATTCGCCGCCCATGCCCAGTGCCGCCATGAACCGCAACAGGCCGAGATCCAAGGGGGTCTGCGAAAAACCGCACACGCCGGAGAAGATCGAGTAGGTCAGCACGCTCAGCGACATCGCTTTCACCCGGCCGATCCGGTCTCCCAGCCAGCCGAACATGATGCCGCCCGCCGCCGCGCCAATCAGAAACGCCGCCGTGATGCCGGTGATCCACGGCATCTTATAGGCCAGGTTTTCCGGGCCGAGCATCGCCTCAATGGCCGGCGTCGCCACGAGCGGAAACAACCCCATCTCCACGCCGTCGAACATCCACCCCAGGAACGCCGCGATGAAAGCCATCCACCGGCTGTATTGGCTGCTTTCGCTGGAAGCTTGTGTCATGAATGTCTCCTTGTGCACCATCTTGAGTAAGAGTGCGCAGGCGCAACGTCAAGCGCCAAAAGCCGCGCAAACGATGTACTGCCGGCTGGCGGGCGGCATCCGCAACCTGCTATTCTCTACAGGCATGAGCACCATCCGATGCGGACTATTGATGTTGTCACTGTTGGGGTTCGCGATTCACCCGGGTTGGGCCGACGATAGCGACCTGCGCGGGCAGGCGCGCGCCGCGCTGGAGAAAGCCACCGCCTATATGTGTTCGATCTCCACCGAAGGCGGCTATCTCTGGAAATACTCGCTCGACCTTAAGGAGCGCGCCGGCGAAGGCAAGGCCACCGCCACGCAAATCTGGATTCAGCCGCCCGGCACGCCATCGGTTGGCATGGCGTTTCTGCGCGCGTATCAGGTCACGAAGGACGCCCGCTACCTCGCCGCCGCCCAAGCCGCTGGCGACGCCCTCGCCCGCGGTCAGCTCGAATCGGGCGGGTGGGGCTACTTGATAGACTTCGCCCCGAACAACCAGCGCACGTTCCTGCGCAGCGACAAAGGGAAGCTCTCGCCGAAGCAGGTCGCAAAGCGAAAGAACATCTCCACCTTCGATGACAACAACACCCAGAGCGCGATCCGCTTTCTGCTCGCCCTCGCTGCCGCCAGCAAGGAGAACGACAAGAACGCTGCCGCTCCCAACGAGCGCGACGCGCGTATCCGCGACGCGCTCGACTACGGCCTCAAGAAGATGCTCGAAGCTCAATACCCCAACGGTGCGTGGCCGCAAGGCTGGGACGGCCAGCCCCACAAGCCCGACGAATGCCCTGTAACGAAGGCCCGCTTCCCCGAGAACTATTCGCGCGAGTACGTCAAGCAACCCTATTGGTTCCACTACACGCTCAACGACAACACCCAGCGCGACTGCATTGAGACGATGCTCGACGCCTTCCATCACACCGGCAAACCGGAGTATCTCGCCGCGGCCAAAAAGGGCGGCAGCTTCCTTATCCTCGCCCAAATGCCCGAGCCGCAGCCGGCGTGGGCCCAGCAATACAACATGCAGATGGAGCCAGCGTGGGCACGCGCATTCGAGCCACCGGCGATCACCGGCAACGAAAGTGCCGGCGCGATGCATATCCTGATGGACCTCTACATCGAAACCGGCGACGAGAAATATCTCCAGCCACTCCCGGCGGCCATCGCATGGTTCAGACGGAGCGCCCTCGCGCCGGGCAAATGGGCGCGCTACTACGAACTGAAGACAAACAAACAAATTTTCGGTGACCGCGACGGGAAGATCCACTACCGGCTCGAAGACATCAGCGAGGAGCGCCAAAAACACTACTCGTGGAGCGGCGAATATGGCGTGGAGAAAGCCATTGCATTCTGCGAGAAGCTGAAACGCGATGGCCGCGAAACGATCCTGAAGGCGCGCCAAGCCAGGACCTCCAAGGCCGGACGCTCATCCGCCAAGTCGCTCGCGCCAGTCGTGAAAGAGATCATCGCCGCGCTCGACAGCCAAGGCCGTTGGGTCATCCGGGGCCACATTCAGCAGCGCAACTGGGAGTTCGGCGACCGCGTCGAGACGGAGGTGTTCATTAAGAACGTCCGCCGGCTGTGCGATTACCTCGAAGCGACGCGGCCGTGAGAGGACAGCCGGTTGTTCAACGATCTGGTTTCCACCAAGGTCCAACGCTTGTGTCACTGAACCGCCGTAAATTTCTGAAATCACTCTTGTGGTCCGGCGCCGCTCTGGGACTGGGCTGCGCAGGGTATGCGTCGCTGGTCGAACCACGGCGGGTCGTCATCCGCCGGTTGCGGCTGGCCGTGCGCGGACTGCCACGCGCGTTCGATGGGTTGACGATCGCGCAATTGAGCGACCTGCACCGCAGTCACATCGTCAGTGTCGCGTATCTGAACCATTGCATGGACCTCGCCAACGCGTTGAAGCCGGACCTGATTGCTTTCACCGGCGACTACCTGACCTATGGCTGGGATTTTTGGTGGCTGGAGACGCCGGTCATGAGCGACCGCCGAAGAGCGCCGGAACTGATGCGCGAGGTGGCGGCGTGCATGGGCCGGGCGCGGGCGCGGTATGGAGTGTTCGCGTGTCTGGGTAATCACGACCGCTGGTTTGACGCGCACGCCGTGACCGCCGCCCTCCGCGGCGTGGACATCACGGTGTTACGCGACGAGCACACCACCGTCCGCATCAACGGCGAGCCGCTGCCGATTGTCGGCATTGACGATCCCTGGACGCGGGTCGCAAACGTGACACGAGCGTTCGCGGGCGTGAACGCGCCGTTCACTCTGGCGCTGACGCACCGTCCGTATGTCTTCGAGCACTGGTCGCACCCGGGCGCCCTTTTGCTTTTGGCGGGCCACACCCACGGCGGACAGGTGAGGCTGCCGTGGGTGGGGCCACCGTTTGTACCGTCGCACTACGGCCGGAAATACGCGCATGGCCTTTTCCGTCGCGACGACACATATATGTATGTGAACAGCGGCGTCGGCATGATCCCGCCGCCGGTGCGGTTCAACTGCCCGCCGGAGATTTCCTTCTTCCGTCTCGAAACGGCATGAGGCTGAAAAACGAAACTCATCTTCGATGTTCTCGGGCACGCAGGTTTTTCGCAGCCCCTCACCTTTTACTTCGTAGCCGTATTCTTCACCCACGATGGAGTGGCAGATTGCCAGGACTTGATTACGGCTTCGGTGCGCCAAACAGCTTCGTAACGTCCTCCCGGGTGGGTGTAGATAGTGCGATAGACGAAGAACAGCGCAATCCCCAGCAAATCCGCGTTAAAAGCCATGCCGCTGCCGGGATCGTGTCCATCCGGCCCGGAATCGGCATGGAATCGAAAAAATTGTCATAGACTACTTCAGGCCGGCCATGTAGAGTCCGCAACTCAACTTGCCAGAAGAATGGCAGTAAGGAGAAGATTATGTCAGAATTGATAAAGAAACTTGTGGTGCCGATCAGCGTTATTCTAGCGCTTATCGGGGTGGTGTTGGCTTGGTCTCGCGGCAGCGTTCATGCCAAGCTTCTGGATGAGGCGCGCACTCTCTCGGTGCAGGTCAACCAATTGCAGTCCCTCCAGATGGTCTCTCAACGGGTGGCCCAGGAACTGCTGGTTTACAGCCAACGGCAGCCGGCGATTGACCCCACGTTGATTGCTTTCGGCCTGAAGCCCGCGCCGCAGCAGCCGGCCCAACCATCTTCTGCCACGCAGCCGGCCCGGTCGCAAAGCTCCTCCTCATCCACCCCCGCTGCCCGCAGCCGCTAACTATTTGGAATAGAACCATGAGCCAACCGAATTTCAAATCATCGGAAGAGTCGCCGATCCTCGGCATCAGCATCGCCGTTATCGCCATCCTTGTGTTTATCTTGAGCTGGCGCGTCGGCTTGTATATCTCGCTGCAGAACACGAACCTCGACAGCAGCATCCAGAACATGAAGCGGCAGATCGAACAGGGTCAGCCGCTTGTCCAAAACTTCGCGCGCTTCCGCGATGCGTTGCTGCAATACGTCCAGCAGACCAAGGACGTCAATGTGGTAAAGCTGCTGGCAGCTTACGGCGTCGTTCAGGTTCAGCAACAGGCGCCTCCGACCGACCAGCCAGCCGCGCCGGCAGCCGCAACGTCGTCGCTGCAGCCGACCACACCGGCCGCGCCCGCGAAGTAGCTGGCTCGTTGGAAAAGCCGTGTAGCGGTGTCTCGGGTGTTTCGTTTCTGTGAACGAAAGGCGGGGTGTATCCACATCTCGTCGGCTTCAGCTTCTCCGTCGGCGCAGACCCGCGGAGAGGTGTTCCTGAAGAACGGCACAAAAGGTTATTCCCCCCGTCGCGCGGCTACGCTAGTATTCTGCTGACGTGACGGATCAACCCAACGAGATTCCAGGCTACGAAATCCTGGCCAAGATCGGCGAAGGCGGTCGCGGAACCGTTTATCGCGCGCGCCAGTTGTCGCTGGACCGGCTCGTGGCCGTCAAGATCCTCGCGCCCGAGCTGGCCTCCGACGCCGAATACACAGCCAAATTCCTCCAGGAGGCCCGCGCTGCCGCCAAGCTCAGCCATCCTAATATTGTCCAAGCCATCGAAGCCGGCGTCCATCACGGCATCTGGTACTTCGTCATGGAATTGGTCGAGAGTGGTTCGCTCCACGAGCGGTTGGCCACTGTCGGCAAGTTCTCCGAACAGGAAACAATCGACGTCGCACAGCAAATGGGACAGGCGCTCGACTTCGCCTGGCGGCGCGTGCATCTGATCCATCGCGACATCAAGCCTGCCAACATCCTTCTCACGGCCGATGGCCGCGCCAAGCTCGCCGACCTCGGCCTCGCGCAGCGCCACGGCGCGCCCGCCGATAAGAGCGGTTTCACCGAAGGCACGCCGCAGTATTGCGCGCCCGAGCAATGCCGCGGCGAACCGAACCTCGATATCCGCACCGACCTCTACTCGCTCGGCGCTACGCTCTACCAGCTCATCTGCGGCCGTCCTCCTTTCGACGGCGACAATCCGGCCGTGGTCATGGGCAAACAAATCACCGACCCGCCACCGCCGCCGCGCAGCCTCAACCCAAAAATCACGCCCGCGCTTGAGGCAATCATTCTCAAACTGCTCGCCAAGAACCCGGCCGATCGCTTCCAGTCGCCCACCGATCTCCTGAAGGAACTCGACCGCCTTCTCGCGCCCCCGCGGAGCGAGCCGGTCGTCGCTGCGTTCGCCACCGTGGATCGCCGGCGCATCATAGCGCTCGTGTCAGCCGTCGTGCTCGCCCTTGTCGTCGTGATTGTCGGGGCCGTCGCCCTGCTCAAGGACCCCTCTCCCAGCGGAAAGCAAAAAGCCGCCATCAAATCGAAGAATGGCATCACCCAGAAAAAGCCTGACACCCTCCACAGGCCGGCGATTGCCACCGACACGCAAGAAACCGCCGCGCTCACTCCTCAACCTTCGACACCCGTTCCGACGACCCCGGCGACCCACGCCCCACCGTCGCCGCCGCCCGGTCCCACCGACGCGGAAGCGCAGAAGCTCCTGGCTGACATCGCCGCCCTCATTAAGGAATTCAAGTTTGCCGACGCGGAAGCCGCGATTCGGAAGGCCCAGATACAATGGAAGAACGCCCCACTCCAGGTGCGACTGAAGATCGAAAACGCGTGGCATGAAACGCAAACCGCGCGCGCCGCCTATGAGAAGAAAACGGCCGACGAAGCCGCAGCCAAAGCCGCAGCTGAAACCGCGCGCCGCGAGCGGGCCGAAGCCCAGGCACGCGCCATCATTGAGCCGACCGGAGGCTGGGCGCGAACGTTCTACATCGAATACGCCTGCCAATACCTAGCCACCCAGCTCGCCAAAACCACGGACGCCGACGTTCGTGCGCGGCTCGAAGCCCGCTCCAGCGAACTGCATCTGCTCGCCGAATTGAAGAACCACCTGATCGCAAGTGTCGGCAAGGGAGCGCTGCTGGCGCGCGACTTCACACTTGTGCGCGGCCGGACACTTCAGGGCAAGCCAGTCAAAGCCACCGCCGACAGCCTCAGCATCGCCGTCGGTGTCGGCACCATCGCACTGCGCTGGAGCGATCTGACGGAGCCAACCATCTACGCCATGCTCCAAAGCAGCGTCACCGCGCAACACAGCCGCGCCCTCGCCGCGCTGGCCCTCTACGCTTGGGAAACCGGCCGCGCTGACGACGCCCGTCGTTTTTACGACCAGGCCAAGACCGCTCTCGGCAACCAACTCCCCGAACCAGTCCGCCGCCGGGGCGAATCCCTGCCGTCAACTGAACAGAAACAGTAATTGACTGTCCGTGACCTATCGCAACCCGTTCGTCGTGGCTCATCGGTCATGATTTCATGAAACGCTGGTTCTTCTACATCGCCGCCGCATGGGCGTTTTTCGCGCTGACCTGGTGGGTCTGCGAGCGGTTGTTGATGACCGATGAGAAGCGCGTGCTGCTGCAAATCGAATCGCTCGCGCGACTCGTCGAATCCGGCAACCTATTCACGCTCGACGACGCCATCGCCCCTGACTACCGCGACGACTGGGACAACGACCGACGCACCCTCCTCCTTGCCGTCCGCGCGCTGCGGCAACATTATCGCGATCCGGAAGTTCATCTGGGCCGTGCCATCGTTCGCGTCAACAACGAGGACGCCACCGCAGACTTGTCCGCCCATGTCACCGGTCGTGTCGCTGGCGACACCCGGGTGGAAGGTGAACGTGGCGAATATCGCCTCACCTTCCGTCGTCTGGAAAAAGAATGGAAACTGCGCGGCGTCACACGCAAAGAGCCGGCGCCGTGATATTTCGGTTGCAATGAAGTTTTCCTGCACTGCACGGGAAGTTGTGGCAAGATAGGCGATTATGAAACTCATTCACAGCCTGTTGATCTGCTGGCTGGCAACCGCAGCGTGGGCTGCGCCATTGCGTCATATCGAGGTCAGCGCCCGCGTCGAGCCAACGGTCGCGCATGCCGGCGAGACGGTGAAGATCGTCGTCACCGCCGCCGTCGACGAAAGCTGGCACCTTTACTCGCTCACCCAAAAGCCCGGCGGGCCTGAAAAGACAACGATCACGCTTGCAGAAAATGCCGTCGTCGAGAAGGCGGGGGCGTTCACCGGTCCCCCGCCGAAGCGCGTGCGCGACGCGGCGTTCGACATGGATGTCGAGCAGCATGAGGGCAAGGTGGAGTTTGCCGCGCCGCTGGTGTTGAAAGCCGGCACAGCGGCGGGCAAACAGAGGATCGAAGGCAGGATGCGCTTCATGCTCTGCAACGCGCAGAGCTGCCTGCCTCCAATGAACGCAGTGTTCGCGGCGGAGTTCACCATTGAATCGGGCGCGCCGCGGGCGGAGTCTGTCCCGGCGATTGCCGCCGCGCCATCCACGGAAGTGAAGCCGGCGTCGGGAAAATTCGGCACCCAAGCCGACGGGTTGGGCGGATTGATCCTGCTGGCGATTGTCTCCGGCCTCATCTCGCTGCTGACGCCGTGTGTGTTCCCGATGATCCCGATCACCGTGAGCTTCTTCACCAAGGAAGCCTCGCACGACCGGCGGCGCGCGCTGCAACTCGCGGCAGTCTACGGTCTCGGCATCATCGCGACGTTCACGCTCGTCGGCGTCGTGCTCACGTTGCTGCTCGGGGCGGGCAGCGCCAACAAGTTCGCCGCCCACCCGCTGGTGAACATCGGCATCGGTTTGCTCTTCGTCGCGTTCGCGCTGAGCTTGTTCGGATTGTTCGAGATTCAACTGCCGTCGTCGTGGATTGACGCGGCCCAGTCGCGCACTGGCGCGGGCACGGTCGGTGCGCTATTCATGGCGCTGGTGTTCACCCTGACGAGCTTCACGTGCACCGCGCCATTTATCGGGCCGCTGCTGGTGGCGATCACGCAGGGCGCGTGGTTCTGGCCGCTCATCGGCATGAGTGTGTTCAGCGCGACGTTTGCGTCGCCGTTCGTCCTGCTGGCGCTCTTCCCGAGCTGGATCGCGCGGTTGCCAAGGAGCGGTGGCTGGCTCAACTCCACCAAGGTCGTGATGGGTTTCCTCGAACTCGCCGCAGCGATGAAGTTCTTCAGCAACGCCGACCTGATCTGGCAGTGGGACGTGTTCTCGACGCCAGTGGTGCTTGCGAGCTGGATCGTTCTCGCCATGCTGACCGGCCTCTACATCCTTGGGAAAATCCGGCTGCCGCACGATTCGCCAGTGGAGAGTGTCGGCGGCATGCGCGTGATGTTCAGCCTCCTGTTCTTCGTGCTGGCACTGGTGATGCTGCCGGGGTTGGTGAAGATTCCTCCGCCGAACCTGATTGACTCCTACCTGCCGACGCCGGTCGCGTTGAAGCAGCAGGAAAAGCTGACGTGGGGCGACGATTACGCGGCGGCGTTGAAACAGGCGAAGGCCGAAGGCAGAAGTGTGTTCATAGATTTCACCGGCTACACCTGCACAAATTGCCGTTGGATGGAAATCAGCATGTTCCCGCAACCGGAGATCGAGGCGGCGCTCCAGAAGTTCGTCCGCGTGCGGCTCTACACCGATGGCGGCGCGCACGGCCAGCAGAACCAGGATTTTCAGGTCGCACGCTTTGGCGACGCCGCCCTGCCGCTCTACGTCATCATGAGTCCCGACGACAAGGAAGTCGCCCGCTTCGCCGGCATGACCCGCGACGTGAAGGCGTATCTGGAGTTTCTCAAGAAGGGGTTGTAGGCGGCTTGACGACCCTGGTTATGTCGGATCCTCATCTGCAAAATAAACGTCCCACCAAACTTCGATACCCATTCTTCCGAGCTTTAGCATTTGTTGCGGCATCAACCATGGGCCTCCCTGTCCAGCAGACATCCAGTAGGAAGTGATGTCGATCTCACAATGTTGTTGATGAAGCTTCTTAACCAAATCGCCCTTCCCCTCAAGCGCATCGAGGATCATATCGATGTGACGCCGGGTATCCTTCGAGTCGCAGAACTCTTCTGTGGAATAAAACCACCCGTTGGTTTTGCGTTGGAGTCTTCTCCGACAATAACGATCACCCTTCCGAAAGGCCTTCGTTGGTTCAATCTGTAAAATCTTCGTGATCTCGTCTGGGGCAAGGTCATTCGAAAACACACGAAGCGTTGAAAATGTTTCGACACACGTCGGGTAAGAATCGTCGTAATTACATTGATGCGTTTGAGACATGACCCGTATTCGAAATCCTTATTGACGTCCTTGCTTACGACACGGCGAACTTCGCACCGCCTTTTCGGCGTGTCCAGAATATTTGCCCGTTGCGGCAACTCACCGCAGGTCCGATGCATCGGTGCGCTGGGCGGCGCGCATCACGCGGGTTTCCGGCCCCATGCCTGAAAGAATGGGCCGTGGACAACAATCGTGTCTGGGGTCTCAATACGCTGCCGCAAGGCATTTCGCCTCGTGAAATGCGACCGCGCCGCCGGGCCGCCTCCTGAGGTCGGCGGCTACGTTTTGGTTGCGGCTGCGCCGCGCTGGGATAAGATGCATCCATCATGAACCGACTGTCAGTCATCCTGGGGTTGTCGCTTCTCGTCGCCTGCGGCGCCAGATACAGCCATGCCGCGGGCGGCACGATGCAGCAGGTCATTGCCGGGCTGCCAAACGACGCCAGTGTGCGAATCATTTTCACCGATGTGCTCGGCGACAAAAAGTCCATCCGCAACGACCTCCAGATTTCGCCGGAGCAGACGTTTCATCTCATTCTGCGTGAGGCGAAGCCGGCGCCAGCGTCGAAGGGCAAGCAGACGCAAGATCGCTGGCAGTTGCTGGTCCATGCGCGCGAGTGGAACGGCCAGGAATCGCTTGAAGCAGACAGCCTCGCCGAGAAGAAACTCGTCTGGCTGTTGCATCGGCGCGCCACCGCCACCACCGACCCCATCGAGAAACAAAACGCTTCCACGCTGGTCGGGGTTCTGATGAACCGGAGACAATCCTTTCCCGCGCCGAACAGCGGCAAGTGGATGTTGCGCAGCGCGGCGCTGACCAAGAAACCGTGAACCGCCGTCAACCGACCCCGCGTCCCCACTGACACCGCTTATGCACGCTGACCTTCTGGCCGACATCGGACGATGCATTCTTGTTTCGGTGGTACTTGCCTACGTGGCACACATGATCCGCCAGCCGCTGCTCCTGGCTTACATCGCCGCCGGCGTGTTACTCGGCAAAGAGATGGGCTTCGGCTGGCTCGACGACGTCCACAGCATCGAAACCATCAGCGAGATCGGCCTGATCCTGCTGCTGTTCATGATCGGTCTGGAGATGGATCTGAAGAAGATTCGCGAGGCCGGCAAGGTGGTGACGTTGACCGGCGTCGTGCAGATCGGAACGTGCGTGGTGCTGGGCTGGCTGTTTTTTCGCTGGCTTGGCATCGGCGGAGGGCAGTTCGACGCGCTTTACCTGGCCGTCTGCACCGCGATGAGCAGCACGCTCATTGTCGTCAAGCTGCTTCATGACAAATTCGAACTCGATACGCTGCCGGGCCGGATCACACTCGGCGTGCTGGTGTTGCAGGACGTCGCCGCCATCCTGTTTATCGGCGTCCAACCGAACCTCCAGGACCCGCGTTTCCTGCCGGTGCTGCTGTCGTTCGTCAAGGGCGTCGGCCTGATCGCCGCGGCGTTCGCCGCCACGCGCTATGTGCTGCCGCCGCTGTTCCGCCGCATCGCGAAGGTGCCGGAGCTGATCCTGGCTGGCTCGCTGGCGTGGTGTTTCCTCGTCGTGGCCGCCGCCGACGCCGCGGGACTGAGCCGCGCGATGGGCGCTCTCATCGGCGGCGTCAGCATCTCGACGTTCCCCTACAATCTCGACGTCATCAGCAAGCTCACCAGCCTGCGCGACTTCTTCATCACGTTGTTCTTCGTCGCGCTGGGGGCGGGCATCCCGCGACCGACGCCTGAGTTGCTGTTGGCGGCCATCGGCTGCGCGATCTTCGTCGCCGCCTCCCGCTACGCCAGCGTCACCCCGCTGCTGCTGGGCCTGCGCAACGGCCATCGCGTCAGCCTCATCACCGCGATCAACCTCGCCAATGTCAGCGAGTTCTCTATCGTCATCGCCGCCGTCGGCCTCAAGGCCGGCCATATCAGCCAGGCTGCGCAAACGCTCATCGTGCTCGCGTTCGCCGTGACTGCGACCGTGTCCACCTACAAGATTTCCTATAACTTCGAACTGCATCGTGTGATCAGCCGATGGCTGAAACGCTGCGGTGTACGCGATCTCGATCAGGCCGAGCAACATCGCGAGGCCGAGCATCCGCGACTGATGCTGCTCGGTTTCGCCAAGGTGGCCAGCTCGCTACTGGAAGAGATCGAGCAGCGCGCGCCCGTGCTCAAGGAACGGATGGCCGTTGTGGACTTCAATCCCGAAGCCGTCCACGAGCTCCGGCGGCGCGGCATCAAGGTCCACTACGGCGATATCAGCCACACCGATTCGTTGCGCCACGCCGGCATCGAGAAAGCCGAGATTATCATCTCCACCATCCCGGATCATTATCTGAAGGGCATCAACAACCTGCGCATCCTTCATCTGGTCCGCCAGGTCAACCCCAAGGCGCAGGTCGTCGTGACGGCGGAGACGCTGGCGGCGGCGCGGGAGCTTTACAAGGCCGGCGCCGACTACGTCAGCGTGCCCCGCCTGGACGTCGCTGCCGACCTGCTGCCGGCGCTGGAGAAACTGGTTGCCGGAGTTACCGACAGCGACCGCGAGGCATTTCAAGCAGCCGTCAAACAGCGTCACGAAATCATTCCATGAACCGTTACCAACCCCTGCTCGACACTGCCATTGCCGCCGCGCGTGCCGCGGGAGAACTCCAGCGCCGTCATTTCCACCGCCCGTTGCGCGTGACCGCCACGATGGCCCACGACATCAAACTCGAACTCGATGTCCGCAGCCAACGCATCATCGAACGCGCCATCCTCCGCCGCTTTCCCGGCCATGAGATTCTCGGCGAGGAAGACACGCGAAGATCCAAACTCCAGACTCCAAACTCCAACATCCGGTGGGTGATAGACCCGATCGACGGCACGGTGAACTTCTTCTACAACATCCCCGTCTTCTGCGTCAGCATTGCCGCACAAGAGCGTGTCGCAGAACCCGATGGGCAACACGAATGGCGCACGGTCGTGGGCGTCATCTACGACCCGATGCGCGACGAAATGTTCTCCACAGCGCTCGGCCAGCCCACGCGCCTCAACGGCCGGGTCGTCCACGCCTCCAGGCGGTGCAAGCTTGCTGACACGATTTGCACCGTCGCGTTTTTCAAGGACAAGGAAACCATCCGGCGCGGCCAGGCGGTCTTCAACGCGCTGCTGCCGCGCGTGCGCAAACTCCGCCTGCTCGGCGCCGCCGCACTCGACCTGGCCTACGTCGCTTGCGGGCGATTCGACGCCTACGTCGAGTTCGGCGTGAAACTCTGGGACATCGCCGCCGGCCTGCTGTTGGTGGAAAACGCCGGTGGCAGGACGCTGGTGCGCCCGACGAAGGAAGAGCACGGCTACGCGCTGCTCAGCATGAGCGGCGCGATCCCTCGATTGCCGCGAATCGTGAAGTGGTGATGGATCGCGTCAACGCGGCGCAGCCAACTCGCAAACAGGATAAGCGGGACGTTTGTCCCACTTTCAAAGCCGCTTAGTGTTTGACGGTCTTTTCTCTCGACGGCGCGGTCGCAGGCGCTGCTGCGCTGAGCGTAGCCAGATAGTCTCCGAGGGCGGCGATTTCTTCCTTTGTCCCGACCAGACGCGGCATGTAGGCGCGATAGGGGGAATCCGGCTTGTAGTCGTGCAGCAGCGTCAGCAGGTTGCCAATGGCTTCGCGGTTGCGCTCGCCGAGCAGACTCTTGATCGAGCGGTAACCGTTGACGGTGTGGCAGGCCATGCATTGGCCGCGGAACATCGCTTCACCCCGCGCCAGTTTGGGGTCGCCGCCCTGGCGCATCCAGAACGAATGCGTGAGGTAGCCTTCGGTGTTGAGCTTGTCCACGCTCGCCACACGGACGCCGTTGGAGAACATGTAGCGGCCGATCACGTAAGGTTTGCGAAGTGTTTCGCGGGTGTGCTCACCGGCTGCGGTGGCGAACAGCGCCAGGACCACCACGGTCATCGCCTGGCCGAAACGGAACTCCACGGGCGTCCGCCACGCGAAGAGATACGTCACTGCGACGATGACGGCGGAAGTCACGACGACGATCAACACCGAGCGGGTGACCTGCGTAAACATGCCCGGCCCGATGGTCGAGATGCCCAGTTGCAGCAGCGCGCGTTGCGACTCCGGCACCGTCCAGAGATACCAGACGAACGCCAGCGGCAGCAGCACGAACGTTGGCAACAGCCAGTTCGCGCTCCAGCGCACCATCGCCGTCTTCAGTTCCGGCTCTTTCGCGCCGTCAATGCGGCTGCATGTGACCAGCGCCCAGACGCCGGCCAGTGAGGCGCAGATGAGGCAGCGGATGGCGAGGTTGGGCCAGTAGGTCGGGTTGAAGAACGCCTGCCAGAACCGGCTTGCTTCCTGACCCGTGCCGGCCACCGCCAGCCACGCGTCGCCCGGCGTGAGCATGAACGCGAGGATGCCGTTGATGATGACGAGTGTGAAAAAGGAGGTCGCTGCGTAGAGCCAGCCGACCTTCAGATGCAGCGCGTCCGAAACGCGGCCCCACGTGTAGTAGTAAACCGCCGCCGTCGTCAGCTCGGCGATGAAGAACACCCACTCCATCGCCCAGCCGAAGACGAAGTTATGGATGAGCGCGCTGGTGCCTTCGGGATTGGCCAGCCCGATGGCAAACCAGATGCCCACACCGGAAACCGTGCCAAACACGCCGGTGAGAACGAGGAAGAACTTCGAGTGCCCCCGCAGCACCTTCAGCCAGTCACGCCGGCCCTCGCGCAACGCCTTGTGTTCTGCCAGCGCGAGGTAGAACCCGCCGCCGACGGCGAACAGCGCAATCATCATGTGGAAGATCGCGATGATGCCGATGACCCAGCCGCTTCCGATATATGGCACGTCCCAGAACGGATAGTTCATAGCGTTTACAGCCTTCGTCTTTCTCTAAATCGCCAGATACGCCCAGATCGTCGTGACCATCAGCGCGATCAGTGCGAACAGTCCGAAATACGTCGCGCGACGCGCGCGGCGGCCGGCTTCCTTCGTGTTGTCGTAGAGCGGAATCAAGAACCACAAAACCATTCCACCCGTGAAGACCGCGATGCCGAGGACTTCGCCGAGCGTGCCGGGAAACCAGTTGCCAAAAATCTTCAGGACCTGAAACTGGCTCATGAAATACCACTCAGGGTGAATACCCAACGGCGACGGCTTGAGCACGTCGGCCTGCGGTCCCAAATCCCACGGAAACAGGAACGCCAGCACGCAGAGGACATTGAACGCGACAAGCCACATCGCAAAGTCCTTCATCATGAAGGTCGGGACAAACGGCTCGCTCTTGCGCTGCGCTTCCGGCTTCGCCTCTTCCGACGGCGGCACGGCGTTGCCATGCTTCTGCACCAGCCAGAGATGGAAGCCGAGCAGCAGCAGGAAGATCGCGGGCAGCACCACCACATGCAACGCAAAGAACCGCTGCACCGTGTAAGCGTTCACATCCGTCCCGCCGCGCACCAAGTCGGCCAGCTTCGGCCCGATCACCGGCATCGTGGAGGGGATCTCCATGCCCACCTTCGTCGCGAAATACGCCAGCTCGTCCATTGGCAGCAGATAGCCGCTGAAGCCGAAGATCATCGTCATGCCCAGCAGCCCGACGCCGCTCCACCAGCCGAACTCGCGCGGCTTGCGGTAGGCTTTCATGAAGAAGACCGAGAACATGTGGACGAAGATCGCCGCGACCATCAGGTTTGCCGACCATGAGTGGACCGACCGCACCAGCCAGCCAAAATCCGTGTCGTAGGTG
>JBAZIR010000112.1:0-14939 GCA_041651735.1 Verrucomicrobiia bacterium | reverse complement strand
CGCCGAGGTTCGCGCGCAACTCCTGCGCCGCGGCGATGCCGATCATGTGCGCGCCGATGCCTTTCATTGGCCGCGTGGGCTCGAATTTCGGCGTCATCAAGCCCGGCTCGAAGGAGTATCTCAAGAACGTCGCGAACGTCTTTACCGCGTCCTCCGCCGCGCGAGCGTCGCCACTGGCTTTCGCGCAGGCGGCGAAGGCGATGGCGGCGAATGACTCGCTGTAAACGTAGCGTCGCATCCTCAGCGGCCGGCCCTCGCGCGTGACGGTAAACCACATCTTCCCATCCGGCGAGAAACCGTGCCGACGGATGAACTCAACGCAACTGCGCGCCGCCTCCAGCCACTCCGCGCGACGCTCGACGGTGTTGTAGAGTGTCGCGAACATCCATCCCGCCCGGCCCTGGAACCAGACGGACTTGTCCGTGTCCACCACCGTCCCGTCGCGGTCCAACGACGTGATGATGCCGCCCTGCTCGCGGTCCATGCCGTGCCGCAGCCAGAACGGGATGACATTGCCCAGCAGCGTATCGCGATAAAAGGCTCCGATAGCTGCGTTGCTCTGGTCATCAGCGAGGTTTGTTTGCATCGTCATCAGCGAGTCATCGCCGGATTATTGCGCGGGCGGCCAGAAAGTGAAAGCCGCAGTTTTTGCCTGCAAACACCATGCGCTTGCATCTGCTGGCGTTCGCATCTAACGTGCCGAAGGTCTGCGCTCAACCGGAGCACAACAAACATGAATACTCCCTCTCCAATTCCCAACTTCGCCTTCCGTCTCGCTTTCGTCCTTGCGCTGCTGGCGGTCGCCGCTGGCGGCGGCCCTCGCGCCGACGCGGCCAATTGGCCGTCCTGGCGCGGCGGCGTGGACGGCAGCGGCATTTCCAGCGAGAAGAATCTGCCTTTGGAGTGGTCCGACACGCACAATATCCGCTGGCGTGTGAAGCTGCCCGAACGCGGCAACTCCACCGCCGTCGTCTGGGGTGAGCGCGTGTTCGTCACGCAAGCCATCGAGGCGGAAAAGCGGCGCACGCTGATGTGCTTTCACCGCGCCGATGGCCGGTTGCTCTGGCAGCAGGGCGTCGTTTACGCGGAGCCGGAACGGACGCAGCCAAGCAACCCCTATTGCTCCGCGTCGCCCGTGACCGACGGCGAGCGTGTGATCGCGAGTTTTGGTTCCGCCGGGCTGGTCTGCTACGACCTTGACGGGCGTGAGCTGTGGCGGCGCGACTTCGGTAAACTGGATAACATCTGGGGCAATGCTTCCTCGCCGGTGATTTTCGAGGACCTCTGCATCCACTACCACGGCCCGACCAAGAATGCGTCGCTCGTGGCGCTCGACAAGAAAACCGGCAAGACGGTTTGGAAGTTCGATGAGCCGGCGTGGGACACCAGCGCCCGCACCGACGGTTTCAAAGAAAAACGCGACGGCGTCGTCGGCACGTGGAGCACGCCCATCGTCATCCGCGCCGGTGGACGCAACGAGTTGGTGATGACGTTCCCGCAAGAGACGCGGGCGTTCGATCCACGCACGGGCCGCGAGCTGTGGCGATGCAGCGGGTTGAGCCCGCTCATCTATGCGTCACCGATTTTTGGCGAGGGCATCGTGGTGGGCATGGGCGGCTTCTACGGCAACTCACTCGCGGTGAAGCCGGGCGGCCAGGGCGATGTAACCGCCACGCGCCGCGTGTGGCACCAGGTGCGCTCCAAAGTCGGGATCGGCTCCGGCGTGATCAAGGACGGCCATGTTTACCACGTGCAATCGTCGGGCGCGACCACGTGTCTGAAACTGTTGACGGGCGAGCTTGTCTGGGAAGAGAAACCCCGGGGCGTGAGCAGGAAAGCCAGCAGTTGGTCGTCCATGATCCTCGCCGGCGATCGCCTCTACTATCCGAATCAGGGCGGTGACGTGGTGGTGCTCAGGGCCGGCCCGAAGTTCGAGCAACTCGCGGTGAATTCGCTGAAGGAGCCGACAAACAGTTCGATCGCGGTCTCCGACGGCGAACTATTCCTGCGCACAGAAACAACGCTATGGTGCATCAGCACCGCAAAGCCTGCCGCCCCGGCGCGTTGAGTCCGGACGGGTCAGGCCGCCTGGGGCCGAATCCACTCGAAGAACCCGATCCGTTCGAGATCGCCGCGGAGCTTGGCGGCCTGCTCGGGCGTCAGGCTTCCGTTTGGAAGCCGCGCCGGGCCGACGTTCACGCCGAGCATCGCCATCACAGCCTTGGCGGCTCCCATGAAGCCGTAGTTGACAAGGACCTGGACCATCTGCACCGAGCGGAACTGTTCGCGCCGCGCCGTGTCGAGGTCACCGCGCTCGAACGCCGCAATAAGCCGAAGATAAATCGGCGCGGCGAAGTTATAGGTGCTGCCCACCGCGCCGCGCGCGCCCATCGACAGAGCCGCCAGCAGCATCTCATCGAAGCCGAAGGCCACGTCGAGCGTGCCGCCCGCCGCGCGAAGGCAAAGCTGGTATTCCATCAGGTTGTTGCTGGTGAACTTCAGCCCGGCGAGGTTCGGGATGCGCTGCGCTCCCTTTTCCAGAAACTCCGACGCCGACAGCGTGACGCCGGTGAATGACGGAATTTCGTAATAGTAGAACGGCAGCGCCGGCGCGGCTGACGCGATCTCCGCCATGCAGTCCACCAGCAGGTCCACGCTGCGCGGCTTGAAGTAGCTGGGCGCCACTGCGGCGATGGCCGTCGCCTTGAGTTGCTGGGCCTGCGCGGCCAGCGCGCGGCCATCCGCGAGGCAGTTGGCGCCGGCATGAACAACAACCCGCAGCGCCGTGCCGCGCGTGACCTCGCTCCAACGTTGCGTGAGAGCGCGGCGCTCGTCGAGCGAGAGTGAGTGCATCTCGCCCGTGGTGCCGCCGATGAAAGCGATGGTGACACCGTTGGCCAGGAGGAGGGCCGCCTGTTTTTCGACAATGGGAAGATTGAGCGAACCGTCCGCGGCAAACGGCGTGTGCGGCGCGGCAATGAGACCGTGAAGTGGCGTGGTTGTTTTCATAAATAGGTGTGAGCATTGTGACGGAGTACCCGCGGATCGTCAACTATCGCAACGCGGCTTGTAATTGGCGCCGGACCGTGAAAAGCTGCAAGTTGAGTCCGAACATCACTCATGGAACAGGCGAAAAAATTCCCAGGTTTTGGCCAGACGCTGCTGCTAATGCTGGCGGCTATTATTCTCATTGTCGGATTGACCATCCCGGTGGCGGTGGCGGCCAGCCTCCTGTTCAAGGTGAACCCGGCGGAGTATCCGGGAACGATGGGCTGCATCAATCTCGTGGCGTTTGGCGCAATCCTCACTTTAGGTGCCCTCCTCACAAAGGCGCCGCTGCGCGAGGTGTTTCCAATGCAGCCGATACGATTTGCATTGGTGCTGCCTCTGATCCTGTCGATGCTCGGTGCAGTCATCGTGCTCTCGGAAGTGGACAACTGGATGCGCAGCATGTTGCCGATGCCGCGATGGCTGGTGGAGTTCTTCGCCGACCTGATGACCGCCAAGAACGGTTTCTGGGGATCGCTCTTCACCTTGTCGTTCGTTGCGCCTGTCACCGAGGAACTGTTTTTTCGTGGATTGGTCATGCGCGGTTTTCTGAGCCGATACTCCGTGTGCACCTCGGTGCTGGTTTCGTCTCTCCTGTTCGGAATCATTCATCTTAATCCCTGGCAGTTGGTGTCCGCCACCATGCTGGGGTTGCTGTTCGGCTGGTGGTTTGTGCGGACGCGCTCGCTGTTGCCGTGTCTGGCCGGCCACGCATTGGCCAACAGCGCGTTGGTGTTCATTCCATTCCTGCCCCTGCGCATCTCCGGCTTCAATGCCGGCTCGCCGCTTGACGCGACGGTGGAATTTCAGCCGCTGTGGTTCGATCTCCTCGGTCTGGCGCTGCTCGTCGCAGGCGTGTGGCTCTTTGCCGCGTGGAGCCGCAAGCCGCCCGTCGAAAACACCGCGTCAGCCGCGCAGGCCGTTTGAGGCGGAGGCGGTATTCGCGGCAGCGGCGCGTTCCTCCATGTTCTTCGGCCGGATGAACAACACCGCGGCGGCAGAAAGCGCAGAGACGACGGCGCAGAGCGCGAACGCGACGGAGAACGAAATGCCCTCGTCGCGCATCCAGCCGAGCACAACCGTCGCGCCCGCGCCGACGCTGATGCTGACCATGTTCATAAAGCCGTAGCCGGTGGCGCGATGTTCCGGCCGCGCAATCTGGCAGAGGATCGGCATATTGTTGCAGTCGAAAAATCCCCAGCCGAGGCCAAAGAGGATCATGAACACAATGGCCGCGCCGATGTTCCACGCGTAGCCAAGCCCAAGCAGCGCGGGCACGCACAACGCCATGCCGATGGCGCTGGTGTAGATGCGCCCGCGGTCCGTTGCCCGCATCCAATAGTCGGCCAGCACGCCGCCGAACAGCACGCCGGCAAACGACGCGATCTGGATGTAGCCCGTGGCCGAGAGTCCGGCGGGGCCTTCCTTCAGCTTGAATGTGTCGGCCAGAAACGTCGGCAGCCAGTTCTTCGTGACCCATCCGCCGATAGCCGGCAGCGTGAAATACATCACCAGAATCCAGAACGCCGGCTGTGTCCACAGCGCACGGACCGTGTCGCCGATGGTGATGTGCGATTTGCCCCGCCGAGCCTCGCCGCTCTCGGAAGGCGCATCTTTCAGCGCCAGCATCAGCACCACCGCATAGGCCACACCCGCCGCGCCGAACCACGTGAAACAGTTCCGCCAACTGCTCATCTGTGCGATGTAGCCGCCGATGCCGCCGAGCGCCATGCCCGTATAGATGCCCGTCTGGTGGATTCCCACCGCCCGCGCCCGCGTGCTGCCGGGATGAAAGTCCGCAATGAGCGCCAGCGCCGCTGGGATATAGAACGCCTCGCTAATGCCCATCAGCGCGCGGTAGAATTTCATCTCGCCGTAGGTGTTCGCGTGGCCGGTGAGCCACGTCACCGCCGACCAGACAAACAAGCTGCCAATGACCGTCCAGCGGCGATTGAACCTGTCCGCCACGAACCCGCCGATGGGGCTGAGCAGCGCGTAGATCCACATGAAAATCGCCATCAGCACGCCAAACTGCGCGTCGGTGGCAATGCTGGGGATGTCGGCTCGAATCGAAGCGCGGATGGTCGAGACCATCTGCCGGTCGAGATAATTCAACATCGCAACGGGCCAAAGCAGCGCGACGGCGGCCCAAGCGTAGCTGGTGGTTCTGGAAGCAATCGAGTTCACGCGAAGCTCAGTGTGGACAAGCCGGCTGAAAAGTCCAGACTTCCGGTGAACGCACGCCGGGCCGCGCTTCGCCACCGGGGATGACGACGCGGCCGTTCCACTCGATGGCTGTGGTGGTCACAAGCGAGAACGGCACCTGGCCGGAGACCTTCCACGCGTCGGTTCTTGGATCGTAAGCAAGAATGTCGCGCGGAAAACCTTTGTGCGCGGTTGGCGGTGTGTTGACCTGCGCGCCATCGTCGCCGCCGATGACGAGCAGTCTGCCGTTGAGGACAGGCGCAGGCGACGGCGCAGCCACGGACACGCGAGGCAGGTCGGCGACACGATGCCAACCCTGGCCCGGCGTGTAGCGATAGGCGTCACGCAGCCACTCGCGCACCGGCTTGCCGTCCGCTCCCGCGCCCAACGCCACGCCGCTGAACAGAAAAAACGAACCCTCGCACGCTCCAGCCGTTGCCAGCATCCGCCCGCGGCCAGGCCACGGCTCCAACTCGCGCCAACCAGCCCCTGCCTTCCCGAGATCAAGCGTCCAAAACGTCTTCGACGCCGTCGTTGCGTTCGGCGTCGCGATGCCGCCCGCGACGTAAATCGTGCGGTCCAACAATGCGCCGCTCATGTTCGCGCACGGCCGGGGCAGTGGCGGAAGCGAGGTGGTGGTGAGCTTGCCGTCGCGCCAGCTCAACAGAAACACATCGCCGTGATGTCCTTGTGCGCTGCTGCCACCGATGCAAACGATGCCATCTTTCGTGGTCACGGACACACCATACCCGAGCGGATGCGGCAGTTTGCCGGCGAGCCGCCACGCGCCATCCGGTTTCTCCAGCGTGAAGACCGAGTCATACCAGACCTTCGTGCCGCCCTCCCACGGACGCTTGCCGGGAAAGTTTGCGCCGCCGGCAACCACCAGCGCACCGCCGCTGACACCGGCAAATGAACCGGCGAAACCTTCACGGTCGGGAATGGTCGGCAAGGGGTTCCATCGAAATGATGATGTCATGGATTCAGGACCTCCGGCAAAACACGCGGTCGCAGCGGCCCACACGGCTGACCGCGCGAGAAAACGCGCGCCTTGCAGAGCCAGTGTTTGCGCGCGGGCAATCATCGCGCGTCATTCACCACGTTTTGCGGCTGTCCACGCAGCCAGGCGCAGACGTTGTCCGCAGCGACCTTCATGAGCCTCGCGCGGGCCTCGCGCGTCGCCCAGGCAATGTGCGGAGTGATGATGCAGTTCTTCGCGCGCAGAAGCGGATTGTCCGCCGGTGGTGGCTCGACCGAAAGCACGTCGAGGCCGGCCCCTGCAAGGCGGTCGTGGTTGAGTGCGTCGGCGAGGTCCGCGTCGTTTACCAGGCCGCCGCGCGCGGTGTTGATGATAAACGCCGTCCGCTTCATTTGCGCCAGCCGCGCGGCGTTGATGAGTTCCCGGGTCTCCGCCGTGAGCGGACAGTGCAGCGTGACAACGTCGCTCTCGCGAAAGAGCGTGTCGAGGTCTGTGAACCGCACCTCATCGCTGCCGCAGCGTGTGGCGTTGGCGTCAAACGCCAGCACCTTCATTCCAAACGTGCGGCCAATGCGGCCCACCGTCTGTCCGATTCGCCCGAAGCCAACGATGCCGAGCGTGCGCCCGTGCAATTCCATAAGCGGGACATCCCAGTAACAGAAGTCCTGCGACGACGTCCAGCGCCCCTCGCGCACAGTCTGCGCGTGATGGCCGGTGCGATTAGTCAGTTCCAGCAGCAGCGCGAACGCCGCCTGTGCGACGTTCGCCGTGCCGTATTCGGGCACATTGCAAACAGGAATGCCCCGTTCGCGCGCGGCCGCGATGTCCACCACGTTGTAGCCGGTGGCCAGCACGCCGATGTAGCGCAACTGCGGCAGCGCGGCAATGACGGCGCGGTCGAGGATGGTCTTGTTGGTCAGGACGATCCCGGCGTCCCGCGCCCGCTCCACCGTCAGCGCCGCGGGCGTGCGGTCGTGAGTCTCAAACTCTCCGAGCGACTTGAATTGCTCCCAGCTCAAGTCACCCGGATTCAGAGTGTAGCCGTCCAAGACGACGATCTTCATGCTGCTCACCATTCGCCTCTCCGTTTGAATTTCGTCGCCGCATTCCTGCCGAACTGCCGCCCGGCCTTGTCCATCGCGCTGAGAATCTCCCGCAAACTCCTGCCGGCCGTATCGCGCGCGGCGGGAATCACCGTGCTGCATTCGTTCGCATCCATGAACCGCGCCGCATCGAGCAGGTGTTTCTCCTCGCCGAACGGGATCGCGAGAAAACCGTGCTTGTCCGCGTGGATGAGCTGGCCCGGCTCGATGCGCCGGCCAAAAACCTCGACGGGACAATTCCACCGGATCGGATGCACGAACGCGTGACCGACACAGAGCCGGCGCGCGATCGCTTTGAAGCCGGCGTTGCACATCTCGTCGAGATCCCGGATGGCGCCGTCCGTGATCGTACCCACGCAGCCGAGCGCGCGGTGGGTATTGCTGCAGACCTCGCCCCAGAACGCACCGATGGTGTGCGGCTTGTCGATGTCCTGCACAACGACGATCTTCGGCCCCGGGACGCTGGCGATGTAGCGGCGATACTGGCTCCAGCCTTGCGGATTTGCCAGGCGGTGCTTCACGTTGCTGGGCTCGACGACGACCGTCACCGCGTAGCCAACCATCGGCCCCATCTGCGGCATGAAGTCGCGGCATTCTTCGAGGTTGAAACCATCCGCGCCGGCGTTGTGCCGCGTGATCTGTTCCCAGCCGTTGTAGATCGTCGGCGTGTTCCAACGTTTGAGCTGGAGCAGTTCGGCTTGCGACAGGCGGGATGGGGAAGTTGATTTCGTCTTTGCAGTTTTCATCGGGCGATTACTTCGATGGCTTCGGCAGAACTGCCCCGATCTCGGCGGCAACCTTCTTCGCCAGGAACGCGGAGCCTTCGTCGGTATAATGCACATCCTTCGGTTTTTGCATCTTGTCCAGTTGTGGCGTGATATAGGCGTTGAGGTCGTTGATGCGAACACCGTTGGCCTCCATGATCTTCTTCGCGATGCCGTTGTATTCGGCTTCGTCGCCAAATCTCCGCCCCGGCTGCAGCTCGCCGTCGGGAATCGGTGTGATCGTGGCCCAGATGAGCTTCGCGCCGGTGGCTTTCATTTTCGCGACCAACTCGCGAAGGTTCTTCTCATAGTCGGCCGGCTCCACCTGGCGTTTGCCGTCGGGCATGAACTTCAGGTCGTGGATGCCCCAGTTGAAGTGGATGACGTCCCATTTCCCGGCGCCGAGCCACTTGTCTATGTTGGCGATGCCGTTCTTGGTGGGACCTCCATTGGTAGGAATACGATGGACGTTGGCCTTGCCCTCGAGAAGTTTCCGCACGGGCAACGTGTAACCCATTGAGATCGAGTCGCCGATGAGCAGCACGCGCGGCAGGCCGGCCACATCTTGAACCGCCACGAGTGACGGATGAGGCTGGCGTTTCGCGGCGGGCGCCGCGGCGGATGCGTTGAGCGCAACGAGCAGTGCGAGAAGGCTGATGAGGATTTTCATTTCGGTTGTTCCTTTCATTGGACGGCGCGCCACATCATCTCGACGGCCCGCTGTCGTGTAAAGCCTCCTTGCGGCAGCGTCTGCGATGTCGGGAGCATGGCCGCGAACTCCGCCGCCGTCACCGGCGCTTCATCGCCGCGCCCGGCCTTCGCCACGGCGCGGGCAAGCGCATTGGGATCGAGTTTGCCGCCGCGCAACTTTGCGAAACCATCCGCCCAGACTTTGGCAGTTGCGAGTTTCAACGGCGCGGCCATGTTCGCGTCGTAGTTGGCGAAGAAACCTTTCGTGCCGAAGTATTGCACGGCGGGAATCCACGATGCCTTGCCGCCAACGTTGATGTCGTTGAAAAAGCTCACCAGTTGGCGGCGCTTGACCAGGGTCCGCACCAGCAAGTCGCTGTCGAGCTGTGCGGGCGTCGTTTTCTGCTGCTTCGCCAGCGCAGCGGCGAAACCAGCGGCCTCGCCCGTCTGCATCCAAACCGGCTCCAGCCGCACCGCGCCCCACGCGATGTGCGTCGCGGACAGGCAGGCCGGCACGAGCAGGTTGTCCACGCCCCGCGGCAACAGTGAGCGATAGGGAATCTGGCCGGGCCGGGATTCCTCGGTGAGGATGAGCTTCCCGTCATAATGGAAATTGGGACGCGAGTCGGTCGTGCACGAGTGCGAGTCCATGTACCAGTCGGTAATGGCAATGCTGTCGGGATGGATCGGCGTGCGACCGAAGCCGGGCGCGAGCGAGTTGTCGTGCTCGCTGTAAACGTGGCGACCGACAATGCGACGCGCCTCGCGGACATACATCTCGTAGGGGAGGTGGTTGTTGTCGGCAAACTCATCCTTCGGCAGACCCCACTCGCGGAACTTCTCGCGCTGCTTCGGCGAGATCGACTCGTCGTTCTGGAGGAAATACATCAGCCCGAGCGCGAAGTTCAGGTGGCGCTGGATGATCTTCTCGCGCGCCGGCCAGTCGGCCTCGGGATAATCGTGGTTCTCGCCCGGCAGGATGGGCGAGTTCATGTGTGATTTGTGGTTTGGCCCCGCGTTGGTGGCGATGCCCTTGCGTTCGTAGTTGACGTATTCCTCGCGGTTGTAGTTGGGCGGCGGCGCGGTGAGAAGGATGCGATTGGCCGGGTCTTTTGTGACACAAAAACGGTAGTTGTAAGCCTGCACCGCGCGGTCGGCAGTGAACGGGCTGGCCGGATCGATGCTGCCCTGTTTCGAGCCGTAGGGCCGGATGTTCAACCGGCCCTTCAAAGCATCGACTGGCGCGGGGCCAGGCGCGATGTTGCAGAAGAGCTTGCCGGCGTGCGGCTCGTTGTATTCGTCGCGCGCCTCGCGGCCGCAGCGATACGGCACCTTCGCCAGCGCGAACAAGTCACCCTCGTAGGTCGCGTCGGCGAACATTGTGCCGCGCACGCGGATTTCCTTCTGCCCGCTGTATTCGCGCAGCGTCACGCTTCGCAGCAACGCGCCGTCGCGTTCAACCGCGGCCGGATAGTGACCCAGCAGCAGCGTGATCTTCGTCTCGCCCGCCACGAGCCGGTTGAACTCGCGTTCGGCCACGCGTGGCTCGGCCCAGCTGATCGGGTAATGCTCGTGCGTGTAGCGGACGACCTGATGGTCGTGCGAGTTCTCGCCGTAGGTGGCAATGTAGTACCGCTCGATGTTCCTCAGCAGTTCGGTGAACAGCGGCGCACGATGCCCGCCGTAGAGCGCGTCCCATTGCATCAGACCGTTGCTCATCATGCCGCCGATATGGCGGTTGTGCTGCACCAGCAGGACGGAGCAGCCTTCGCGCGCGGCGCGCACGGCGCACACTACGCCAGCACTCGTGCCGCCGACCACGACGAGGTCGTAAGACTTGCCGTCCACGTCCTGCGGTTTCGAGTCCCTGGCGAGTTGCACCGGTTCCGCAGGCGGCGCCTTTGGCGGGGACGGCGTGGCTCCCTTTGGCGCAAGCGGCGAAACAGCGACCGCGGCGGCAGCCTTGGCGCGCGCGTTGTCGGCAGATGTGACGCCTTCTCCCGGCGTCGCTTTGAAACCCGCCTCTCGCTGGGCCTCGTGTTCTGCTTTCGCAATGGCAGCCGGAACGAACTGCACCGCGTCCACCACGACGAAGCCATCGGCATCCGTGTTGGAAATCGTAACCGAACCCTGCCTGCCCGCGGCGAATTTGAATACTCCGAGCGCGCGCGGCACGCCATCGACGAAGGCATCCTTGCGCTGGTTGACAGTCACGGTCTTCTCGCCGTCCGCGCTCACGATGATCACCGGCACCTTGGTGGCGCGATTGTTTGTCGCAACGTAGATCAGCCGCACTTCGTAGTTGCCGGCCTCTTTGATGTCCGGCGTGAAGCGCGCCGTCTTCTTTCCCTGCTCCCGGTTGCTGTCGTGGCGGTAGCCCTTGCCGACGAACGCGGGTTGTTTGGAGCTTTCAACCCAGTCACCTGTGAACTGTCCTGCGTCGTCGTCCATGAGGATGCCGGCGGGCCGCAACACAGACACTTTTGTCTGCGCCGGGTCAGGTGGTTGGACAGACGGGAGTATCCGTCCCGCAGCCACTCTCTTGTCGATTTCTTCCAGCTTGAACCTCGTGCTCACGACCGAGTGCTTTTCCGGGCCGGAGCGGTATTTGATGTAGGTGGTCGCGACGATCATGCCGTCAGGCAATAGCTCCACGCCGGGGTAGCCGCAATCGCCCACGCGGCTGGCATGGCTGTGCAGGAGCTTGACACGATACTGGCCGGGCCGACCCTTTTTGATGTCATCGTAGCGGCCCACCCACGCGACGAAATGGCCTCTCGTCGGGCTGTTCAGCGCCTGATCGCGGAAGGCGACGACGAGGCGGCCGTCTTTGGCATACACGCCCATGTGGCGGTCGCCGGTGAGACCCCATGGCGTGTCGGTGGGCGCGCTCCAGGTCTGGCCTTCATCGCGACTGAACATCACAAGGCTGCGGCCTTTGTGCTTGTTCTCGCGCATCAGACAACAAAGCTCCGAGCCATCCGGCGAGCGAAACCCAAACGGCTCGCACGGGTCCTTGCCTTCCACCTTGGCAACGGTGCGCGGCTTGCTCCACGTCAAGCCGCCATCGGAGGTGATGGTCTGGAGCACTTCGAGAGGGCTTCGGTCTTTGCCTTCGGGTCCTTTGTGATAGAGGCCCAGGTAACGCCCGTCCTTGAGCCGCACGATGCTGCTGAAAGTCATCACGCACGTAAAACCGAGCGGCGGCATTTCCTTCCAGGTCTTGCCGCCGTCCTCGCTCATGATGCTGGGCATCGCGTTGGAACTGAATCGCTTCCCAAGCCAGGCGGAGAACACCCACAACCGCTCCTTGCCCGCAGGGTCAACCAATCGATAGATGCTTGGGCAGTTTTGGTGTGTCTTGAAACCGGGCGGCAGTTGGTCGTCCAGCCGCGCCCACGTGCGCCCGCCATCGTCGCTGCGCGCCATCGGCCCTGCCGCGCCGCCGTGTTTGATGCACCACACGCAGAAGATCGTCTTGCCGTCCGGCATCAACACCGTCGTCGGGTGGCCCTGATAGACCGCCTCCGTGCCTTGCGCGATGACGACATGCCGTGAGGCCTCGCTCGAAATGTCTGCGATGGGAAGATCCGGTTGCTCCGCAGCAACCGCAGCCACTGTCGCAAAGGTGAGAATGACAAGGGAGATGATGGTTTTCATGGTTGCTGGAGTCGGTTCCAAAGCTGAAGCAGGCAGTCGCCGCGCCGCGTTTCAGTGCGGGGTGAGTCCTTCGCTTCCGCTGCATGGACTGCGACAGCGAGTTTCGCCGTATCGAGGGCGCCTTGGCGGAGTTTGTCGGCGGCGTCCTGCCACAACGCGCGCACGCTTTCCGTGAGCGGCTCATCGAGCCGCGCGTCGTAGTTGCGAAAGAAACCCTTGGTGCCGAAATACTGCGCCGCAGCGACGCGCGGGTCGTTGGAGGTGACGTCCACATCGTTGAAGAAGCTTACCATCACGCGGTTCTTCGCCAGGGTCTTCACCAGGAGATCGGGGTCGAGCGATGCGGGCGCAGTCTTGCGCCTCGCGGCCAGCGCGGCGGCGAAACCGGCACTCTCACCCGTTTGCATGAAGACTGGCTCCAGCCGCACGGTGCCCCAGGCAACGTGCGTGGCGCTCAGGCACACCGGCACGAGCAGGTTGTCCACGCCTTGCGGCAGCAGGCAGCGGTAGGGGATTTGTCCGGGAAAAGTCTCCTGGTGCAGCATCGCCTTGCCCTCTTCCAGCGCGCCGGGAATGCGCGCAAGCGTGCAGGAATGGCTGTCCATGTACCACTCGGTCACGGCCACGCTGTCTGCGTGGGCGGGCGCGCGCTCCAAGCCGGGTGGTAACGTGGCGTCGTGCTCGGTGAGCAACGCACGCCCGGTGATGCGGCGCGCTTCGCGCACATACATCTCATAGGGGCGGTGGCCGTTGCCGGCGAACTCGTCCTTTGCCAACCCATACTCCAGCCAGGCGTGCCGCACGATCTCCGGCACTGTGGGATCGTGCTGGAGAAAATAGAGCAGGCCCAGCGTCATGTCCCAGTGCTCGTCCATGATGCGCTGTCGCTCCGCCCAACCGGCTTCGACGTAGGCGGTCTGCAGACCGATGAGCTGCGGACGGTTCCAGCCAAACTTCCCGTTGGGGATGGACTCCACGCCGGAAAATATCTCCAGCATCTTGAGATAGTAAGGGTCGTAATTGGCCGGTTTGGCAATGGGCACGCGATTCGCAGGATTCGTGGTGAGGATTGTCCGGTAGTTGCACGCCTGCACCGCGCCATCCGCCGCCCCGGTGCTTTGTGGCAGCGGCGCCTGCCAGCCGCTGAATTTGCGCAACTTCAACCGGCTCCGTAACTCGGTGAGTCGCGCGACTTCCGGCGTCGGCGGCTCCATGACGGGCCGCATGAAAAGGATGCCTGCGTGTGGCTCGCCGTGTTCTTCACGGGATTCGCGCCCCACGCGGTACGGCACTTTCGCCAGGGCTGCGAGGTCGCCTTCATAGGTGCAATCGGCAAAGATACTGGCGCGGACTTTCATCTGACCCCCACCACCCAGCGGCGCGGCCAGTGTCAAAGATTTCAACAACGCGCCCTGGCGCTCGACCGCCACAGGCACGAGGTTCTTCAGCACGATGAGGTTCTTCTCGCGACGCACCAGCGCTTCCAGAATCTGCTCCGCCACGCGCGGTTCGTAGCGACCGTTGGTGTGCCCGCTTGCGCCGGGCAGCGCGCTGCGATACTGCGGCGAGTCCGCGCCATACTTCACGCGATAGTGCTCAAACAAGGCCGCGCGCACCTCGTCATAGATCGGCGAACGCTTGCCCTCCCATTGCGTGTCCCACACACCGAGACCGCTGGTGACGATGCCGCCAAGATGCCCGTGGCGGTTGACCAGCAGCACGCGCAAGCCCTCCCGCGCCGCGCGTACTGCGCACGCGATGCCGCCCGGTGTGCCACCGATGACGACGAGGTCATGTGTTTGACCGTCCGCGTTCTGCGGCCTGGCCGTCTTTTTCTGCATCTTGTCCGTCTCATCGAGCTTGAAGCGCACGCTAACGACGGAATGTTTTTCCGGGCCGGGGCGATATTTGATGTAGGTGGTCGCGACGAACGTGCCGCCCGGCAACAACTCCAAGCCCGGATAGCCGCAATCGCTGCCTTTGTAGCTGTGCAGCAGCTTGATCCGATACTGGCCATCGCGTCCGGCGAGGATGTCCTCGTAACGGCCGACCCATGCGACGAAGTGGTTCCTGGTTGGACTGTTCTTGCCCGTGTCGCGGAAACAAACCACCAGCCGCCCATCGGCGGCGTATCGGGCCATGTGACGGTCGCCATGCAAGCCGGCAGGCAACGGTTTGGCCTTCGACCATGTGCGCCCCTCGTCGTCGCTGGTCATGTAGAGCGCGATCCGCTCTTTGTTTTCGCGCAACAGGCAGAGCAATTGTTTACCGTCAGGCGAGCGCACCAGCGCCGGCTCGCAGGGTTTGAGCTCGCCGAGATCGAGAACGATACGCCAGGAGGTCCACGTCAAACCGCCGTCCTCTGAGAGACTCTGGGCGACGATGTTTGAACGCTTGTCCTGCGTTTCACCGGGGCGGCGTATGTTGGTCATGCCGAGTAACTTCTTGCCGCCCTCGATGGGCACGATGGCGCAGAATGGCATCACGCAT
>JBAZIR010000111.1:0-15142 GCA_041651735.1 Verrucomicrobiia bacterium | reverse complement strand
CGATGCTGGCGCGCTGGCGTTGCTCCACGCTCTGGCCGACCGCGGCGAGTGTGAACTCCTCGCCGTCGTCACCAACCGCAAGGACAAGACCAACGCCTCGGCCGCTGCCGTGGACGCCATCAACACCTACTATGGCCGGCCAAACATCCCGATAGGCACTGACAAGGTTGGTCCAACGGATCTCCAGCGCACCAGCGCTTTCACACGTGCCCTGCGCGACGAGTTCCCGCATAGCGCCAAGCCCGACGATCAGATGCCCGACGCGCTCGACATCTACCGCAAGGTGCTCGCTGCTCAGCCCGACGACAGCGTGACGATTTGCAGTATCGGCGCGTTTTCCAATCTCGCCGAACTCTGGCGGCGCGAACCGGCGCTGGTGCTCGCAAAAGTGCGGCGGTTGGTTGTCATGGGTGGCGAGTTTCCGAAGAGCAAGCGGCCCGAGACGAACGTGCGCACACATCGCGAGGCAGCGCGCGTTGTCGCGGCGGAATGGCCCACCGAACTCGTCTGGCACGGCTTCGAGGTCGGCAACGTCCTTATCACCGGCGCAGCCTTGAAGCAAACACCGGCGAACAATCCTGTCCGCCGTGCCTACGAACTCAAACCGTTCGGCAAACGCCCCGCCATCGAAGGCGGCCAGCCAAGTTGGGACCAGGGTGCCGCGCTCTACGCCGTGCGCGGCGCGGAACCGGAACTCTGGAGAGCCGTTCGCGGCGGTCGCGTGACCGTGGATGAGGAAGGCGTCACCACGTGGGAACAAGGTCCCATCACCCGCCACTACTACGTGAAAGTCAAAGGCGATCCCGCCAAACTTGCTGCTGTCATTGAGTCGTTGATGGTTCAGTCGCCCAAGCGCAAGAGCCGATAAGGCACAGGGCGCGTTCAGGTCTGCGGCTGACCTCAGCCACGGGAAGGGCCGCCCCGCGAGTTGCGCATTGAGGCGGACCCTGCGGTGTTCCCATTGCGGTTGGAGCGATTGCGTGCTTGATTTAGCATCTGACCTGTTATGAAGATGCGCTTATGAACACTACTGCCTGTGTTTCCCGCCGCAGTTTCCTCCAATGCAGTGCTGCAGTGATCGCCGGCTGCGGCGCGACAGCTGGCTCAGCAGACACACCATCGGCAAAGCGCCGGGTCATTGTGGGTGCTCACCCGTGGGTCTATGCTGCCACGCAGCCGAAATACGATATCACGCCCGTGCTGCCACAGATCTTTGCCGACATGAGCTACGCCGGGTTGGACGGTGTCGAACTGATGTCCACCGCGCTGCAACCCGACGACGCTGTCCAGCGCATTGGCGATCTGTCACAGAAGCACAAGTTGTCCGTCATCGGCATGTCTTTCGGTGGCGCGATGTGGGATCGCGCGAAACACCAGGAGATTCTTGACGATGCTGCACAGGTAATTCCCCGGCTGGCAAAGCTCGGTGGTCGCACGCTCGGCACGTCCGTGGGCGCGGTTAAATGGGGCCAGAAGCTTCACAAAACGCCGGAACAACTCGACGCGCAAGCCGAGTTACTCCGGAAGATCATGGCCATTTGCGAGAAACACGGCGTTGTGCTGAACCTCCACAATCACACCTACGAGGTCGAGAACGAGTTGCACGACCTCAAAGGAACGCTTGCGCGCGTCCCCGATGTGAAACTCGGCCCCGACCTCAACTGGCTCGTGCGCGGCGGCGTGGACCCCGTCGCGTTCATCCGGCAATACGGCAGGCAGATCGTCTTTCTGCATCTGCGCGACCAGAAGAAGGACGGACGCTGGTCAGAAGCGCTGGGCGAGGGTGATATGGATTACGCGGCCATCGCCACCGCGTTGCGCGAAATCAACTTCGCAGGTCATGCGGTCATCGAGTTGGCCCACGAGCGCGGTTTCAAGCTGACGCGGCCGTTGCGCGAGAGCTTGAAGATGAGCCGTGAGTGCGTGCGGACGGTATTGGGGTATTGAATTCGAGCAGGAGACATCCATGAAACGCATCGTCTTGATCTTGATGTTGATGGTTGGCCAAGCGATTGCCGCTGAGAAGCCAAACATCCTCTTCCTGCTCTCTGACGACCATAGCTACCCATATCTCGGTTGTTACGGTAACAAGGACGTGCAGACGCCAAACCTCGACCGGTTTGCGGCGCAAGGCTTGCGCTTCGATCGGATGTTTGTCGGCTGTCCGCAGTGTGTGCCGTCGCGCGCCACGCTCATGACCGGGCGCTCAGCGGTGGCGGTGCGGATGGTGCGCTTCACGTCGCCATTGCCGGCAGAGTTGCCGGCGCTGCCGGATTTGTTGCGCGGCAAGGCCGGTTACTTCACCGGCGTCGGCGGACGCAGTTACCATCTTGACGGGCCGCCAATCGCCGGCAAGCGCGCCTCGCCTGAGATCGGGGCGACAATGCTGAAATATGGTTTGCGCACGTTTACCAATCGCGTGGACTACGTCGAGAAGGCCGGTGGGATGAAGGAGTTTGGCAGCAAACTATCGGCGTTCCTCGATGCGGCGCCGAAGGACAGGCCGTGGTTCTTCTGGCTTGGCTTCAGCGATCCCCATCACGTGTGGGACACCAAGGGGCCTCGCGGCGTGCCGGACCCGGCAAAGCTGACGCTGCCGCCGCATTTGCCCGACCTGCCGGGCGTGCGCTCGGACCTCGCGCGCTACATCGCCGAGGTGGAGCATCTCGACGGCGACGTGCAGAGCGTGCTCGACGTTTTGGAGAAACGTGGTTTCGCCAGGAACACGCTCGTCGTGTTCATGGGCGACAACGGCATGGCGTTGCCGCACGGCAAAGGCGCGTTGACCGATCCCGGCATCCACGTGCCGCTGATTGTGCGTTGGCCCGGCGTGGTCAAACCCGGTGGTGTGACGAAGCAGATCGTTTCCGGTGAGGACTTCGCGCCGACGATGCTGGAGGCCGCGGGCGTGACACCTCCGAAAGCGATGAGCGGCGTCAGCTATCTGAAGTTGCTGCGTGGCGAGCCGTTCGAGGGCCGCAAATACATCTTTGCCGAGCGCGGTCCGCACGGCGGGGACGGCGGTATGAAGCCCGATATCCTCGCCTCCACCTTCGACCTTGCGCGCTGCGTCCGATCGGACAAGTTCAAGCTCATCTACAACTGCACACCGCACCAAGCCGTCGCGCCAGTGGACAGCCAGCGTGATCCGGGCTGGCAGGAAATTCTCGCGGCTCACGAAGCGCGCAAGCTGGCGCCGCAATTCGAACGCGCCTACTTCACTTTACCGCGGGCGACGTTCGAGCTTTACGATCTCGACACCGACCCCGGCGAACTCAACAACCTCGCCGGCAAGCCGGAATACAAGGAGGCCGAACTGGAGTTGAAACGCGCCCTGACCGAGAAGATGGTGCTCGATTGGGACTTCCTGCCGACACCGTTGCGGTGACCACGGCCGAACTCTAAGATAGCAAGAAATGAGGTTTGCCGCTGACGGCGTGGAGGGCGACCTCGACCTCACCGTCAGCTAGCTACACGTAGTTGCGATACTGCGGCGCCCACATTTTTGATCGGATGAACTTCAGCAGGTTCTTGGGTTTCCTCACGCGCGCGAGGCCTTCCTCGAAAATGCACTCAGCGACGGCAACGGCGATGCCGGCGCTGACTTCCTGGATGCGTTGCAGCGACGGGTAGACGCGGCCCATCGCCAGGTCGCTCTCCTGCACCTGTGCAGCGAGGGCCTGGGCAGCTTCAGCGAACATGCGGTCGGTGACGTGCCGCGCCTCGCACGCAATGATACCGAGGCCGACGCCGGGAAAGATGTAGGCGTTATTGCCCTGGCCGGGCACGAAGGTCTTGCCCTCATAGACACATGGCGGGAATGGGCTGCCGCTGGCAAAGATGGCCTGGCCTTTGGACCATGCGTAGGCTTCCTCCGCCGAACACTCGGCTTTGGAGGTCGGATTGGAGAGCGCGAAGATAATCGGGCGCTTGTTCAACTCCGACATCGCCTCGACCACGGGTTGGGCGAACGCCTTCGGCATGGCGGAGACGCCGACGATGACGGTTGGCTTGAGCGCGCGGATGGCACTGAGGAAGTCGGCGCAGAAAGGATGGTCGTGCGCGAAGCGAAGCTTGTGTTCGGCGAGGTCCTGGCGGGATTTCACCACGAGGCCGTGCGAATCCACAAACCAGCACTTCCGTCTCGCCTCCTCCGGCGACATGCCTTCGTCGGTCATCGCGGACGCGATGAGGTTGCCGATGCCCGTGCCTGCTTCACCCGCGCCGAGGAAAAGGATGGTTTGATCCCGAAGCGCCCGGCCAGTGATGCGCAGTGCCGAGTAAAGGCCGGCCAAGGTCACTGCCGCCGTGCCCTGAATGTCGTCGTTGAAGGTGCAGACTTTTCCGCGATAGTGTTCCAGCAGGCGGAATGCGTTGATGTTGGCGAAATCCTCGAACTGAATGAGCGCCTTCGGCCAGATTTTGTGGACCGCCGTCACGAACTCGTCCACCAAGGCGTCATACTCCTTGCCCCGCACGCGGCCCTGGCATAGGCCGGTGTAAAGCGGGTTGTGCAGCAACGCGTCATTCTCCGTGCCGACATCAAGCAGGATGGGCATGCATTGCGCCGGATCCACGCCGGCGCAAGCGGTATAGAGCGAGAGTTTGCCGATCGGGATGCTCATGCCAAACGCGCCGAGATCGCCCAACCCCAGGATGCGTTCACCGTCGGTGACCACGATGACGCGCACATCCTTCTGGGGCCAGTTTCTCAACACATGTGCGACGCGGCCGCGATCCTTGATGGAAATGTAGAGACCGCGCGCCTGGCGAAAGAGCACCCCAAATTCCTGGCAAGCCTGGCCGACGGTTGGTGTGTAAATGATCGGCATCATCTTCTCCACGTGGTTCATGACCACGTGGTAGAAAAGTGTCTCATTGCGGTCTTGCAGGCTGATGAGTTGGACGTAGCGCTCCAGGTCGTTCGGCTTCTTCTCGAAGTTGGCGAGCACGCGCCGCTCCTGTTCTTCGATGGTGAGCACGCGTGATGGCAAGAGTCCTCGCAGGCCGAGCGCGTCGCGCTCCTCGTCAGTGAACGCGGTACCCTTGTTCCAGAGCGGATCATGAAGCAACTTGGCGCCGCGCGGCACATGGCACTTGGCGCTTGCGGACTTTGATTTCACAGTTCGTTTCAACATGGAGCTGTTCTCCAGAAATTGTGGTTCTTTCACTCAGGCACGATCATCAGCGCATTCGCGATGCGAAACCGCCGTGCCAGCGTCGGAAACGATAAGGGGCGTGGCGTGGCCCGGTCGAGCCCAATTTGAGGAGGCAACTCATCAAGTTATTGTTGTTTCCGCAGCCGTTGCTTTGTGCACGACGAACTGCGGCGTGACAAAACCGATCCATCGGGGTTTAAATACCCCCATGAGATCGCGACTTGCCCCATTCCTCCTCGCTGGCGCGTTCATGGGCCTCGTCATCGGGACGTGCGCCGCTGAAACCAAACCCAACGTTCTCTTCCTGTTCGCCGACGACATGCGTTACGACTCGATCGCCGCGCTCGGCAACAGTTTCGTCAAGACGCCAAACCTCGACTCGCTTGTGCATCGCGGGTTCGTCTTCAACAATGCCTACTGCCTCGGTGGCAACTCGGCCGCAGTCTGCACGCCGAGTCGCAACATGCTGCTGAGCGGCAGGGCGTATTTCCGGTGGAAGGATTTCATCCCGCCCGGCGCGAAGGCCGGCAACGGCCCTATTGCACCCGGCGACGCGCCCAATTGGCCGCTCTCGATAAAGGACGCCGGCTACGTCACCTATCATCAGGGCAAAAAAGGCAACACCGCGCCGCTGATTCAGGCGAAGTTCGACTACAACCTCTACATCAACGAGAATCTCGACCGCACCTGCGGCGAACCGGGCAAGATGATCGCCGACGACACGGTGAAGTTCCTGAAGGAGAAGAAGGATGGCCGGCCGTTCTTCATGTATCTGGCGTTCGCCAACCCGCACGATCCGCGCGTTGCGGCCGGCAACTACCTGGACTTCTACCAACGAGACAAGGTGCCACTGCCGAGAAATTGGCTGCCAGTTCACCCGTTCGACAACGGCGAGATGGTGGTGCGCGATGAGCGGTTGCTGCCGTGGCCGCGCACCGAGGACGATTTGCGCCAGACGCTGCACGAATACTACGCCGTCGTCACTGCAATGGATGGTTACATGGGCCGCATACTGCAGACGCTCAAGGAACTCGGCCAGCTCGACAACACCATCGTCATTTTTTCAGCCGACCAGGGCATTGCGGTCGGAAGCCACGGCTTGCTCGGCAAGCAGAACCTCTACGACGCCGGTATGAAAGCGCCGCTCATCTTCGCAGGCCCTGGCATCCCGAAGGGCAACAGCGACGCGCTGATCTACCTGCTCGACATCTACCCGACCATCTGCGACCTCGTCGGCGGGCCGATGCCGGTGGGGATTGACGGCCGCAGCTTCAAGCCCGTCATCACCGGCCAATCGAAGGCAGTGCGCGACGAATTGTTCTTTGCTTACCGCCACCTCCAACGCGCGTGGCGCGACGACCGCTGGAAGCTCATCCGTTATCCTGAAGTCAACGTGACGCAGCTCTTCGACCTGCGAAACGATCCCGATGAGATGAAGAACCTGGCCAACGATCCCGCGCAAGCGGCTCGTATCGGACAGATGCTCGCGCGATTGAAGACGGCCCAACAGCAATTCGGCGACAACCTGCCGCTGACGGTGGACAATCCAAAGCCCGCCCAGTGGACGCCGCCATCGGCTGAAGAACTGAAGAAGTTGGACCAGCCGAGAGCGGGCAAGAA
Organism: Verrucomicrobiia bacterium; assembly: GCA_041651735.1. Taxonomy (GTDB): domain Bacteria; phylum Verrucomicrobiota; class Verrucomicrobiia; order CAIQCK01; family CAIQCK01; genus CAIQCK01. The sequence continues at coordinate 8,363 of JBAZIR010000111.1, read as the reverse complement.
GAGGAAGAAGTAGGTCCCCGGATTCAAAGGATTCTGGCATGCCGACGGTGATCTATTCGCCGCTTGGCTCGTCGTTCACGACCAGCACAGCGCTGTTGGCGGACCGAACCGGCGCGATCATCTGCGCAACCGATGATTTCAGCCGGCGGCTCAAGCTGCAACCGCAGGCGGTGTGAGCCACCTCTCGCGGTCTCTCCACCGGGCTCGACAAGGCGCCGCCGGTGGGGTAATTCTCGCGGCATGAATCGGCGCACATTCTTGACGAGTCTCGGGGTTGCTTCAACCACAGGTGTCGTTCGAGCTGATAGAACTCAGTCCGTGAAACGGCTGACTGCGGACGTTCTCATTGTCGGCGGCGGCACGGCGGGAACCATCGCAGCTATCCAGGCGGGCCGACTTGGCGCGCGAACCATTCTTGTCGAGGCCGGCAGCCAGCTTGGCGGCACGACGACCACCGGCGGTGTGGATATTCCCGGCTTGTTTCACGCGTGGGGCAGGCAGGTCATCGCTGGCATTGGATGGGAGTTGGTGACGCGAACGGTTGAACTGAACGGGGGCAACCTGCCGGATTTCAAAAAGCCGACGGGACGGCAGCACTGGAAGCATCAGGTTCGTCTCTGCGGCGCGCTTTATGCCGCGCTTGCGGAGGAAGCGTGTGTGAAAGCAGGTGTTCAACTTCGCTACTACGAGTTTCCCGCCGCTGTTGAACAGACAGGCGACGGCTGGATGGTCCGGCTGAACGGCAAAGGCACGAGTGTTGAGGTCGCCGTGAAGCAGTTGGTGGACTGTACCGGCAACGCGTCGGTGGTTGGTATGATCGGCTTGCCGCGGCAACGGGAGAAGACCACGCAACCCGGCACGCTCATCTACCGGCTTGGCGGCTACGACGTCAGCACGCTCGACCTGAAAGCGCTCCAAGCGAAGGCCACCGCGTCTGTGAAGGCCGGCGCGCTCAAACCGACGGATTTCAATAAGAGCATCGCTGGCTTTCTGCGGGGTGGTGGCGAAAACGCAATGCATGTGCCGGATGCCGACTCGTCCACGTCCGAGACACACACAGCGACGAACATCCGCGGCAGACAATCGTTGCTGCGCGTGGTGCGGTTCCTGAAGAAGGAACCGGGATTTGCCACGCTTCGCATCGAGCGGTTGCAGCCGGAAACCGGCGTGCGCGAGACGTTCCGCATTGTTGGCGAGACGACGGTGACTGTGAAGGATTACACCACAGGGCGGGTGTTTGATGACGCCGTGGCGTATTCATTTTACCCGATCGACCTCCACGTCGAGCATGGAGTGAAGCCGGAGCATTTGAAGGAAGGTATCGTGCCGACGATTCCGCTTGGCGCGTTAATTCCCAAAGGCTGCAAGAACTTGATGGTTGCCGGCCGTTGCCTGAGCAGCGACCGGTTGGCGAATTCCGCATTGCGGGTGCAGGCCTCGTGCATGGCGATGGGGCAGGCTGCCGGCGTGACCGCCGCGCTGGCGGCGAATGCCGCGACAACGCCTTTGAACGTCCCCTTGGCCGATATCCGGCGCAGGCTCTTGGAACACTCGGCGATTGTTCCCACATAGTCAGCGCAGCGATTCGCCGAGCCTCCGGCGGGTTTCCGCTCAATCGCAACACAGTTACGCCGCGTTGTCGCTGCGGCTGATGACGAAGATGGCGAGATCGGCGTTGAGGTTCGGATCCTCAAACACTTCGGAACCGGCCTCGGTGTCAAGCGCGATACGGCGGTGGACGTGGATGCTCTTCTGGCGGCAGAAATCGTCGAAATCGGCAATGGTGAAAAAGCGGATGTTCGGTGTGTTATACCATTCGTGGCGCAGCACGCCGGCGGACTTCGGTGAGCGGCCTTCGTCGGCCAGCATGCGGCGAAGTTTGTGAAAGCCGAAGTTGGGGAAACTCACGATGCAGATGCGGCCGACGCGCAACATGTCGGCGATGACGCCTTCGACATCGTGAACCGCTTGCAGCGTCTTGGAGAGCACGACGCAGTCGAACTGCTGATCGGCGAACGACCGCAAGCCTTTGTTGAGGTCGGCCTGCACGACATCCAATCCGCGCTGGATGCACGCGAGGATTGCCTGCTCGTTGAGTTCGACTCCAATGAGCCGGTGGTGGTTCTGTTTCTGGACGCGGGTCAGCAAGCCGCCGCGGCCGCTGCCGAGGTCGAGCACGCTCGCGCTGGATGGAATCAGCTCGATAATGCGTTCGTAGTCGAGCCGTCGCTGGTGAAAAATACTGGTCGGGCTGTGGCCGCGCGGCTCGTCGGTATCGTCGGAATCGCCATTCGCCTCTGCTTTGCCGGCGAGGTTGTTGACAAACGCGCGAATCATCTCCCCGTAGCTGGCAAACTCGTTCGGCAGCAGGAAGGCGTCGTGGCCGCAATCGCTTTGGACGTTGCAGTAGCTGACGGCAGCGTTGTTGGCGATGAGCGCGTTGACGATGTCACGCGACTGTTCCGGCGGGAACAACCAGTCGCTGGTGAAGCTCAACACCAGCCAGCGGCACTGCGCGCGGCTGAGGGTCGCCGCCAGCTTCTCCGGCGTGTCGCCGAGGTCGAACAAATCCATCGCCATCGTGATCGCCATGTAGCTATTGGCGTCAAACCTCTCGACGAACTTCGAGCCTTGGTAGCCAAGGTAGGAGCCAACGGAAAACGTCTTCTCGAACTCGATCGCGACGTCGCGCGGATGAAGGCGGTTCGCCTCGAACTTCTGCGTCATCGCTGCCGGCGAGAGGTAGGTGATGTGGCCGATCATTCGCGCGAGGGCGAGGCCGACATCGGGACCGTGCGGTTTGTCGTAGTATTGGCCACCGTGGAAGTGCGTGTCGCGCCGGATGGCGTTGCGGCCAACGACGTCAAACGCAAGCGCCTGGCTTGTCAGCCGGGGCGACGTGGCGATCGGGATTGCGCCGCGCACGCGGTCGGGATGGCGCGTCGCCCACGTGAGAGTTTGATGACCGCCCATTGAGCCGCCGAGAACAGCGAGCCAGCGGTCAATCCCAAGATGATCCGCGAGCTGGCGCTCCGTTTCCACCATGTCCGCGACCGTGATGATTGGGAAATCGCGGCCGTAAGGTTTGCCAGTGTCGGGGTTGATGCTGCCAGGGCCGGTGGAGCCGCGGCAACCGCCGAGCAGGTTGGGGCAGACGACAAAGAACCGGTCTGTATCAATCGGCTTGCCCGGCCCGACGAGGATGTCCCACCAACCGGGTTCGTCATTCTCGTTGTGCTTCGCGACATGTGAATCGCCGCTCAGTGCGTGGCAGACGAGGATCGCGTTGTCGTGGGCGGCGTTGAGATGGCCATAGGTTTCGTAGCAGAGCGTGACGCTCGGCAGACTGCCGCCCAACTCCAGAGTCACCGGCTTGTCGAACGTGACGGTCTGGGCGTAGCGGAGCGGTTTCGCGGTGCGAACGCTGTCACTGCTGTCAAAGAGTTTGTCTGTCATGCGTAACCTGCCGGCTTTGTTGCGTATGGCATCAATGTTGCGACGCCTTCAGCGCCTGGTCAAGGTCGGCGATGATGTCGCGCACGTCTTCAATGCCGATCGAGAGCCGCACGTATTCCGGCGACACGCCGGTCTTCTGTTGCTCCTCCGGCGTGAGCTGCGAGTGGGTTGTCGAGGCTGGATGAATGACGAGCGATTTCGCGTCGCCGATGTTGGCGAGGTGGCTGAGGAGTTTGACGCTGTTGATCAGCTTGATGCCCGCTGCCGCGCCGCCCTTGATGCCGAAGCCCATGAGCGCGCCGCAACCGTTCGGCAGATACCGGCAGGCATTGGCGTGTTGCGGATGGCCCGGCAGGCCGGGGTAGTTGACCCATGCCACCGCCGGGTGCTTGCTCAGAAACTCCGCCACGGCTTGCGCATTCTGGCAATGGCGCGGCATCCGCACGTGCAGCGTCTCGATGCCAAGCAGGAACAGGAACGCCGCGAACGGGCTCATGCATGCGCCGGTGTCGCGCAGCCAGTGCGTCCGGATATGGATAATGTAGGCGACGTTGCCGATCGACTTCAGCGCTTCGGTGAACACGGCACCGTGATATGCCGGGTCCGGCGCGCAAAACTCCGGCCACTTTTTCGGGTTGTCCGCCCATGGAAACTTCGCGCTATCCACGATCGCGCCGCCAATATGGATGCCGTGGCCGCCGAGGAACTTGGTGGTGGAATAGACGACAATATCAATGCCGTGTTCGATGGGCCGCAACAGCGCCGGGGTCATCACCGTGTTGTCGCAGATCACCGGCAGACCGAGTTGGTGCGCGATGTCAGTGATCTTCTTGAAGTCCGGCACATCGTTCTTGGGGTTGCCGAGGCTTTCGAGATAGACGCAGCGCGTCTTGTCATCCACCAGCTTCTTGATCTCCTCTGGCTTGTTTGGGTCGAAGAACCGGACTTCGATCCCGAGCTTGCTCAGCGTTTGCGTGAACAGCGTCCACGTGCCGCCGTAGAGGCTTGTCGCGGAGACGAAGTTCTGGCCGGCGTGGGTAATGGTCAGGACCGCTGCCGTGATCGCCGCCTGCCCGCTGGCAAACGCCAGCGCCGCCGCGCCTCCGTCGAGCGCTGCGAGGCGCTTCTCCAGCACGTCGTTGGTCGGGTTCGACAGCCGCGAGTAGATGTTGCCGAATTCCTTCAGCGCGAAAAGATTCGCAGCGTGCTCGGTGTCCTTGAAGACGTAGCTGGTGGTGGCGTAGATCGGCACGGCCCGCGACAGAGTCGTCGGGTCGGGCTCCTGGCCGGCGTGCAACGCCAGCGTTCCAAAATGTAAGTCTTTCGATGGCTCGCTCATGGTCCTCAGTCTCTCAAATCTCTATTCTGACACCGCATATCAGTTCGTATCATAGCACGGCGTCGCTGCAAATCATACCCGCACCGGTGGCACAAGCGCACTCTCTGTTTTGCGGACGACGAAGAGATAGGGATTGGCCTGGGGTGGGGGCGCAACACACTGCGCTGCGAAATGTGGACGGTTCAACAAGGATTCGATAATTACCCGCGACGGAAAGGCGAATTATCTCGCGCCGGGCAGTGCCATGACGTTGGCGCCGCCGGCGGTGGCTTGAAGCGCCAGTTCGGCCAGCGCAGTCAGGTGGACCTGTTGCTGCCAGCTTCCGTCGCTCTGCTGCCGCGACTTGAGCGCCGTGACGAGGGCGGCGGTCGGTTTGGAGAAGACTTGGAAGCAAAGTATGGCGAGTGCCAGCGTCAGGGCGGACTGGCGGCTCTGCATCCGGCGTTCCAAAAACGCGAGGCCGCGCTCAATGGCCGGGCGCGCAGCAGCCGAGTCCTGCAGCGCCAGCGTGGCCAGCGCGGTGGTGGAGGGGAATCCTTGAAACGCCGCGCCATAGATGACGCGATTGCCGTAGTTCCAGCCGCCGTCCTCGCAGACTCGGTCCAGCAACAGCTGTTCCGCCTCCGCGATGCGCTCGTGGCGACCGTGTCCGGCGAGCTTGAGAGCCAACAATGCATAGCTGGTTGGCTCGACCCAACTAAACGTGCCGCTGGCCCACGGCCAGCCTTGAAGCGCGCCGTTGAGAGTGATTTCTTCACTCGGCTCCACGCGCTTGCCTTTCCACGCCAGCAAGCAGTTCACCGCCTTGTCCCGCAAATCGCTGCGGACTCCCAGGCGCGTCAGGGCGATCACAAACAGCGACGTGCTCCAATGTGGTTGGTTGTCTCCGATAAGTGTGAGCGCGCCCTCGCTGTTCATCCGTGATTGCAGCCAGTGGATCGCCGCATCGCGCGCAGTGCCGGCTTCGCGCAGGCCAGCCAGCGCCATCAAGCTCAGGCACGTTGGTTCCGGCGAAGGCTGCGTTCCCGGCCGGTATGGCCAACCGCCGCCCGGATCACTGGCCTTCAACAGAAAATCTACAGCGCTCATCAGGCGGTATGCTCGGACGCTACTTCTTCTTCGCCGGCGGCTGGCTCTTGGCCGGTTGGCTCTTCTTCGGCGGTTGCAGGCGCTGTAGCGCGTCGCGGGCCGCTTCAGGATGCTGGGCCTTGACGGCCGCGGCGATCTTCCTGACGGCCAGCTCCGTTTCGGCGCGGATGTTGGGGTTCGAGAGCAGCGGCAATACAAGCTTGAGCGCGTCCGGATGGGCGACGCCAGCGAGAGCGCCGAGGATCAGCTTGCGGTCGTCGGCGTTGCGCGCAACGGCCAGCAACTGCCGGTAGCGATCGATCAATGCCGCATCCGGCTTCGCATTCAGATTGCCCGCCAGACGCACCAGCCCGCGCAGTGCGATCACGCGAAGCGTATCGGTCTCCGGTTGACGGCACACCGACATCAACATGTCCCATGCGGCGACATCGGGCCACGTCGCCAGCGAGCGCACCGCCGCTGCGCGGATGCGAGCCTCCTTGTCCGCACAGGCCGCCTTCAGTTCGGCCAATGCCTTCGCATCGCCGGCGCTCGGCAACAGACGCAACAGCGAGCAGCGCCCCTCAAGGTCGGAACACTTCGCCATCCTCGCCATGACCGCGTCCGTGCGCCGCCCCGTGTCGGCCATCTTCTGCATGGTGCGCACCGCCGCGCTCTCGGCGTCGGAACGGGCGTCATCGGCGCTCATGCCTACCAAGCGTTCAAGCACCGCCGGCAGGTCGTCTGCCGTGGCGAGTTTTCCAACCGCCTGAAACGCGGCCTGCGCCGTTGCCACATCGAAAGCGCTGGCTTCGGTCAGCAACGCTGGCATCGCCACATGGGCGCCACGCCGCGACAGCACGGAGCAAAGACGGACTTTCGACTCGGCGGGGGATGGTTTCAATTCGGCTACAATCGCCTGATCGGTGGCCGAGCCGCCGCGCAGACTGACAAGAGCCGTCTCGATATCCTGAAGTTCCTCGGCTGTCTTCTCGCCCGGCATCGCCCTCACCAAAAGCGGCACGGCAGAAGCACCCTCCAGCCGGCCCACCGCCGCGATGGCAGCGCGGCGCACGGCGACGTCAGCAGCGGAAACCTGTGCGTTGATGGCAGCGTACACGGCCTCATCCCCCCGGCTCGCAAGCGCCTCGATCATACACACCTGCTCGCACGGCTGGAGCTTCGGCAACTCCGCCGCGAACTTCTTGGACGCGTCGCGGGACTTCAACGAGCCGATGGCCGCGATTGCCACCGGTTTCAGCTTGGCGTCCGAACCGTGAATCGCATTGAGGATGCGTTGCTCGGCGTCGTCCTTCTCAAGCCGCAGCAGAGCGCCAAATGCCCCGCGGCGGATGTTGTCCGGCTGCGCCGGTTGGAGCAGTTCCTCACAGATCGCCGTCGCACCCTTGCTGTCGCCTGCGGCGGCAAGGGTTTCCGCCACGCGCAGCGAGGCATCAGCCACAATGCGTGCCAGGGCCGGCTTTGCTTCATTGCGCAATCCGGCGATGACCTTGCGGGCCGGCTCGTTGGCGATCTTGCCCAAGGCCACAATGGCGGTGCTGGCCACAAGCGCATCGTTGTCGCGCGCCATCTCCGAGAGCGATTTCACCGCTTCCGTGTCGCGCCGGTTGCCCAGCGTGGTGACAATCTGCAAGCGCGCCCGGCCGCTCGCACTGCCCAGGGCGGTGCGAAGAATGCCGTTGACCTTGGCCGACGGATACACGCCCAGCGCCAGACAGGCGATGCCGACGGTCTCTTCGTTCTTCAGCAACTCCGCCAGGGCTGGCAGCGAGGCGTCGGTGCCGATGGCCGCCAGTTGTTGGCAGGCGAACCGGCGGGCCTCAAAGGTGGCTCCCGGCGCAAGCAACTTGATCATGGCGGCTTCGAGTTCGGCGCGCAGCGCGGGCGTGGCGGCTGAGTCGCGGAGCAGTTGCTCGAATTTTCTCAGCGGTTCGACACTTTGGCCGGATTCGTATTTCGCGGCGGCGTCAATGAGGGAGGACAGATCGGCGGCTTGCAGCGGCAACGCCAGCGCGATGCCGATCGTGGCCAGGAGAACAGAGGTTCGTAGCTTCATGGGTATGTATTCCTTTCCAAAAGTTCAGCGGCTAGATCAACCACGGCGTGCGCGGTTCACGTTGTCGCATGCGGTTGGCTTCTTCGCAATCGAAGCTTTCCTTCACCGGATCCCAACGCAGTTTCCGGCCCAGACGCAGGCCGATGTTGATCGCCTGGCAGATGGTCTGCGAGCGATGGGCCGCCTCCGGATGACAAATGGTCGGACGGCGGCTGCGGATGGAGTCGAGCAGGTTGCGGACGTGGTCACCGGCGTTGGCCCAACTGATACCAGCGGAGCCGCGCAGATTGAGAATGGACTTCGGTTCGGCCGTGACCTCATTGGTTTCGTCGTCCACTTGAATCCAGCCCTCGTCGCCAATGTAGCGAATGTAGCGGTCCTTGAAAGTCTTCCGCGAATACATGACGCACTTGATGCCGTCCG
>JBAZIR010000110.1:0-15195 GCA_041651735.1 Verrucomicrobiia bacterium | reverse complement strand
CTCATCGGCACCCACCGCGCGTGGGCCGGCGCCAACAACCGTGTCCGCCTCGCCGTCGTTGGCATTCACGGCATGGGCCAGAGCCACATCAGAGCTTACAACGAACTGCCCAACGTCGAGGTGGCAGCGCTGTGCGACATTGATGAGAACCTTTTCCCGGAGGTCATCGCCAAGCATTTCACCAAGAAGAACCGCCCCGCGCCGAAGACCTACACCGACATCCGGAAGATGGTCGAGGACAAGGAGATTGACGGCTTCTCGGTCGTCACGCCGAACCACTGGCACACGCTCGCGGCGATCTACGGCATCCAAGCCGGCAAGCATGTCTCGGTCGAGAAACCGTGCTGCCACAATTTCTTCGAGGGCCGCAAGCTCGTCGAGGCATCGAAGAAGTACCGTGTGCTCGTCCAAGACGGCGCTGAACAGCGCAGCAACCCGTGCTCGCAGACGATGGCGCAGTTCCTCGAAGAAGGCGGGCTCGGCGAGGTCTATATGGCCAAGGGCATGTGTTACAAGTGGCGCAAGACCATCGGCCATTTCGAGGACGAGCCGGTGCCGAAGGGCGTCCATTACGACCTCTGGCAAGGCCCCGCGCCAGCGCGGCCGTTCAACAAAAACCGCTTCCACTACGAGTGGCACTGGAACTGGGCCTACGGCAACGGCGATATGGGCAACCAGGGCGTGCACGAGATGGACATCGCCCGCTGGGGCCTCGGCGTGAAGCTTCCGACGAAGATCAGCGCGATAGGCGGCCACGTCATGTTCAACGACGATCAGCAGACGCCGAACGTGTTGATGGCGATGTTTGAGTTCCCGAACCCCAAGGGCGGCGGCGATAAGAAAAAGATTCTCCAGTTCGAGGTGCGGCACTGGATCGGCAACAGCGAAGACGCGATGTGGATGAAGAACGCTGGCACGGATGGCTACAAGGCCACCAGCGCCGGCAACACCGTCGGGAACTTGTTCTTCGGCTCCAAAGGCTACATGGCCAAGAACGTCAACGAGTGGCGCACGTTCCTCGGCGAGAAACGCGAGGCCGGTCCGACCGGCAAGGGTGCGGGCAATCACTACGAGGTCTTCGTCAACGCCATCCGCGACCCGAAACCGGAGACGTTCAACCATAGCATCCAGGAAGGCTTCTATTCCTGTGCGCTGATCCATCTCGGCAACATCTCCTACCGGCTGGGCCGCAGCCTGGAGTTCGACCCGGCGACGATGGCTTTCCCGCACGACAAGGAAGCCAACGCGATGCTCACGCGCGAATACCGCGCGCCGTTTGTGGTGCCGGACAAAGTCTAGAGACAGCTTTTGCAGCCGCCGACGTGAGGAGGCGGAGGCGTTGCGGCAAGCCGCGCGTCCTCCGCCTTACGGCGGCGGCTACGACAATACCATGACACCGCGCGAACGCCTTCTAACCACCCTCCGCAGCAAGATCGCCGACCGCGTGCCGGTCGCGCCGTTCGTGCAGGAGGAATACCTCTCCTTCTACTATCCACAGAAGCCGAAGCTCGACCGGGTCATTGACGCCACAGAACTGGCCAATGAACTCGACTTCGACTTGATGGCGAAGCATCGCGCATTGGAAGCGCCGCACTTCTTCCGGCGCAGCCATCCGAACTGGGAACTCCGCCGCACCGAGACGCGCAGCGACGGCATGATCCAGCGGCGTCTGGAAATCGTCACGCCAACGCGGACGCTCGTGCAGGAGGAGACCGGTCCCGACAGCGGCGCAGCCACCACCGGTGTGCGGTTCCACGTCACGCGGACTCTCCTGCAAAATGCGGACGATACGGAAGCGTTCCTGAAATGGCTGCCGGCGCTCGACAACGAGGACCGCTGCTTCATGCGCGAAACCGCTGACACCTGGCGGCGCATCCTCGGCGACCGCGGCGTGCTCGCGCCATGGGGATTTGCCGGCGTCTTCAACTTCTGCGCCGACCTGTGCGGCATGGACAACTTCTACATCGCGCCCTACATGGACGAGGCATCCTATCGCGCGCTGATGAGCGGCGTCGCCGATGCGATGTGCGCCTACAGCGCGGCGCTCGGCGAGTCGGCGATTGACTGCATCGGCATCCAAGGCCACATGGCCGGCGGCTCGACCACCGGGCCGGATTTCTTCCGGCAATTCGTCCTGCCGTATGAAAAACGAATGATCGACGCCATCCACGCTGCCGGCAAGTTCAGTGTCTATCACAACTGCGGTTGCGCGAAGATTCTCTATGAGAACTACCGCGAACTTGGCATGACCGTCTGGGAAACCGTCAGCGAGCCGCCCCGCGGCGACAACAAGCTTGCCGACGCGAAGGCAGTGCTCGGCGACCGCCTCTGTTTGCTTGGCAACCTCGATCAGGTGGATTTTCTCAAACGCGCCACGCCGAAGGAAGTGGATGCCGCCACACGTGAGATCGTCCGCATTGGCAAGCCAGGCGGCCGCTACATCTTCTCGACGTCCGACTATCTCGAGAAAGGCACGCCGCGCGAGAACGTCGTCGCGATGATTGAAGCCGCGAAAGACGAAGGCCGTTACGCCTGATCGTGGTTGCGGCAACTCAACCCGAAGGCTGAAGCCATGCCGACAGGGACACCGGCACCGTGGTCAATCGCGGCGTTTGGCTTATGATCTTGCTCAGCCGTTGAGCGTCCATCCGTCGCGATACTTCTTCTGGATGAACTGCTCCGCGGCGGGACAGTTGGTGGCCTTGAGATTGGCGGCATCCCATTCCAGCTTTTTGCCCGTGCGGTAAGCCACCAGCGCCAACAGGTTGTTCTCGATCTCGGCGCCGGAGTAATCAAAGTTGCACAGCGTGGGCTTGCCGGTCTTGCAACCAATGATCCACTCCTGATGATGACCCGGCGATGTCGGAATCAAGTCTTCGGGCTTGGGCGATCGGTAGTGGGTCAAGTCGCCCTTGTAGGGCATGAACACGCGGTAATCGTAGTCGGCGATCAGATAGCCCAGGTCGCCTTTAAAAATAAGGCCCTTGAACATTTCTTCGCGGTTGAAAATCTTGGACGGCACGCCGGGCTTCTTGCCGCCGTCATACCAGTAAACCTTGACCGGCCCGCGCCAGTCGTTCGCCGGATGCTCCCACTCAGCCGTGAGCCATTCCGGACAGGTGTCGGGGTTGACCGGTGTGCCCTCGGCTTTGCAGGATGTGGGGAACCGCAGGTCATACGCCCAGAACGCCAGGTCCATCATGTGGCTGCCCATGTCGCCGATCTGGCCGCTGCCGAAATCCCAAAACCGGTTCCATTTACCGCAACCGCCGATGTAGTCGGGGTTGTAGGGATGCATCGGTGACGGGCCGATCCAGAGATCCCAGTTCAAATGCGGCGGCGGGTCGCCGGCCGGCGGCAGGTATGAGCCGCCCTTGGGCGTGCGGCTGCACCAGACGCGAACTTCCTGCGGCTTGCCGATGGCGCCGGCTTTGATCATCTCGACGACACGGCGGAAATTGTCGGTCGCGTGAATCTGCGTTCCCATCTGCGTGGCGAGCTTGGTTTTGTTTTTGAGATAGGTCTCGCGGACCACGCGGGCTTCGTGCACCGAGTTGGCCAGCGGCTTTTCGCAATAAACGTGCTTGCCGCGATTCATCGCCCAGACGTTGACGAAGGCGTGTGTGTGGTCGGTCGTGGAGCAGACGACGCCATCGATATCTTTTTGTTCGAGACATTTCCGCCAATCGGAGTAGGTCCTGGCTTCCGGGAACTGTTGGGCGGCCTTCTTGAGATTCTCTTCGTTCACGTCGCACAGTGCGACGATCCGCTCGCTCGCGACGCCCTTGAGATTCGCGCCGCCGCGGTGGGCTACCCCGACGATGGCGAGGCCGAGCTTCTCGTTCGGCGACTGGCCGGCTTTGAGCGAATTGGATTTCAGGATCAACAAGCCGGTTCCGGCCAGTGTGGCGTGTTTGAGAAATGCGCGGCGGGTGGTGGATTGATTCATCGTTCGTTTCCTTCCATGAGGTTTGAGAGTGGGCACACGGCCCGAACGTCGGTGGCATGGTAGCACCACAACCGGGCGCGGCACAACGGCAAAGCCGGAGGCCGCAGGCTGCAGCGGGGAACATGGGCGCTGAACAACGCGCGATTCCGGGCTCGGAGAGTCGGGGTTTTCCCTACGCGCTGTTCGGGATGTTCCCGAGTAGCGCGTTTTACCCCTGATGCGTAGCGTTTGTCATCGACAACATGGGAGAGTTCGCGGGCGCCCGTGCTCGATGAACGGACTCCCGAGGAGTCGCACGTCATGACAATCGTATTAGAGATTTGGGGCATCTGCCTCGGCGTGGTTTTCGTTCTGTGCCTGGCGTTATGCCGCGCAGCCAAGCGACCGATACCCGGCATCAGGCACTCGAATCCCATCATTCTCGTCATGGACGACAATGCTGGCGTCCTCAACACGGTCCGCATGGGGTTGGAGAATGAAGGCTACACGGTTCTCACAACCTCCGATCCAAACGAAGGGCTGCGGTTATTCAAGGAAGGCTGCCAGAACATCAGTCTGGTTCTGCTGGATGCCTCCATGCCTGAAATGACAGGGCATCGCATGTTCGAGAACTTGTGGAAGATTGATCCCGAGGTGCCGGTCCTGCTAATGGCCCGCCTTTACGAAGAGATCGCGGCAGCCGGAGAACTCAAGAGCAACGTTCACGGATCTTTGCTCAAGCCGTTCTCCCTGGGCGACCTGATCGGGAAGGTGCGCGAACTGGTCAGCTTCGCGTAAGCTGTGCCAGGTCGCGCGCTGTTGTTGAGCGGGGGACTTTTTCTCAACCCTTCCGGATGACGCGCTTCTCGCGATCGTAAACCGTGCGAATGCCAAGGTTGAACGACTCCACAGCCATGATGCAGGCAACAGCGTGTTGGTAACCTGCCTCGATGGGAGCGCGGGTGGTTTTGCCGCTGCGGATGCATTGCAGCCAATTCTGGAAGTGGTCGGGACCTTCGATGCCTTTCACGTCGTTGACGCCACGAATCTTGCCGTCGCGCTTGGGGCCACCCTCGGCGCTGTACGTTGGCGCGGCCCAGTTATCGAGATTCAACTGGCCCTTCGCTGTGTAATACCGATGCCGCCGGCCGCCGGAGTGGCCCATGTTGCACGAGAACACCGCCATGAAGCCTTCCGGATAAACCCACAGCGCCTCGGCGTGATCGGGCGCGGTGAACTTGTGCTCGTCCTTCCACGTGAACGTGCCGCCCAAACAAACGCAACTCTCCGGGAACTGCGCGCCGGTGATGTAGTGCAGCAGGTCCACGAAATGGCTGCCGAAGCCCGTGATGGGACCGTCGCTGTAGTCGCGGTAGCCATACCAACCCGAGTAGAGGTCGGACGTAAATGTCTGCTTCGGAGCGTCCATCTGGAACTCATCCCACGCCACGTCATCCTTCTTCACGTCCTTCAAGTAGCGATACCAATAAGGCTGGTCGCTGTTGCGGCATTGCTCGATGCGTGACGCCTTGCCAAGCAAGCCGGACTTCCACAACTCGCGGCAGGCGGTGCTGGTAGGCAGGCTGCGCACCTGCGTGCCAACCTGCGCCACGACACCCGCCGCCTTCACCGCGTCCACGGAGCGAACCAGTTCCTCCATGTTCTTCGCCATCGGTTTCTCGACATAGATGTGCTTCCCGGCCTTGGCAGCGGCTTCGAGATGCGTTGCGTGCTGGTGGTCGCACGAAGCAATCATGACCGCGTCCACATCCTTGCACGCCAGCAAGTCGCCGTAGCTGACGAACTGTTTCGCGTCGAGACCATACCATTCCTTGCAGAGTGCCGCCGCCTGCTCACGCGCGACGCGCCACGGATCGGCCACGGCCACGAATTCGACATTCTCAACCTTGTCATGCTTGTGAATGCCGGCCATGTGCGCATTGCGGCCGCGGTCGCCGCAACCGATCTGGCCAATGCGGATGCGCTCATTGGCGCCGACGATGCGCGCGTAACTGCGCGCCGTGAACGACATCGCCGTCGCGCCCGCGGCGGCTGTCTTGAGAAAATCCCTGCGGTTACAATGGGTTTGCATGGTTCAATGCTCCTGAACAGGTGGGTAAATCTGGAGGGCTCTCCAGGTCTGGCGTTGCGGCGAGCACCGCTGGATTCCGCTCTGCTGCGAAACCGCGCGCGTGTCCCGCTTCGATCGTTCCGTCTTTGCCTCCATGGCGTTCGTCTCTATCAACGGTTCCGACTTCGGCGGCAGTATAGCGCGCAGCGGCTCCGGTGCGAGCAAGAAACCCTCCGTTCGCATGCCAGGAATCCGGCCAGCGACACCGGCGGGGGATCGGTTGCGAACTAGGAGACTTCGCGCGCCGGTTTCTTGATCCCCCACTTGTTCATCCTTGAAAGCAAGGTCGTGGGTTTGACTCCGAGAAGTTCGGCGGCGCCATCGGGGCCTTTGATCTTCCAATGGGCCTTGTCGAGAATGACCAAGAGATTCTCGCGCTCGCGGCGCTGAAGTTCAGCTTCTGTGAGAAAGCCTGGTTGAGGAACGTCCGCTTCCTGTGATTCCACCGGCGAAGCCGGTCGAGATGCGGGCGATGAATGTGTTGTCACGGGCAGGTCAAATTCCAGAGTCCCGCCACGCGCCAGGATGACGGCGCGTTCGATCACGTTGCGTAGTTCCCGAACATTGCCCGGCCAATGGTAACTCTGGAGTTGAGCTACGCCGGCCTTGGTCAGGCGGGGTTTCGTGCATTTCAGATCCCTGACCGACAGGTCGATGAAATGCTTCGCCAATAGCGGGATGTCGTCCACCCGTTCCCTGAGTGGTGTAACCTGAATCGGGAACACGTGCAGCCGGTAGTAGAGATCCTCGCGGAACCGGCCCGCCGCCACCGTTTTCTTCAAGTCCCGGTTGGTGGCCGCGATGATGCGCACATCTGCGTGGCGCGTCCGGTCATCACCGACGCGCTCATACCGTTTCTCCTGCAGGACACGCAGAAGTTTCGCCTGCATCTCCAAGGGAATCTCCGCAATCTCGTCCAGAAAAAGGGTCCCGCCCTCGGCTGTTTCAAAGCGCCCGGCGCGGTCTTTGATGGCACTGGTGAAGGCGCCTTTGACGTGGCCAAAAAACTCACTTTCAAAAAGGTCCTTGGGAATGGAAGCGCAGTTGACCCTCACCATCGGCTTGTCGCTGCGCCTGCTGCGACGGTGGATTTCGCGCGCGACCAATTCCTTGCCCGTCCCGGTATCCCCAAGGATGAGCACCGAAGCTTCCGTCGGCGCCACCATGTCAATCTGGCTGATGATCTGCCGCAAGGAGGCGCTCTGGCCGACGAGATCGCCGAAGGCCTTGGCTTCCACCACCTCTTCCTGCAAGTAGGTGTTTTGCAGCTCGAGTTGTGCTTTCAACCGCTGGATTTCCTCAAAAGCCCGCGCGTTGGCGATCGCGGCACCGATGTGGTCAGCAAAGATGCGGCCCCAAGGTCGCGATTCATCCGGCATGTCCTCGCGGGAAAAGCCAACGATAACGCCCAAGACCTCGCCTTTGAAGATGATCGGCGTCGCGCCAAATGCGCGAATCCGTTCCTGTTTCAGCCACTCAAGCCCAACGGTCTCTTCTTGCTGCTTGTCGAGGTCTTTGACGAGTCTTTGTTCCCCTGTCGCCGCCGATTTACCCAAGAGCCCCACTCCAAGAGGCATCCGGGCGTTGGGATCACTGAAACGTGGAGTCTCCCGCTCGGGACCGGACAAAGAGACACCTTTGCCTGCAACCAAGTGCAAACACCGGGACTGGTTGGGGCATTCCGACCGGTGGGGACAAACGGAACAGATGTCTCCTTTATCAATCAGCCAAATCTGGACACAGACCATTGGCCCTTCTCCTGCGTGACTGACGAGCCTCTTTACCAGAAGGTCCAGTGAGTGTTCGTGGGCGATATCCAACAACAACTGCGTGGCACGATTGGGATCGAACCGCCTATCACTCGTTGATTCCATAGCAGGCTAATACTGCCAGATGGCACACGATCCGTCCAAACAGAAACGAACGGTTTTTCGTACGTGCAATATTTCGACTCTTAATAGCTGACGCATAAATCGATGTTACACGCTTACAATAAGCATCTTATGCAACCGAATGTGCCAATGGCACAAATACTGCATAATGTGTAGTGAATTTGAAGCACGGCCCAAAATATGAACGTTGTCCCAGACAAAACATTGTGTGTTGAGGTTGGCGAAGCAGATTTCGAGTCAGAAGTTCTGCGTTCGAAACAGCCGGTCTTGGTCGTGTTCTGGGCACCGTGGAGCCATCCCTGCCAGATCCTTGATGCGGCACTGAATGAAGTCGCAACCGCATGTGCAGAGAAAGTGAAGGTCGTCAAGATCAACGCCGACGACAATCCAGATCTCAGCTTGGTGTGTGAAATTCAATCCATCCCAACGTTATTGTTCTTTGTGAACGGGAGTCTTCGCGCCAAAGTTGTTGGAACCACCAGCACGCAAGCGATCCTGTCCAAATGGCAGTCGGTCTTCCGCGACAGCGACGCCATGCCTCCTTCTTCCACCCAACAAGGAAAATAAGTACTGCGATATTTTTACAGAAAGGGACTTCTTATGAACATAAAGCGTGAGTGGGTAACGCCGATTACTACGGGTGCATTTTTGCTGTCCGCTGCGACGGGCATTCTGTTGTTCTTTCACATGAATTCGGGGGCAATCAAGGTTGTCCACGAGTGGTTGAGTTGGATCCTGGTAGGCGGCGTCGCCCTTCACATGGTGCCGAATTTCCGCGGATTGAAAACGTGTCTTTCGACCAAACGAGGAACGCTCATTGTTGGAGCATTCGCTGCCATTCTTGCAGTCGTTATTTTTCTCCCGGCGGGGAAGCATGGCGAACCTCCTTTCATGCAACCCATTCGGGCGCTTTCACAAGCACCTCTCACAACGCTCGCCCAAGTTGCGCAGATTCCACCTCAACAGTTGCTTGAGCGACTCGCAAAGGCCGGTCTCCAGCCGGTGTCAGACCAGCAGAAGTTGAGCGAACTCACTGGCGACGATATGAGGAAGCAACTGCGCGTATTATCCCTGGTGCTGAGCGAAAACAACTGATGCTGCACGGCACATCGTTCGAGAGGCACAACTTCACCATTCGAATACTTTTTCTTCACCAAGCCACTAACCACCTCTGCAACACCGTATGAATCTTCCATTTCATCCACGTCTTCTGATCGCGGCCCTGGCGGTGCTTACGACCTCTTGTTCGAAGACCCAGGCTCCGCCGCCAGCCGCCACGCCGGAAGTGGCAACCATCACGGTCGCCCGGCAGCGGGTCGTGCTGACGACCGAACTGCCCGGCCGCACGTCTCCGTATTGCATCGCGGAAATACGGCCCCAGGTCAACGGCCTCATACTGAAACGCCTGTTCACTGAAGGGTCCGACGTCAAAGCCGGCCAGGAGCTTTATCAGATCGACCCCGCTCCCTTTCAGGCGGTGCTGGACAATGCCAAGGCTGCTCTCGGCCGGGCTGAGGCCCACCGGCCTGCCCTTCAGTTGAGGGCGGAGCGCTACAAGCAAGCGCTCTCCGAACAAGCCGTCAGCCGGCAGGACTTCGACGATGCGGATGCGGCATTGAAACAGGCCGAAGCTGATATTCAGTATTACAAAGCGATGGTGGAGACAGCGCGCATCAATCTTGGATACGCCCGGGTCGTCTCGCCCATCACCGGCCGCATTGGAACATCCTCGGTGACGGACGGCGCCATTGTGACGGCGTATCAACCCGTGGCCCTCGCAACCATTCAGCAACTGGATCCCATTTATGTGGATGTGCGCCAATCCACGACGGAGTTGCTGCGATTGCAGCGCCGCCTGGAGGATGGACAACTCAACCGCAGCGGGCCGAACCTGAAACAGGTGCAGGTGATCCTTGGCAACGGCGTGACGTATCCCTTGGAAGGGACGTTCCAGTTCCGCGACGTCTCGGTGGACCCGACCACCGCAACTGTGACTTTGCGGATGGTCTTCCCCAATCCCAAGGGAGTTCTTCTGCCGGGCATGTTCGTCCGCGTGGTGCTGAAGGAAGGCGTCAACGACCAGGCGATTCTGATTCCCCAACAAGCAGTGGCACGCGATCCAAAGGGCAATCCTATCGTTTCGGTAGTGGATAACAATGGCAAGGTCGAACAGCGGAAGCTTGGTCTTGACCGGGTCATCGGCGATCAATGGCTCGTTTCCTCAGGTCTCGCGCCCAATGACCGTGTGATCGTAGAAGGCATACAGAAGGCGCGGCCCGGCGCCACCGTAAAGGCGGTTCCCTTCGATGACGGCCGGAAACAGTCAGCAAACACGACCCCGGCTGTTTCAAAATCGAACTAACGAGGGCGCGCCATGTTATCAAGATTTTTCCTGAATCGTCCGGTTTTTGCCTGGGTCATCGCCATCATCCTGATGGTGGCGGGTTGCCTGGCGATCCACAATCTGCCGATCGCGCAGTATCCACCCATCGCTCCCCCTTCCATCGCCATCACGGCCTTCTATCCCGGGGCGTCGGCGGAAACGGTTGAGAACAGCGTGACGCAGATCATCGAGCAGAAGATGACCGGCTTCGACATGATGCTCTATCTGTCGGCGACCAGCGATTCGTCCGGGCAGTCCCGCATCGAGTTGACCTTCGCGCCAGGAACCGACCCGGACCTCGCCTGGGCCCAAGTGCAGAACAAGCTCCAACTGGCGATGGCGAACCTGCCGGAGGTGGTGCAGCGGCAAGGCGTCAAGGTGAGCAAATCCACCCGCAACTACCTGATGATCGTGGGTCTGATCTCGGAAGACCGCAGCATGGACGGGAATGATTTGCGCGACTATGCGCAATCGAACCTTGAGAAAGTGCTCTCGCGAGTGCCCGGGGTGGGCGAAGTGGAGAATTTTGGCAGCCAGTATGCCATGCGAATCTGGCTGAACCCCGACAAACTGACCGATTATCAGATGACGATGGCGGATGTCATCGCGGGACTGAAGGCGTACAACGTGGAGATCTCTGCGGGCCAGTTCGGCGGTGCTCCAGCAACGGAAGGTCAGCGGCTGAATGCAGCCATCATCGTCCAGAACCTGCTGAAGACGCCGGAGGAGTTCGCCTCCATCCCCCTGCGCACCAACCCGGATGGGTCCATCGTGCGGATCAAGGACGTGGGGCGAACGGAGTTGGGCACCGAGGCCTACGACGTTGTGGCTCTTTACAACGGCATGCCTGCGGCTGCGATGGCCATTCGACAGTCGGCAGGAGCCAACGCCTTGGAGACAGCGGACAATGTCCGAAACAAGCTGAAGGAGATGAGCGATTTTTTCCCCACAGGCATGAAGGTCGTTTATCCCTACGACACAACGCCGTTTGTCAAGGTGGCTATTGAAGAGGTGGTCAAAACATTGTTCGAAGCAATCGGGCTGGTGTTCCTGGTGATGTACCTGTTCATGGGCAACATGCGGGCCACCCTGATCCCGACCATCGCGGTGCCGGTGGTGATCCTCGGAACGTTTGCGGTGCTGGGACTGTTTGGTTTTTCGATCAACATGCTGACCATGTTCGCCATGGTGCTGGCCATCGGCCTGTTGGTGGACGATGCCATCGTCGTGGTGGAGAACGTGGAACGGATCATGAGCGAGGAAGGTCTTTCGCCATTTGAAGCCACGCGCAAATCCATGGACCAGATTACCAGCGCCTTGATCGGCATCGGGCTGGTGCTTTCGGCGGTGTTCGGGCCGATGGCGTTCTTCACCGGTTCCACCGGCGTCATCTATCGCCAGTTCTCGGTGACCATCATCGCTTCCATGCTGCTCTCCGTGGTGGTGGCCCTGGTGCTGACTCCCGTGCTGTGCGCCTCGCTGCTCCGGCCCATTTCCAAAGGACATGAACCCGCGGAGGCGAGTGTCTGGTTTCTGCGGCCATTCTTCCGATGGTTTGACCGCATGTATTTCCGGACCCGGGATTGGTATGTCCGCCGGGTGGGCCAATCGCTGGTCCACAAAGTCCGTTACTTGCTGGTTTTCGTCGCAATCGTTGTTGCCATGGGATGGTTGTTTCAACGAATGCCAAAGGCTTACCTGCCGGATGAAGATCAGGGCATCCTGATGGTGCAAACGCTGCTCCCGGCCAACGCGACCCTGGAGCAGACCGAGCGGATCATGCTGGATGTTCAGAACTTCTTCCTGCACGACGAAAGTCGCGCGGTGGCAAACCTCCTGACAGTTTCGGGCACCAGTTTTTCCGGACGCGGCCAGAACTCGGGTCTGGCGTTCGTCAGGATGAAAGACTGGAAGCTGCGTGACAAACCGGACTTGAAGGTGAGCGCCGTGGCCGGGAGAGCCATGGGCAGGTTCGCCCGCATCCGGAATGCGATGGTGTTTGCCTTTGCGCCACCTGCGGTGATCGAATTGGGTCAGGCCAAAGGGTTTGACTTTCAGTTGCTGGACAGGAGCGGTCTGGGTCACGCCGACCTGATGGCAGCCCGAAACCAACTCCTCGGCATGGCGGCGAAAGACCCGGCGCTGACGAAGGTCCGGCCGAACGGGTTGGAAGACGTGCCCGAATACCGCGTCGACGTGGACTGGGAGAAGGCCGGGGCATTGGGCGTGCCCATCTCCTCAATCCACACCACGATTTCAGCGGCCTTCGGCAGCGCGTATGTCAACGACTTCATCCAGGGCGGCCGGGTGAAGCGGGTGTATGCGCAAGCCGACGCGCCTTATCGAATGTTGCCCACCGACCTTGAAAAACTCTATGTGCGCAACAACCAGGGCAAAATGGTTCCGTTTTCTTCTTTTGCTTCGGGCCACTGGACGTCCGGTTCGCCGAAGCTCGAACGGTTCAACGGTTTTCCGTCCATCAATATTCTGGGTGAATCGGCCGCGGGAAGAAGCTCCGGTGAAGCCATGCAGGCGATGGAGGGTTTCGTCAAGAAACTGCCGCGAGGCATTGGTTTCGACTGGACTGGGCTGTCCTATCAGGAACGGATGGCGGGTTCCCAGGCCGCTCCGCTCTATGCCTTCTCCATCCTTGTGATCTTCCTTTGCCTGGCGGCGTTGTACGAAAGCTGGCCCATCCCCATCTCGATCCTGCTGGCGCTGCCCCTGGGTGGCATCGGCGGCATGATCGGCTCGACGCTCCGGGAATTGCCCAACGACGTTTATTTCCAGATCGGACTGTTGACCACACTTGGTCTGACCACCAAGAACGCCATCCTGATCGTCCAGTTCGCCAAAACCAGAGTGGAGGAAGGAATGGGGTTGATCGACGCCACTCTGGAAGCGGCGAAACTGAGGAATCGTCCCATCATCATGACCTCGCTGGCCTTCGGGTTCGGCGTTCTGCCGCTGGCTCTCGCAGATGGAGCGGGCGCGGGGGCACAAAGGGCCATCGGCACCTCCGTGTTGGGAGGGGTGGTAACCTCGACTTTCCTGGTCACCATATTCGCACCGCTCTTCTATGTATTGATCGAGAAAACTTTTGGCAAAAAGCCGCAAGCAAGCAAGGCAACGCTCTCCGGGCATGCCGAGCCAGATCCGTCTGTGGATCACTAAAATGAACAAGAACGTTCTTCTTCTATTATTTCTAGTGTTGATTGGAATCGCCATCCTCGCAACCGGCTGCACCATGGCGCCGAAATATGCCCGGCCAGCAGCGCCGATTCCGACCGCGTGGCCGACCGGCACGGCCTATGAAGTCGGCGTGTCCACCAACGCTCCACAGGCTGTGGACGTAAAGTGGCGGGACTACTTCACCGACTCGAAGCTTCAAAAGGTCATCGGCCTCGCGTTGACAAACAATCGCAACCTGCGGGTGGCTGCGTTGAATGTCGAATACACGCTGGCGATATATGGCATCCGCCGGGCTGAGTTGTTGCCAACGCTAAGCGCTTTTGCCAGCGGGAGCAGACAACGGGTCCCTGCCGATCTTTCGAGCAGTGGAAACAGGCAGATTTCGTCACGTTACGATGCCAATCTCGGTGTGGCGTCCTGGGAAATCGATTTCTTTGGCCGTATTCGCAGCCTGAAGGACCGCGCTCTGGAGGAATACTTGGCCTCAGAGCAGGCTCGCCGCAGCACTCAACTGCTGCTGGTGGCCTCGGTGTCTCAAGCGTACCTGACGATGGCCGCGGACAAGGAGAGCCTCAAGCTGGCCGAGACCACTCTGGAGGCACAACAGGGAACCTATAATCTGGTCAAGAAACGCCGTGAACTCGGCCTCGCGCCGGAGTTGGACCTTTTCCGGGCGCAAACGCAGGTGGACACCGCCCGCGGAGATGTGGCCCGCTTCACGCAGCTTATCGCGCAGGACAAGAACGCCCTGGATTTGCTGGTCGGTTCCCCTACCCCTCCAGAACTTCTGCCCGGGCAACTGGCCACCGTCAAGCCGCCCAAGGAAATCAGCGCGGGTCTTTCCTCCGAGGTTTTGTTGCGCCGGCCAGACGTGCTCCAGTCAGAAGATCAGCTCAAGGCGGCCTATGCCGACATCGGCGCCGCCCGGGCGGCGTTCTTCCCTCGCATCAGCCTGACCACCGCTTTCGGCACTGCAAGCAGCCAGCTCTCCGGGCTCTTCAAGGCTGGTTCCGGCGCATGGAGCTATGCACCGGAAATTGTGATGCCGATTTTTGACGCCCGCACGTGGTCCGCCCTCAAGGCAACCAAAGTGCAGCGAGAAATCGCCGTGACCCAATACGAAAAGGCGATTCAGAATGCATTCAAGGAAACGGCCGACGCCCTGGCCGTTCGCGGCACCGTGGACGACCAGATAGCGTCGCAGCAATCCCTGGTCCATGCCAATGCAGAGACCTATCGCTTGTCCAATTTCCGCTACACCATGGGAATTGACAGCTACCTCAGCGTCCTTGATGCGCAACGGTCCCTGTATTCAGCGCAGCAGGGACTCGTCACACTGAACCTGACGAAGCTTGCCAACGATGTGAGACTCTACGCCGTGCTGGGCGGCGGCTGGGACGCCGACAAACCCTCCATTCCGGTGGCCGCGAAAACTACGCCTGAAGAACCGAAAAAGAACTGATACATTGATCCGCGCGTCAAAAAGGACATCTAAAAATAACGAGACTGGTTTATGAACGAGTCCCACGCAAAACCACACGGTGGAGATGTTACTGGAGGATCAACGGCAACACCTCGGGCCCGGCTCGACGAGGCGATCGCCAACGCCGAGCAATGGCTGGCACGCGAACAACTGGAAGAAGGCTTCTGGGTGGGCATGCTGAAGTCC
>JBAZIR010000109.1:0-15246 GCA_041651735.1 Verrucomicrobiia bacterium | reverse complement strand
TTCGCCGCGTTGCCTTGGTTGACGCACAGTTCGACGTGGTTGCTGGAGCCGATGACGGCGATGGGCTTGCCATGCGGAACTTCGGCGTAAAAGCGGCCATACTTGCGGATCACACCGTTCCAGGAAGAGCCGACGCGGAAGGATTTGGGTTCCCCGGGAAGCTGTTCAAGATGGCGCGCGGCAATATTGGTGATGAGGTTGCCGAAGCGATCCACGAACATGATGCGGCCTTCGATGCCCTTTTTCGTCACCTTCGGCTCGGCGGCTTCCAATCGCACGATGCTCTCGATGACCGGGCCGACTTCCTGGAACGCGACGCCGGTGGCGAGGTGCGCGGCGACGGGCGCGAAGATATCGCGGCCGTGAAAGGTGCGGCTGACGGGCCGGTTGAACAGGCGTTCGTTTTCGATCGAACGGATTTGCAGCGGGGCGCAGTCGTCCACGGTGGCCAGCGCCAGCGTCAACACGCCGTTATCCGGCGCGAGAAAAAAGTAGTTCTGCGACTTCACCGCGATGGCACGCCGGGGCGAGCCGACGCCGGGATCCACGACGGCGACATGGACGGTGTCGCGCGGGAAGTTGCGAAAGCACTGCGCGAGCACGAACGCGCCGGCGAGGATGTCCTGCCCGGCAATCTCGTGCGTCACGTCCACGATGCGTGCGTCCGGAGCGATGCAAGCGATGACGCCTTTCATGACTGCGGCGAACCAGCCGTTCGTGCCAAAATCCGTGGTTAGTGTAATGACAGCCATGTGTGTTTCTGCTTTTTGCTCAGTGACGACACTGCTATCTTGTGCCGGCCAACGCTTCTCGTCAAGGAGCGGCCCATTGTTGCATCCCGCCGCGCAAACCTAGACTTGCAA
Organism: Verrucomicrobiia bacterium; assembly: GCA_041651735.1. GTDB lineage: Bacteria > Verrucomicrobiota > Verrucomicrobiia > CAIQCK01 > CAIQCK01 > CAIQCK01. Next base: position 14,383 of record JBAZIR010000109.1, on the reverse strand, counting down.
GCGGGGCGGCGATGACGCAAGTTTCGCGTCAGCCGAACGGCAGGTTTTGAACAGCATTTGATGAACAACGCGCCCAAAAGTTTGGAGAAAGCCACACGACGCCAGTTTTTGCGGCGGAGCGTGGGCGGCGCATCGTTGTTCGGACTGGGGAGTGCAAGCGGCTTGCTGTCGTTTCCGGCGCAGGCGGAGAAGCCTGCTGTCGGCGCGGGCGGTGGCGGGCGCAGTCTCGGCAAGGAGTTCACCTACGATCTCTCGAAGTTCTACAAGACCGATCCCGCGCTCATCCAATACGACGAGTCGGCGAAAATAGCTACAGGCTTCAAGGAGTTGCGTGCCGTCGCGACCGGGCCTGAGGACCGTGTGTATGTGGCAGGTGACCTAGCGGTTCGCGTTTTCAGCAAGGCCGGCGAGCGCGCCGGCGGGTTCGAGTTGAGCGAACGGCCGCGTTGTCTGGCAGTGGCGGCGACGGGAAACATCTTCGTTGGCATGAAAAACCACGTGGAGGTGTTCAGCCTCTCAGGCGCGCGGCAGTCGCAATGGGAAAGCGCGGGCAGCGATGCGCTGCTGACAGCGGTGGCGGTGGCGGAAAAGGACGTATTCGTCGCTGACGCCGGCAACCGCGTGGTGTTGCGCTACGATCTCGCCGGCAGATTGCTTGGCCGCATCGGCAAGAAGGACCCGGAGAAACACATCCTCGGTTTCATTGTGCCGAGTCCGCATCTCGACCTCAGCGTTGGCGCGGACGGGTTGCTTTGGGTTGTGAATCCGGGCCGGCACCGGCTCGAAGCCTACACGTTCGACGGAGAAATCCGGAACTACTGGGGCGAGGAGAGCCTTGGTTTGAAAGGCTTTTGTGGCTGCTGCAACCCGATCCATTTCGCACGGCTGTCGGACGGCCGGTTTGTGACGAGCGAGAAAGGGCTGCCGCGCGTGAAGGTTTACAGCGCCCAGGGCGACTTCGAGGGCGTCGTCGCCGGGCCGGAGCTTTTTCCGAAGCAGATGGAGAATCCCAATGCGACCGTCGCGAGCGGCGTGTGCATGGATCTGGCGGTGGACTCGGCGGGCCGCATCCTGCTGGCGGATGCGTTCTCGCGAGAGATTCGCGTCTTTACTCGAAAGAAATGAACCCGCTTCTCCATCAAATCCAGCACCGGCGCGAGTTTTTGCGCAGCGGTTTGCGTTACGCGATCCTGACAGCGCTGGCGGCGGTGGCTGGTGTGCTGGTGGCGCGGCGCACGGCGACGCCGGAGCAGGCTGGGTGTCCGAAGATCAGGCTTTGCTGCGGTTGCGCGTCGTTGCCGACGTGCGTCCTGCCGCAGGCGGCTGAGGTGAGAGCGATGACGAAGCGGTCATGAGCAACCCGATCCCCAAACCGGAACCTTCGCGACGCCAGTTCTTCAACGGCACCATGCGCGGCGCGTTTCTGTTCCTGCTTGGCGCGGCGACGACACTGCTGTTCCGCCGCAGCCAGCCGAAGCGGTTGGTGTGGCAGATTGATCCCTACAAGTGCGTCTGCTGCACGCGCTGTGCGACGGAGTGTGTGATGCTTCCGTCGGCGGTGAAATGCGTGCAGGTTTATCCGATGTGCGGCTACTGCAAGCTCTGCACCGGCTATTTTGATCCGGAGCCGATCAGCCTCGATACCGGCGCGGAGAACCAGCTTTGTCCGACCGGCGCGATCAAGCGTCGCGCGCTGGAGGACCCCTATTACGAATACAACATTGCAGAGGAATTGTGCATCGGCTGCGCGAAGTGCGTGAAAGGTTGCGTCCTGTTCGGCAATGGCTCGTTCTTCCTGCAAGTGCGCCACGACCGTTGCGTGAACTGCGACGAGTGTGCCATCGCCATCGCGTGCCCGGGGCAGGCGTTCCAGCGCGTGCCAGCCGACAAACCTTACTTGTTCAAGAACCGGGAGCATCAGGCATGAGGCAAGTGACTCGTGTTTGTCTCCACCTGACGTTGTTGATACTGCCGTTCGTCACAGCTTTCGGTGTCGAACGTTTCCCGCCACCGGAGTTCGATCCTGGCTACAAGATGCCGGTGACGACCATGCCGGCGGCGCGGGCGTTGTGGCAAAGCTACCTCGACGTGGCGGTGTTGGTGGCGGCGCTGTCGCTGGCGTCCTATCTGGTCCTGAAGAAACGCTCGCGCGACGGCGTGCTGGCGTTGTCGGTCTTTTCGCTGTTCTACTTCGGGTTCTACCAACAGGGATGCGTCTGTTCGATCGGTTCGGTGCAGGACGTGGCGCTGGCGTTGTTCAACAGCAGTTACGTCGTGCCGCTGACAACCGTGGCGTTTTTCCTGCTGCCGCTGGTGTTCACGCTGTTTTTCGGCCGGACATTCTGTTCGTCGGTCTGCCCGATGGGTGCGATGCAGGATTTGGTGCTGCTGAAACCGGTGAAAGTGCAACCGTGGCTGGAACACGCGCTTGGTGTGCTGCCGTTCGTCTATCTCGGCGCGGGAATCCTTTTTGCGGCAACCGGCAGCGCGTTCATCATCTGCGAATACGACCCGTTTGTGGCGCTCTACCGGCGCACCGGCAGCTTTGGAATGCTCGCGCTCGGCGCGGCGTTCCTGGTTGTTGGCATCTTCATCGGCCGGCCGTATTGCCGTTTCCTCTGCCCGTATGGAGCGCTGTTGAGCCTGGTGTCGCGCTATGCGAAGTGGAACGTGACGCTCTCCCCGACGGATTGCATTCACTGCCAGATTTGCGACACCGCCTGCCCGTATGGCGCCATCGCTGACCCGATGTTGAAAGACGCGCATCCAGACCCGCGCAAGCTCGCCCTCCGGCGGATCACGCTGCTGGCGCTGCTGCCGTTGCTTGTCGTGCTGGGTGGCTGGCTCGGCGGGCGGCTCAGCGTGCCGTTCTCGCGCATGCACGCCACGGTCGGCCTTGCCGAACAGGTCGCCGCCGAGGACGCCGGCAAGGTGAAGGAGCCGACCGACGCGAGCAAGGCGTTCCGCCAGACGGGCCAGCCGGTGGAGGAGCTTTACGCCGAGGCACTGCGGGTGCGCGGCAGGTTTGTCGTCGGAACCGTGCTGTTCGGCGCGTTTGTGGGACTCGTATTTGGTGTGACGCTGATTTCGATTTCCGAGCCTCACGAGAGGAACGTCTACGATCCGGACCCTGCGGACTGTGTGTCGTGCGGCCGGTGCTACGTTTACTGCCCGAAAGAAATCGTCCGGGTGAAGCGGATACAAAGCAGGAATGTCATTCCGCTAACGCCGGTTCGAAACAACCCAAAGAGTTAAACATCATGCAGCCAGCCACCCAAAACTCCACTTCGCCCGCCGCCGGCCACTGGCCACAAGCGCAGGTCCGCACCGCCATCGTCGCGGGCGCCTTCTGCGTCATCATCGCGGCGTTGATGCTTGTCAACCATCTCCAAAGCCGCTCCTTCGATCCGCTGGCCGCACCCGAGCTGGTCCGGATGAAGGCGGCGCTGGTCCAGAACCCCGACGACGAGGCACTGAAGAAGCAGGTTCGCATGGTGGATTACAACCTGCGCCGGCACCATTCCCGCCACATCCTCCTCGCCGAGCGCGCCGGGTTGCTGCTGATTGTGGGCGCGTCAGTGTTCCTGTTCGCCGTCCAGTCCGCCATCTACCGCCGGAAATTGCCGAAGACGCAAAAAACCGAGCGCACCCATGAAACCGAAGACCAAGCCGCCGCGACAGCGCGACTGGGAGTGGCAATGCTCGGTGTGATGCTCGGCGCTGCTGCGTGGGCGATGGCTGCGGAAACGACGACGCTCATCCCGGCGCAGACAGCGAAAGTCGCGGCAACCACGGGGACAGCCGCAGTCGCCTCTCCGGCTCCGACGACGCCGTTCCCAACGCCGGAGGAACTCAAGCAGAACTGGCCTCGCTTCCGCGGGCCCAGCGGCTCCGGCATCTCCGCTTACGCGAATGTCCCGACGACTTGGAATGCGAAGACTGGCGAGAACATTTTGTGGAAGGCGCCTGTGCCAATCATCGGTCCGAACTCGCCGGTGCTTTGGGGCAACCGTGTGTTCCTTGCCGGTGCGATGGAGAAGAAACGCGAGGTTTACTGCTACGATGCCGCGAGCGGAAAGCTGCTCTGGCAGAAACAGGTCGGCGACCTGCCCGGCACTGATCCCGAAGCACCGCAGGTGATGGACGAGGGCGGTTTCGCGCCTTCGACGATGGCGACCGACGGCCGTCGCGTCTATGCGATCTTCACCAACGCCGACGTGGCCGCGTTCGACTACAATGGCAATCGTGTTTGGGCGCGAAACCTCGGCAAGTTCGACGACAGCTACGGTCACGCCTCGTCGCTGGAAACCTATCGCGACAAGTTGCTGATCCAACTCGACCAAGGCACGGGCAAGGACGGCAAATCCAAGGTTATTGCGCTCGAAACTGGCACGGGCAATACCGCGTGGGAATCCGCGCCACGGCCCGTCCCTGGCTCGTGGTCGTCGCCGATCCTCATCAACACTGGCCAGCGCGAACTCTTCATCGTATGCGCCAAACCCTGGGTCATGGCCTACGATCCCGCCACAGGCAAGGAGATCTGGCGCGCGGAGGCGCTCTCTGGCGAAGTCACCCCCTCGCCGGTTTTTGGTGCGGGCTTGGTGTTCACCGCGATCGAAGGTGAAAAACTTGCCGCCATCAAACCCGACGGCAGCGGCGACGTGACCAAGACGCACGTTGTGTGGAGCGCCGAGGATGGTCTGCCGGACGTTTCCAGTCCGCTGTGCGACGGCAAGCGCGTTTATCTCGCAACCTCCGCAGGCCAGATCACTTGTTTCGAAGCGACGAAGGGCAAGAAGCTCTGGGAGAAGGAACTGGACAACATGAGCTTCAAATCGTCGCCCGCCCTCGCCGGCGACAAGGTTTACATCTTTGGCGACAAAGGCGCGTGCATCGTCCTGCAAGCCGGCGACACCTACAAGGAAGTGGCCCGCGCCGAACTCGGTGAGGAAGTGCTCTCATCCCCCGCGTTCGCCGATGGCCGCATCTACATCCGCGGCAAGAAGTCACTCTTCTGCATCGGCAGCAAGGCGAAATGAGTTGCTGCTTGCCGACGGTGCGCCAGACCTGGCTTTTCCAGCCGGGGCGGCCAGTTACTTCGCCTTGACCTCCGTCCAGTAGCGGTCGCGGAGTTGCAGGCTTTCGCCAAGGTCGCCGAGGAAATTACACTGTTTCAGCGCTGCATCATCCGGGTAGCGCGCCGGATCGGCGAGCAATGCCGGTTTGATGAACGGTTGCGCCGCGTCGTTCGCGCAAGCGTAGCTCATGGCGTTGACCACTGCCGCGATGTTCTTCCCCTCCAGCATGTAGTTGATGAAGGCGTGCGCCGCCTCGACGTGCCGCGCGCTTTTCGGGATGCAGAGATTGTCCACCCACACCGTGCAGCCTTCCTTCGGGATCACGTAGGCGAGGTTCTTGTCCTCATCGCACGCCTTGGCCAGTTCGCCGCTGTAGCCGTGGGCAATCCACACATCACCACTGCGGAGGATGCCGGCAAAGTCCGACGAGTTGTAGGTTTTGACCAGCGGCTTCTGTTTGATCAACAAGTCTCGCGCTGCGGCCAACTCCGCGGTGTTCGTTGAGTTCGCCGGGTGGCCGAGCACCCGCAGCGACACGCCAAAGCACTCGCGCATATCGTCGAGCATCAAAATGCGCCCCTTCCACCGTTCCTCAAACACCGCCGCCCAACTGTCCAGCACGGTCCCCACCTTCGCCTTGTTGTAAGCGAACCCGGTTGTGCCCCACAAATACGGCACGCTGTGCGCATTGCCCGGATCGCACGGTGGGTTGCGGAACTTCGCCGTGATGTTGCTGAGCTTCGTCAGTTTCGCGTGGTCGAGTGGCGTCAGAAGACCCTGCTTGATCAGGATTCGCACCATGTAATCCGTCGGCACCACAATGTCATAATCGCTCGCGCCCGATGCCAGCTTCTCCAGTACCGCTTCGTTCGAGTCGTAAACGTCGAACTTCACCTTGATGCCGGTCTGTGTGGTAAACTGGGCCAGCAACTCCTGCGTAATGTAGTTGGTCCAGATATAGACATTGAGCCGCTTGCCGTCATCCCCGCCGCCGCAACCGCTCCACCAAAGGCAGCCTGTTGCCGCGCAGCCAATCCACAACCCGCAACCCAATATCCAACATCGCAGCCGTCGTTTCATCTCGCCGGATGTTGCAGCCGGTGTGCCGTCGCAATCAAGCCAATCGTCACCACCAGCAGCAATGTGCTCACCGCGTTGATCTCCGGGGTTACGCCCGTTTTCACCATCGAGTAGATCTGCAACGGCAGCGTCGTCGCGCCCGGCCCCGCCACGAACGACGTGATGATGTAGTCGTCAATCGAAAGCGTGAACACCAGCAACGCGCCCGCGACCACGCCCGGCGCAATCACCGGCAGCGTGACGCGCCAGAACGTCTGCCAGCGGTTCGCGCCGAGGTCCATCGCCGCTTCCTCCAGCGACCGGTCAAAGCCCGCCAGCCGTGCCTGCACCACCAGAGCCACATAGCTGATGCTGAACGCAATGTGCGCCAGAATCACCGTTGTCAGGCTCAGCCGCATCGCGACGAATCCGAACAAACTCACAAGCGCTGCGCCCACCACGATCTCCGGCACGATCACCGGCAGATAGAGCAGTGACCGCGTGGCGCGTCTGCCGGGAAAATCGTGGCGCGCCATGGCCAGGCCCGCCATCGTCCCGATCACCGTTGCCACGACCGTTGCAATGGCGGCAACGATGAGGCTGTTGGCGACGGCGTGACCGATCAGCTCATCACGGAACAACACGCGATACCAATCCAGCGTGAAGTCCTTCCAGACCGCCGTCTGCCGCTCGGAGTTGAACGAGAAAGCGACGAGCACCGCGATCGGCGCGTAAAGAAACGCGTACACAAGCCACGACACCGCCTGCAACACAGGCGCTCCACGTTCCGCGCCCCGCGCTTCATGTTTCACAGCGCCTCCTCCTCCCCGCGCCGTTTTGCCCACGTCGCATACGCCCACAGCAGCGCCAGCACGAACGCCGTCAGCACCAGCGCGACCGCGCTGCCGAAAGGCTTGTTCAGCGCCGGGCCGAATTGGTTCTGAATCAGGTTGCCGACCAGCATGCCCTTCGCGCCACCGAGCAGATCCGGCGTGATGAACGTGCCGAGGCTCGGGATGAACACCAGCATGATACCCGCCACGGTTCCCGGCATCGCCAGCGGCACCGTCACCCGCCAGAACGCGGCCGCCGCGCTTGCGCCGAGATCGCGCGCCGCTTCCAACAGGGAGCGGTCGAGTTTCTCCAGCGAGGCGTAGATGGGCAGCACCATGAACGGCACCTCGGCATACACCTGCCCGATCATCACCGCCAACGGAGTGTAGAGCAGCGTCAGCGGCTCGTGGATCACGCCCAGCGCCATCAGCAGCGAGTTGATGACGCCTTGGTCGCGCAGGATGAACATCCACGCGTAGGTTCGCACCAGAAAGCTCGTCCAGAAGGGAATCACCACCAACGCCAACAGCAGATGTTTTTTCTCCGGCGGCGCCTTCAGCGCGATGTAGTAGGCCACTGGATAGCTCACCAACAGGCAGATCACCGTCGTGGCCACCGCAATCCACGCCGACCGGGCGTAAATGAGGGCGTATCCCGGCTCGAAACTGCGGATATAGTTGGCCAGCGTCGGTCCCGCCACAATTCCGCCGTAAAGCCCGCGCTGTTGCAGGCTCAGCCACAGCATGATGGCCAGCGGGACGAGGAAAAGCAGCCCCAGCACGAGCCACGTCGGCGAAATAAGAAGAAGCGCGGAGTGAGGCCCGGCAGGGCAGGGCAGACGTCTCGCCGATTTGTTGGTGGATGATGGGACAAGCGGGATGCCTGTCCTGCGTTGCCTGTCGTTCATTGCAGTGGCACTTCGTGTCGTTTTTCCCACTTCACCCACACGCGGTCGCCCGATTTCAGCCGCGACACCGCGTCGGGCACGCCGTCGTTCTGCTCGATCACCGTCAGCAGTCTGCCATCCATCGTGCGCGCCAGCCACTGTGTCGTCCCGCCTTGGTAAACCTTGCCTTCCACCTTTGTCTCGACCGCGCCCTCGACAGCCGTTACACGCAACCGCATCTTTTCAGGCCGCACCACGAACCCGTCGAAGAAGTTCACCGCGCCCATGAATTCCGCCACGAACTTCGTTTTTGGCCGCTCAAAAACCTCTTCCGTCGTGCCCACTTGCTCGACCTTGCCGAGATTCATCACCGCCACGCGATCCGCCAGCGTCAGTGCCTCCTCCTGGTCATGCGTGACAAAGACGAACGTGATGCCCACGCGCCGTTGGAGCGTCTTCAGCTCCATTTGCATTTCCTTGCGCAGCTTCACATCCAGCGCCGCCAGCGGTTCGTCAAGCAGCAGCACCTTCGGGTGCAGGATCAACGCTCGCGCCAGCGCCACGCGTTGCTTCTGGCCGCCGCTGAGTTGGTCCGGCTTGCGATCGCCGAGACCTTCCATTCGAACCAGTTGCAGCATCTCCTCGATTCTGGATTCTGGATCATGGATTTTGGATTGATAGCGAAGACCGAACGCGACGTTCTCGGTCACAGTGAGGTGGGGGAAGAGGGCGTAGTGCTGGAAGACCGTGTTGACCGGTCGCTCGTTGGCTGGCACACGGGCCATGTCCACCCCATCGAGAATCACGCGCCCCGCATCCGGTTGTTCGAAGCCGGCGATGAGCCGCAACAATGTTGTTTTGCCACAGCCGCTCGGTCCCAACAGGGCAAAGAATTCCCCGCGCCTGATATCCAGCGTCACCCCGTGCACCGCAGGCGTGGCGTCGAAGTGCTTCTCAACCGCATCGAATCGCAGGATCACGTCGCTCATATCGCAAGCCAGGCACTCCTCTTTCTGGCCGGAATATTCTCCAAACTGGCCGCTCAAGGCCAGACAAGAGTAATGGGTTTGGAAACTCGTTCTGTAATTCGACAGACAGGAGTCTCGGGCTTATTTGCCACGATACACGCATCGCGCCGTGCAGGTTTCCTGCACGCCGATGGCGCTCAAGCCCGGCAGCGCCGGCTTCAGCCTCCGCCAGATCCACCGAGCCAGATTCTCGCTTGTGGGATTTTCCAGTCCTGGCACCTCGTTCAAATAGTAATGGTCAAGCTGTTCGTAAACCGGCCGGAACGCTTTCGTGATGTCACCGTAGTCCACCAGCCAGCCGCGTTTCTCATCCACCGTGCCGGTGACGTGAACCTCGATCCTGAAACTGTGCCCGTGCAGCCGCGCGCACTTGTGCCCCTTCGGAGCTTTCGGCAACGCATGCGCTGCCTCGAACGTGAAATCTTTGATCAACTCAACTTTCATACAATTAAATCGCCGACTCGCGGCCGGCTTCCATGGGTTAATAACAATGACGGCCGCTGCATCTCGCCGAGCGAACAATAACGGTCCGCCCGCGCCATCGCGACCACTTCCTTCAGCGAAAAACCAACGAAACCGATGGTGGAAAGCGGCAGTTGTTTCCCCAACTTCGACGCCAGGGATTCAATTGGCCGCACGAAGACAAACCGGTTCAGCGGCGACGGCGCCCAGCTATCGCGCTCGTCCAGCACCACTGTCCAGTGGGTCGAACCCTGGCTGGCCCACACGCGTCCGCGAAAACTCCATTCGTTGCGTGCTCGCGCTATAGCTGCTGCGTCCACGAAGTTCATCTCGACGCGCGGCCAGAGTTGGTCGAACCGTTCCATCTCACGCGCCAGCTCTCCTGCAAAGGCCGCCGCGTCGCCGCGCACGTAGAAGCACTGGGGCGACATGCAGCCTTGTTGATCCCAAAATGAAGCGTCGCGGGCCGCGGCGGCGATCGAGGACTGCGGGATGCGGGTGGCGGGATGGTGGAAATTGACCACGCCGATACTGACGCGATGACCAAAACGCAAGAAGGTGTCGCGGGCGCCTCGCCGCCGACGTTTCTGCAGGGATGAAAGGGTTTCATCGTCACCGTAGGCCACGACGATGTCGGCCTCTCGATGTGCTTCCCGATTGCGAGTCAACTGCACACGGCGCGCCAGCTTGGAGTCAACCGTCGCAAGCGACTCCATGAACAATGCTGGCATCGGATCGCCCGTGGCGGGTTTCACGACGTTTTGGACACCGCTGAGCAGGCCGATGACGACGCTGACGATGCCGGAGTTTGGGAGGTTGCCGGAAAGGATGTGACAGACCTTGGAGCGCGGAGCATGGAGCGTGGAGCGTGAAGCTTCGCGCCGTTCAAGTTCCTCGACGTTCGCCGCAATGTCCGTGAACAGCTCGCGCAAGCCCAGTTCCACCATTGCCGGGGAAAAGGCTGTGAGTTCGCGTTTGGCGCGGGTCATCCAAAGGCTGTTGTGTTTCAGCCAGAGGCGTGCTGCGACAGCGATGGTTCGTCCTGTGGTCATGATGGCACCATGAGGGAGCAGCCTCGCGCCTCCGCCTGCTGCGCGCGGCCAATCAACTCGAACCCGCTGCCGCGCCTCACGCCGACATCCTCGGTTTGGACTGCAATGACTGAGGCCCGATTGGCGAGGTCAAAGATGCGGATCAATCCGTGTTCTCCTTCACGCGCCTCGCGGCTGGTTTCAGGGTCAATCACCTGCACCCGCGTCCATGGCGGGCCATGGAAGATTACCGATTGCGAGGGCGCGTAGAATTGCGACGACAGCTCGCACATGCCGTATTCGCTGACGATGTTCGCGCGTGGCACTCCGAGTTTGCGGGCAATCAAGCTGTGAAGTTCTTTGCGCGGCACTTCGCGCGAGCGGCCCTTGTAGCCGCCAGTTTCCATCACGCGCGAACCCGGTGGCAGTGGGAGCGACTGGATTGCGTCAAGCAGGCGGACGAAAGCGAAAGCAGTGCCCAGAAGCAGAATCTTGGATTTTGGATTTTGGATTTTGGATTGAACGACCGCAACGAGTGCGGGGCCGTCCTCGAGCGCGGCGGCACCGGCGTAGGCTGAACATGGCGCGCCCAGCTTGCGGCGGACGGTTTCCATCATGTGGACCAACGATGAATGGGGTGCTTCCGCTGGAGTGGGGGTAAGAATGATGAGCGCGGGACAGGAGTCCTGTCTGTTTGTTGCTGGTGACGGGGCAGGGGGGATGCCCATCCCGCTCTGGAACATCGGCCAAAGCGCAGCTTCGTAAAGCTCCAACGTAGCCGCACAGTGAAAATGCTGGCTGTGACAATGTGCGGTGGTACCGCTGCTGTGAAAGACAGTGGTGCGTTGCTTTGGCGGAAGCGTCGTTAGTTGGGCGTCCTTGAACGCGGTCGTCGGCACGGCGGGAATCTGCGTCCAGTGTGCCACATTGCGCGGCTCGCGTCCAAGCGACTCACAGTAGCCGCGATACGGCTGGTTCAGAGCGAATTGGTGACGAAAGAGCGCCAGGGCGAGCGAGTCAAACCCGGCATCGGTGGAACGTCGTTCAGTGCCGCGGGCGATTAGATCGAGAATACGCGCATCAAGTTCTCCGGCAGGCGGAGACTTCGGGGCAGAGAACTGAGTTTTCTTTCGCGCGGTTTTCATTCGCTGGTTCGGCCGCAAACAGCGGAGGCAAAGCCTCACACATTATTTTGTCAGTTTGGCAATTTCTTTGGCCGCGAAGTCTAGTTCCTTTTCGCCAAGGGTCAAGGGCGGCGTGAGCGTCAACACGTTGCCACGTTCGCCGCCACCGAGCGCCAGGATGCCGCGGCGCAACAGGCGCTGGACGACGCGCTGGCAGGTGGTGGCGTCCGGCAACTCGACGCCTTTCATGAAGCCGAGGCCGCGGCCGGGCAGGCGATCCTGGAGTTGGCGGACACGCTCGTCGAGTTCCTGCCGCTTCATCTCGCTGATGGCGGCGAGCGCCATCGCACAACCGAGCGGGTTTCCGAGATGAGTGCAGGTATGGAGCGCCTCACCGGCGCTTTCGGGCCAGGCATCCATCACATCATCGCGGCCGACGCAGGCGGCGATGGGGAAGCCGTTGCTCATGGCCTTGCCAACGCAGATGAGGTCGGGCACGACGCCCCAATGCTCGACGGCAAACCACCGGCCCGTGCGGCAGAAGCCGGTGAAGATTTCGTCGGCGATCAGCAGCGCGCCGTATGCGTCGCAGACCCGGCGGAGCATTGGCAGAAAATCGGGCGGCGGCACGACCACGCCTCCGCGGCCAAGGATCGGCTCGACGATAACGGCGCCGATGCCGCGTTCGCTTTGGTCGAACGCGGCGCGCACGGCCGATTCGGTTGGCGCGACGTGAACGGTGAAACCGGGCAACTGTGGATGAAACGGTGCGCGGAAAAAGCTCCAGGCCGTCGCGTCAAGCGCGCCGTAGGTCAGGCCGTGGTAGGCACTGGTGAAGGCGATGACGCCGGGCTTGCCAGTGGCGAGCATGGCGGTTTTCAGTGCGGCTTCGACGGCTTCGGAGCCGGAATTGGCGAAGAGGACCTTGCCGGAATCGTGGGCCCCGATGGAGCGTGACCACCGATCGAAGGTCAGTGCCGAGAGTTCACCGGCGAGCCGGACCTTCAACTCGTTTGGATGCACATCGCCCATGGCGTGAGCCAGCCTGCCGAGTTGGCGGCGGGCGGCGGCGGTCACATGCGGGTTGTTGTGGCCGACGCTGGCGACGCCAAACGCGGCAGTCAGGTCGAGGTAGCGGTTGCCGTCGGCGTCCCAGATGTTGCAGTCGCGCGCCCGCTCCCAGAAGATCGGCCAGTCGGCGCTCACGAACGTCGTGTTTTGACATTCGTGCCGCCGGAGCTGACGCGCCAGCGCGCGCGAGCGTGAACCAGGAACCCGGGTTTTGAGAAGTGGCAGCACTACACTCCTTTCGCCGTCGGTTCCCAGATGTATTTGTGCATCTGGAGTTGGAACCGGACCGGCAGTTTGTCGGCGAGCATCTGTTCGACCAGTTGGCGCATTGCGATCGGGTGCTGATCCGGCGGGGCGGGTTTCAGCGCCAGATCGCGTTGATCCGGCAACAAGGGATGCGCCCACGAGAACAGCACACTGCAAATGGCCGGTAAACCCCAGCGTTCGAGTTGGCGCTTGGCCCAGTCGTAGTCCTCGCGCGTGGCGATGACGAATTTCACCTCGTCGCTGGCGCGCAGCATTTGAATGTTCTCCCAGCGATTCTGCTCGCACTCGCCGCTGCTGGGGCATTTCAGATCCATGATGCGAATGACACGTGAATCCACCAGACTGATATCGAGTGAGCCACTGGTTTCCAGCAGCACGGTGTGGCCGAGGTCGGCAAGCCGTGTCATGAGCAGCAGCGAGTTGGACCGCAGGAGCGGCTCGCCACCTGTGATCTCGACGAGCTTGCAACCGAACGCGGCGACGCGATTCACGATCTCATCGAGCGTCATCCGCGCGCCTTGGGTGAAGGCATAGGCGGTGTCGCACCAGGAGCAGCGCAGATTGCAGCCTGTGAGGCGCACAAAAACGCACGGCAGGCCGGCGCGTGTGCTCTCGCCCTGGATGCTCTTGAAGATTTCGTTGACGATCAATGTTTCGGCCACGACGGGACGCTAACAGAGGGGTTTTGGAGCGTCAAACGGCGACTTTCACCCTTACCGGCCTTTGCCGTAGCTGAGCAGCCGCATGGCGTTGAGAATGACCACGAGGCTGCTGATCTGGTGGGCAACGGCGCCGCCGATGAGGCTGACGATGCCGTGCATTGCCGAACTGATCATCACGACATTGAACAGGAGCGCGAATGCCAAACCTTGCTGGATGATTCGCAACGTGTGGCGACTCAAGCCGATCGCGAACGCCACCTTGCGGAGGTCGTCCGCAATCAACGCGATGTCCGCCGCGTCGTGCGCCGCATCAGTGCCGCTGACGCCCATCGCAACGCCGACGTCGGCCGTGGCGAGAGCGGGCGCGTCGTTGACGCCGTCGCCCACCATGGCCACGGCGCCATACGCCTGGCGCAGCGATTCGACGTGCGCGGCCTTGCGCTCTGGCATGACGTTGGCTTCCACGTCAGCGATGCCAAGGCGCGTGGCGATGGAGTGGGCCACACGAGGGTTGTCGCCGGTGAGCATGACGATTTTCTCGATGCCGAGCCGCCGCAACTCCGCCACGGCGTCGCCGGCCTGGGCGCGCGGCTCATCGCTGACGCAGATGATGCCGCAGACCTTGCCGTCGTGTGCCACCATCAGGGCGGTGTGGCCGTGCGCCTCGTGCTCGTCAAGGTGCTCGCCGTGGTTGGTGTCGAGCGTCACGTCGTGCCGCTCCAGCAGCGAACGCTTGCCGACAAGGATGCGCTGGCCGTTGTGCCGCGCCGACACGCCCTCGCCGTGATGCGCCTCGAACGACGTCGGGTCCGGCACCGACAATTGCATCTCGTCGGCGTGCTCCACCACGGCGCGGCCGAACGGATGCTGGCTCATCTTTT
>JBAZIR010000108.1:0-15380 GCA_041651735.1 Verrucomicrobiia bacterium | reverse complement strand
TCCGCTTCTTCGTGGTGGGACGCTATCGCAACGACGACGTCGGCAGCTTCGTCATATTTACGGAGCAGTTCCGCGCCGACGATGGCATGCGAGCCTTCCGTCTCCGCGCTGACAGCCTTGCCAATGTCGTGAAGAAGTCCCACGCGTTTGGCCACCGACACGTCAAGCTTCAACTCCGCCGCCATCGCCCCAACGAGTTGCGCCACCTCCACGCCGTGGTCGAGGACGTTTTGTGCGTAGCTGTGGCGAAACTTCAGGCGGCCAAGCAGCTTGACGATTTCGGGATGCACGTTCTGAACGCCGGCGCGCGCGCACGCATCCTCACCAGCCTGGCGGACGGTTTCCTCCATGTCCGCTGCGGCTTTCTGCACCACCTCCTCGATGCGGCCTGGGTTGATGCGGCCGTCGGTCACGAGTTGCAGCATGGCAATGCGCGCGATTTCGCGGCGGACCGGTTCATAACCAGAAAGCACCACGACCTGCGGCGTCTCGTCAATGATCACCGACACACCGCTGACCGTCTCGAACGCGCGGATGTTGCGCCCATCGCGGCCGATGATGCGCCCCTTCATCTCCTCGCTCGGCAACGCCACGGTGGTGGTGGTGGTCTCGTTAACGTGGGTGGCCGCGCAACGCTGGATGGCGATGGAGATGAGCCGCTTGGCTTCACGTTCGGCATCGGCCTTCGCCTGTTGTGCGCTGCGCCGCACCAAGGTCGCCGCCTCCGCTTGTGTGTCCTGTTCCACGCGATGGAGCAACTGTTGGCGGGCCTCATCAGATGACAGGCTGGAGAGTTTGTGCAGCTCGTCGCGCTGCAACTGAATCAACGCCTGCGCGTCGGCTTTCAGCTTGTCGAGTTCGTCCAGACGCGCGGCAATCTTCAGGTCGGACTCGCGCAACTCTTCTTCGCGATGTATCAGAGTCTCCAGCTTCTCCTGCAGGCTGGCCTCGCGGGCGATAAGACGCTTTTCTTTTTCATCCAGTTCGCCGCGCTTGGCGATGGCTTGCTTCTCCAAGTCTTCACGAGCGGTCATCGCCTCGCTTCTGCCAGACACCTCGGCGGCGCGCCGCAGTGAATCGGCGTCGCGCTCAGCGTTCTCGATCAGGCTGCGAGCTTCGCGTTCTGCCGCGATAAGCCGCCAGCGGTTGACAATGCGATGGCCCCAGTAGCCGGCCATGACCCAAAGCGTCGCCTGGGTCAACACCAGGACCGCATAGGCATTCTCCAGCAAGAATCGTCTCATAGGTGCTTTCTCCAGTGAATCGCGCTCTCAGTGACAACGGCATCCATCAGCACGTCCGTCCCCTCGTGTGGCACAATCGGTTGCATCTGACAGTCGAAAGACAACGCAATCTTCAGGCCGGCGAAATGCTTCAGCATTTCGTCATAAAAACCTTTGCCATAGCCAAGCCGGCGACCCTTTGCGTCGAAGGCCACGCCTGGAACAATCGCAATATCTGCCGGACGACTGGCCACCGCCCGGCTTCGCGGTTCGAGAATGCCAAGCTTGCCCGGCGCGAGGTCCCGGTCGAAATCATTGATCGGGCAGGCATGATAGCGCCGTTGCTTCGCGTCGAACGCCGGCACATGAATGTGTTTGCCACTGGCAAGCCAGTCGCGCACAAGCTGAAGCGTCTCAACTTCGTTGTCGTGCGACAGATAACAGAAAATGGTTTCCGTCTGCCTGATCGTCGGCAGTTCCAGCAATCGCGACACGGCCAACCGGCTGCGACGAGTGACCTCCTCTGCTGTCAGGGCGCGACGCGACGCCAGCGCTCGCTCGCGGAGCGCGCGTTTTTCGACCACGAGGTTGGATGAAGAGACGCTCATGTCGTCTTCCTTGTTTGGAGTTTCGTGTGCCATTCGGCCAGCCGCCTCTGCACTTCACGCTCGAAGCCGCGGTCGGTTGGGTTGTAGTAGCTGCGCTTCTCCGGCATGTGCTGCTGCGGCGCAATGCCGCCTTCGTGGTCGTGGGCGTATTGATAACCAACGCCGTGACCCAGGCGCTCGGCTCCTTTGTAATGCGTGTCCTTGAGATGATCCGGCACGTCGAGCGTGCGGCCTTTCTCCACGTCAGCCATCGCGGTCCAAATGCCCATCGCACTCGCGTTGCTCTTCGGCGCTGTGGCGATGTAAATGGCCGCTTGAGCCAACGGCAACTGTGCCTCCGGCATCCCCACAAACTCCACCGCCTGCTGCGCCGCGCTTGCGACGACCAGCGCCTGCGGATCGGCCATGCCCACATCTTCCGCCGCGCAGATGACAATGCGCCGCGCCAGAAACCGGATGTCCTCGCCGGCGACGAGCATTTTTGCCAGCCAGTAAAGCGCCGCATCCGGGTCGCTGCCGCGCATGGATTTGATGAACGCGCTGATCGTGTCGTAGTGCGCGTCCTCGTCACCATCGTAAACGACGGCTTTCTTTTGGATGCTCTCCTCGGCGACCGCCTTCGTGAAATGAATCGCGCCGCTGGCATCCGGCGGCGTGGTGAGCACGCCAATCTCCAGCGAGTTGAGCGCCTTGCGTGCATCGCCGTCGCTGGCGGTGGCGAGATGCTCCAATGCGTCGGCATCGAGTTGGACGCGCCACTTGCCCAGGCCGCGCTCCGTGTCGGCGAGCGCGCGGCGGACGAGCACCTTGATGTCGTCGAGGCCGAGCGGTTTGAGTTCAAACATCTGCGAGCGCGAGACGAGCGGCGCGTTGACGTAGAAGGTCGGATTATGCGTGGTCGCCCCAATGAGGCGGACGGTGCCGTTCTCCACGTCGGGCAACAGCACGTCCTGTTGCGCCTTGTTGAAGCGGTGGATCTCGTCAATGAAGAGGATCGTTTTCTGGCCGGTGTTGGCGAGGCGATTGGCGGCAGTGGCAACGACCCGGCGGATGTCGGCTACATTGCTCTCGACGCCGCTAAGCCGTTCGAAACGCGACTGCGTGGCGTTGGCGATGATCTGCGCGAGCGAGGTCTTGCCAGTGCCCGGCGGTCCCCAAAGCAGGATGGAAGCGATGCGATCAGCCTGAATGGCGCGGCGGAGCAGCTTTCCCGGGCCGAGGACGTGGCTCTGACCGGCGTATTCATCCAACGTACGCGGCCGCATCCGGGTCGCGAGCGGTTCGGGACGGGAGTGGGCAGGCCGATCTTCCGCTGCCTCGCGCGGCACGCGCCGGTCGCTTGCGCGGTCGGGGCCACTTTGTTGAAACAAATCCTGGCTCATCGGCTGTCAGTCCAGTTGCTGCGAAGCCGACGATGGGGGTAAAAAAGAAATACCCCACCAGAGCCGTGTGAACGTATTCTCCAGACCCCGTAGTATAACGGAGCGCCTACCCGCCGGCTTGCCGACTTCCAATGAAGGCATGTCGTCTACCGCCGGAGATCGGCCCTTCAGATGAAGGTTATCGGGTCAGAGATTCACCGTTGCATCACGTGAACGGCAGGGTATTTCAAACCGTTTTGGAATCGCGCCCACAGGCGCATTCCATTGAACCCGCTCTTGCGTTTCAAGGAACAAACTTCTCTTGAACAACCTCTTCACTGCTTTGTTTCTCGGTTTAACCGCCGGCGTCGCCGCCGTCGTTTGGGTCTTCAATCTTAACCCTGCCGGTTTCGCGGCACGGAACAACGTTCACTCACTCTGCGCGGACCTCGCACTGCAATTCTGTTTTCAATTTCGCTACGATCTCGTCGTGCGTTTTGTTGACTTCGGTGTCGGTCAGAGTCCGATCCGGCGCTTGGTACGTCAATGAATACGCCATCGACTTCTTCCCGCTTGGGATCGTCTTGCCACTAAATATATCAAATAATCGGACGCTTGCCACCAGATTCTTCCGGCTGCGCGCAAAAACCGCCATCACTTGCTCGTGTGTCGTCGCTGCGTCCACCACCAGCGCCACGTCGCGCTGCACCGATGGATGCTGCGGCAGAGGCCGATACGCCTTCGTCCAACGCGCAGCCGCCAGCACTTCGTCGAGGTCCAGTTCCGCCAGTGCCACCGGCTCGCGCAGGTCGAACTCGCGTCCGAGTTTCTCCTGCAACATGCCAATTTCGCCCAGCGTTTTGCCACCGGCCTTCACCAGCGCCGATTGCGCGAAGACGCCGGCCGGCGCTTGCTGCGGCACAAACTCCACTGCCGCGACTTTCAAACGGGCCAGCAGCGCTTCAACCGCGCCCTTCAAATCGTAGTAGTCCGCCTTTGCGCTGAGCGCCGCCGATTCCCATGCATTCGGCGTGCGCCCACCCGTCGCGGCAAGCGCGAGCGAGCGCTGCTCCTGTGGCTTCCCGTTGCGAGCAGCGAACACACGGCCGATCTCAAACAACCGCACGTCAAGCGTCTGGCGCGCGACGTTGGTGCGCAGGTTCTGCAGCAGGCCGGGCAGCAGGCTCGGCCGCAAAATCGAAAGCTCTTCGTTCAGTGGGTTCTGTAGTTTCACCAGCACAAGTTCCGCAGGCAGTTGCGTCAGCGCAGCCGTCGCAGGGGCGGTCGGCGTCTGGTTCACCGCTTCCTCGTAACCAACGCCGTTGAGAATCTGCCGCACGAGCCGCAACCGGTCATAAGCCACGTCGAACTTCGATATGGCCGGCTCGGCGCGCGAAGCGACAGACGGGATCTTGTCGAGGCCGTGAATCCGGCCCACTTCCTCAATCAGGTCCACCTCGCGCTGCAAATCCACGCGGAACGTCGGCACCGTGACTTCAATCCGGTCCGCGCTCTCGCTCGCAATGGCGAGGCCGAGGTTCGTCAGCGCACGCTTCACGGCGTCAACAGGGACTTCCACGCCGATCAATTGATTCACGCGGCTGAAACGGCAGGCGATCCGCCGCAACTCAACCGGCTTGGCCAGTGTGTCAATCACACCGCGCGCGACCTTGCCGCCAGCAAGCTGCTGGATGAGCGCGATGGCGCGCCGGCTGGCCCAGTCGCAGACGCCGACATCGGCGCCGCGTTCGAAACGATACGACGACTCGCTGCTGAGGCCGACGCGCTTGGAGGTTTTACGGATGTTCGTCGGCACGAAATACGCGCTTTCCAACAGCACGTCCACGGTGCCGTCGCTGATTTCGCTTTGCCGGCCGCCCATGATGCCGGCGAGCGCGACGCCTTTCTGCGCGTCGGCAATGACCAGCATCTGTTCGTCGAGCACGCGGTCCTTGTCGTCGAGCGTCATCAGATGCTCGCCCGCCTGCGCGCGACGCACGACGATCTCGTGACCCGCCAGCAGATTGTAATCGAACGCGTGCAGCGGATGGCCGCTCTCCAGCAGCACGAAATTGGTCACGTCCACGACGTTGTTGATGGAACGGATGCCGAGTTTCTCCAGGAGCGTCTTCACCACGCCGGGCTGGGACCGATCTTCACGCCGCGCACGACACGGGCCGCATAACGTGGGCAGAGATCGGGCGCTTCGACGCGCACCTTCGCCAGCGTGTCCACAGGCTCGCCGTCTTCGGTGAAATTCGTGTCCGGCAATTTGATGAGATTGCCAGTCAGCGCAGAGACTTCGCGCGCGATACCGATGATGCTGAGCAGATCGGGCCGGTTCGGCGTGATCTCCAAATCATAAACCGTGTCACCGCCGCCGAGCACCTCGGCGATCGGCGCGCCCAGCCGGGTGGCCGGATCGAGGATGAGCAGGCCCTCGGCGTCCTCGGCAATGCCGAGTTCCTTCTCCGAGCACATCATGCCCTGGCTCTCGACGCCGCGAAGCTTGCCGACCTTGATCTTGAAATCGCCCGGCAGCACCGCGCCCGGCAACGCCAGCGGCACCTTGTCGCCGACCTTGTAATTCTTCGCGCCGCAAACAATCTGCCGCTCTGTCGCGCCGTCGGTGACCCGGCAGACGCTGAGGCGGTCGGCGTTCGGGTGTTTGTCGCTGCTGAGAATCTGGGCGACGACGATCTTGTCAAAGCTCGCGCCGATCTGCTCGATGCCTTCAACCTCGATGCCGCACATCGTCAACCTCTCCGCCAGTTGTTGCGGCGACCAGTCGAACTCCACGTATTGTTTCAGCCAGTTATATGAAATCTTCATCGCATAATGTCCGTCAATGAAGCTCAAACCTTAACGAGGCCGCGCCACGCCCGCAAGCGCGGTTTTGACCTCGTCTCCATCCAGGAACACAGGGGGGCAAGATCTGCCTGCCCTTCCCCACGGCGGCACGAAAGGCAGCTTGACGAGGCTGGCCGGGGCGAGTGAAAGTCCTGCCCGCGCCAAACACCATGAACGTCACCGGCCTGCTAAAATCGGAGTTGTGGAAACGCTACGGTTCGCCAGAGCACCCTGCGGAGTGGGACGGCAATGTGTTCGGCCACATGGGCGGCGGCAAGATGAGCCAGCGGTTCTGGGAGTATTTCAAGGCCATCGAACTGCTCGATCTAACACAGGATTCCATCGTGCTGGACATCGGCGGCGGCTCGCCGGCCACCGGAGCGGGGTTTCTCGGTGAAATCCTGGCGCAGCAGGTGAAGCAGGTAGTCGTCATGGACCCCAATGCCCGCGGGCCGGCGGCCGCGTTGAAAAACATCGAGTGTGTCCGGTCGAACTCCACCTACGGCGAACTCAAGACTCTGCTGGAGGCGCGGCGCGACCTGACGCATATCTCGTGCGTGTCAGTCTTCGAGCATATCGAGCCACGAGTCCGCGAAGGCATTACGCAGGCGATCAACGAAGCCTTCGGCGGTTCCTGTTTCGTCGCCACATTCGAGTATCACGCCAAGGTCCGGTTTCATGAACACTACCTGACCACCAAGACCGTGTCGGATTTGTTCAAGCCGCTGACACGGTTTTATCTGGACGAGTTCGTCGCCTCGCCAACGCCCTGCGTGAACGCGTTCGACTCGCAACTGCTGCCGCGCCTGAGCCGCACGCCCGTCGCGCGAGGCCACATCCCGCTCTGGCATCCGGTCGCCGTCCGGTTTCTGAGGGCGTAAAGTCTCACATTCATTCTCGAATATAAGAAACAAGCATGAGTGACCCCTACGTTCATGGCTACGACCCGCGGGAGAACATCCGCCTTCAGGACCAGGCGTCCACGCTGGTGGAGTTGCTGCACTCGGACACATCCTATCCTGCGGGAAGCCGCGTGCTCGAAGCCGGCTGCGGCGTGGGCGCCCAAACGGTCACACTCGCCCGTAACAGCCCGAAAGCCTCGATCACGTCCGTGGACATCTCGGAAGATTCCGTGGCCGAAGCCAGACGGCGGGTGGTGGTGGCCGGTCTGTCCAACGTCGAGTTCCGGCGCGCGGACATTTTCAACCTGCCGTTCGCGCCCTGCTCTTTCGACCATGTATTCGTCTGCTTTGTCCTGGAACATCTCTCGCGTCCGGTCGAGGCGTTGCGCGGCCTGAAAAACCTCATCAAGGAGGGCGGCACGATCACGGTCATCGAAGGCGACCACGGCTCGGCGTATTTCCACCCGGACAGCGATGCCGCGCACCGGGCGATCCAATGCCAGGTGGAGCTGCAACGCCGCGCCGGCGGCAACGCCATGATTGGCCGGGAGCTGTACCCGCTGCTGTGCGACGCTGGCTATGGCTCCGTCCGAGTCTCGCCCCGGATGGTCTATGTTGATTCGAGCAAGCCGGCCCTGGTTGAGGGCTTCACGAAGAAGACGTTTACGGCGATGATCGAAGGCGTCCGCGAGGCCGCCATCGAAGCGAGGCTGGCGGACCCGCAGGTGTTTGAAAAAGGGATTGCGGACCTCTACCAAACGGCTGGGCCTCGTGGGGTTTTCTGCTACACTTTCTTCAAGGCGACAGGAATCAAATGAGAAAGGACAACTGTCATGATTAATGCCGGTGCGGCTCTCCATTCGACTGTTCTGCTGCTGCTTGTCATCATCGCGGCAATGGCCGCCGCACTGGTGGCCCGCTACGCACGCAATCGCGAGTTGCGCCTCTGTGTCGGGTCGGGACTTGTCGTCATCGCTGCGGTGTTCTCGGAGATCTCAATCATTCTGACGGTGCTGATAGCAGCGCTCGGCGGCGCCATCATCGCTTTCGGCATCAAAACGGAACGCCCTGACAAAACAACCACGGTGGGCAAAATACCCGAGAACCAAACTTCGTCATAAAACGGACAATCCTGTCCGTGATGCCCTGGTTTTCGCGACAAGGCCGACGCGACACGCGGCTTCAGTCAGTTCCATTGGCCAATTCCCGCACCACCGCCTCGATCCCCGCCGTCACACGCGCCAGCGCTTCGTAGTTGATCTTGTCGGGCGTGTCGGTTGTTTCGTGGTAATGCGGATAGCGATACGGCGCGGTGTCAGTGACCATGAACGCGCGCCAGCCTTCCTGCCAAAACGAATCGTGGTCGGACCAGTTGACCCCGGGGACAAACGCAAACGTCGCCAGCGTTTCCAACGGAAAGTCACTGTTCGAGCGGAAGACACAGGCGGCGCGGCTGACAAGCGACCGCGAAGCGAGATTGCCAACGAAGGCGATGAAATTGCCGCGATCGGGATAGAAGAGGCTGAACGGTGGCGGATAACGCTGGCTGCCTTTCGCGTCGTTGTAGCATCCCATCATCTCCAGCGAGATCATCGCGCGGACATCGTCGCCACGCTGGCGGCACGCCGCCGCATAGACACGGCTGCCCATCTTGTCGGTGAGGAAGAACGGCGGTTCCTCATTCGCGAACGCCACGAACCGGAGGGTTCGTGCCGGGTTCTCGCGCGCAAATTTCCGCGCCAGTTCCAGCAACGCCGCCACAGCGCTGGCGTTGTCGTTTGCACCGGGACAGCTCAGAGCAGAATCGTAATGCGCGCCAACCACAACAATCTGATTGGACGAGGTTGACCCTCTTCGTGTTGCCGTGATGTTTGCGCACATCACGCGATCAGCCTCGTAGCACAGCCTGTCCACGTCGTAGCCCTCGCTGCGAAAGGCATGGGTGATATAGTCCGCCGCGCGCCGGTAGGCGGCAGGTCTGAAGACGTTCCGCTCGCCAATGTCACCCGCGAGGGCCTGAACGTGCGCGGCGAGCCGATCACGCAGTTGCCGAATTTCCTCCGGGTTCGCGGTCTTCACGACGCGCTTTGGATTCCGTGGCCCGCAATGGGTCATGTAATACAGGCCTGCAAACAGTGCCGCGGCAACCGCCACCAACGCCGTCAGCACCCGCAACGCCGAACGAGCTACCAGCTGTAGCGTCATGCCTACACCGTCAGTAATTTTTCCAACGAGACGCCGCGCAATTCAAACAACCGCCGGATCGTTTCTTCGATCAGGTTGTTCGGGCACGACGCACCCGCGGTGACGCCGATGGCCGTCGCCCGCCCGCCCGGCATCCAGTCTTCCGTCTCAATCTCCCGCTGCAACTTCAAGTTGTAGTGGCAAATGCGTTTGTCGGAGATGATCATGCTGGCGG
Source organism: Verrucomicrobiia bacterium (assembly GCA_041651735.1). Classification (GTDB taxonomy): domain Bacteria; phylum Verrucomicrobiota; class Verrucomicrobiia; order CAIQCK01; family CAIQCK01; genus CAIQCK01. The sequence goes on along the minus strand of JBAZIR010000108.1, from coordinate 6,017 downwards.
ATTTGATGAAGTAGGTCGGGTGTTTGACCTCGGACATTTCCACCAGGTGCGACGTATTGCTGCTGTTGTAGCCGCCCACCACAATCATCAGGTCCAGCGGTAGCGCGAGCAGTTCATCCAGCGCATCCTGCCGTTCCTGCGTGGCGCCGCAGATCGTGTCGAAGAAACGGAATCGCTGCACCAGTTCCTTCTCGCCGTAGCGGTCGAGGATCGCCTGCCGGAGCCGCCGCTGCACATCCTCGGTCTCGCTGCGCAACATCGTCGTCTGGTTCGCCAGTCCAATGCACTGAAGATCGCGGTCGGGATCGAAGTCCGGCGAGTGAGCCCCCTCGAACTTCCTCAGGAACTCCTCCTTGTTGCCGCCGTGGCGGATGTAATTGCAGACGTAGTCGGTCTCCGCAAGGTCATAAACGACGAGATAATGCCCCGGCCCCTTCGCCAGCGCGCGCGAACTGGTGGCCTTGGTTTCCTCGTGCCACGCCTTGCCGTGAATGATGGAGGTGATGTTTTCGGAGGCATAGTGCGTCACGCGCTTCCAAACGCTGAGCACGTCGCCGCAGGTCGTATCCACGAGCTGGCAGCCGATCGCCTTCAATCGGCTCATCGTGTCCACCTCGGTGCCAAACGCCGGCACGATGACCACGTCGTTGACCGTCACATCGTCGAGCGAGGCCTCGCTGTTCGGGCCGGCGAGTGACTTGATGCCCATCCGGCCAATTTGCTCGTTGACCTCCGGGTTGTGGATGATCTCGCCCAGAATGTAAATCTTCTTGTCCTTGAAAACCTTCCGTGCCGAATAGGCCAGGTCGATCGCCCGCTCCACGCCGTAGCAAAAGCCGAATTGCTTCGCCAGCCGAACCGTCAGGCCTGCCGCCGAAAGCACGTTGCCGGACGCGCGCAGCTTCTCCACCACCACGCTGCGGTAGTGTTGTTGCACCTGTTGCTGCACCGCCTCCATGATGCCCGGGCGGCGCAAGTTGACCTTCTTGCCTGCTGCTGCTGGCCTTGTGCTCATCGGCAAAACCGGTAACACCGAATCGCGCCGCGGTAAAGCTTTCCTTTCCCGCAACCGTCGCTTGTGCCGCCTCATCCTTGCATCGCGTTTCCGCTCGTGGTCGGAGCCCTGCCTCCCCCGAATCTCCCACCGCAACGCGCAAGCGTTTTTTGCCAATATTTTTTCGCACCGCCTTCCCATTGTCACTTGCCGGAAACGCAACGACAGGCAACAATACAGCCATGTGGATGAAACAGATCGCTGGCTTGATTGTCTGGTTGCTGGTCGCAAACGTGTCGCTGGGAGCGGCATTGCAGCCGCCGCCAGAATCGGCCGCCGTCACGGCACTCGCCGTCAAGCTCTTCGAGCACGCGCATTACTCACACAACAAGCTCGACGCGGAATCCGCATCGCGGTTCCTCACGCGCTATATCGAAGCGCTCGACTACAACCGCCTTTTCTTTCTCCAAAGCGACCTGAAAGAGTTCGACAAATATCTTGCCACGCTGCCCGACCGGACGCGCACCGGCGACGTGCAGCCGGGCTTCGACATCTTCGTCCGCTACCAGCAGCGCATCGAGCAGGCCGTTGCGATCGCCAAGGACTGTCTCAAGCAGCCGATGAGTTTCGACGGCAACGAAACCATCCTCATTGACCGCTCCAAAGCGCCCTGGCCCGCCAACGAAGCCGAGCGCGCCAAGCTTTGGCATGAGCGTGTCAAATACGATCTGCTTCAGGAATCGTTGAACAAGACCAAACCCGACGAGGCCATTCGCGTCCTCACCCGTCGCTACGACCGGTTGCAGCGCTCCGTGCACGAAATGGACTCCGGCGACATCCTGGAGGTTTATCTCAACGCCTTCTGTCATGCTTACGATCCCCACTCCGATTACCTGGGGGCGTCACAACTCAAGGATTTCGAGATCGGCATGCGCCTCTCGCTCTTCGGCATCGGCGCCGTGCTTCGCTCGGAGGATGGCTACGCAAAAATCGTCAGCCTCGTTCCCGGCGGCCCCGCCGACCTCGATAAGCGCCTCAAGCCCAACGACCGTATCGTCGCCGTCGCCGAGGGCGACCAGCCGCCGGTGGATGTCGTGGACTTGAAACTCACCAAGGTCGTCGAGCACATCCGTGGCGCCAAAGGCACCAAGGTCAAACTCACCGTCATTCCCGCCAGTGCAGCCGACTCCTCCGTGCGCAAGGTCATCACCATTGTTCGCGATGAGGTCAAGCTCACCGAACAGCAGGCGAAAGCCAAGGTCGTCGAGATTCCCGCCGCCAATGGCGCGCCCGCCAAGCGCCTCGGCATCATTGATCTGCCGTCATTCTACGCCGACACCGAGAAGATGCGCAACGGCGACAACAACTGCACCAGCAGCACCCGTGACGTTTCCATCCTCATCCAGAAGCTCAAGGCACAAAAGGTGGACGGCATCGTGCTCGACCTGCGGCGCAACGGCGGCGGTCTCCTCGACGAGGCCATCGCGCTGGCCGGCCTCTTCATCAAGGAAGGCCCCATCGTCCAGATCAAGGACCTGCGCAATCGCATCCAGGTGCTGCGCGATGAAGATCCGTCCATCGGCTACGACGGTCCCCTGCTGGTGCTCGTCAGCCACGTCAGCGCCTCCGCCTCCGAGATTCTCGCCGCTGCCATGCAGGACTATGGCCGCGCGCTCGTCGTTGGCGACAGCAAGACCTTCGGCAAAGGCACCGTCCAGACCATGCTCTCGCTCGCTGCGTGGTTGCAGGACGTGCCCAATCCCGGCGCACTCAAGGTGACCACGCAGAAGTTTTACCGCGTCGCCGGCGGCTCGACGCAAAACCGCGGTGTCATTCCCGACATCATCATGCCGTCGTCGTATGACGTGCGCGAAATCGGCGAGTCCTCGCTCAACAACGCCATGCCCTACGACGAAGTCGAGCCAGCACCCCATAAGAATTTCGGCACGCTCAACGGCAAGCTCACCGAACTGCGGCAACGATCCATGATTCGCGTCGCCACCAACCCGGAATTCACCTACCTCAACGAAGACATCGCCCGCGTGAAACAGCAGTTGAAGGAAGGCACCGTCTCCCTCAATAAAGCCAAGCGCCTTGAAGAAAAGAAGGCCACCACTGACCGCGAGTCCGCGCGCAAGAAGGAACGCCGCGCGCGAGCCTCTCTGGACTACACATTCACCGACATTGCCGTTGGCGCTACCAACGCCGTCGCCTCCGCTTCCGTGCCCCGCCCCGCGCACGCCGCCGCGGCCAGCACCAAGCCCGTCGCAAGCGACGCAGACGACCCCGACGCCGACGAGGAAGAAAACGACACGAAGGAACCCGCCACTGACCCGATTCTGAAGGAATCCCTCGCCATTTTGCGGGATGTGGTGACGATGACCCCGCCGCCTTCAGGCACAGCCGTTGCCGTCACCCCGTCTCCAAAGTGAGGCAGGCATCCTGCCTGTCATACTCAACAAGGCAAAACCGCCCTGGCTGCTCTTCGTTGACACTAACAAGCCCCTTGCGTTGGCATTCGGGTTCAATTCCATCGAAAAACTGCTTGCATGGACGGCGTGAACGCCTACAGTAGCGCGCTTTGAACGTCCCCGCGTGGCGCTGGTGCGCGACTACGGGACACAATAACAACAACCAGAACCCTGGCAAGAATGCCCGGGTGTCCCACGGCGCAACTGGCGCAGCGGGATGCAACAGACGGAGGATACATTGGCCGCTACAATTAAAGACTTGTTGGAAGCAGGATGTCATTTCGGTCACCAGACCAAGCGCTGGAACCCAAAGATGAAGCCGTTCATCTTCGAGGCGCGCAACGGCATCCACGTAATCGATCTCGCCAAAAGCGCGGAATTGCTGCAGGAGGCCTGCGAATTCCTCCGCAAGACCACTCTCAAGGGTGGCAAGATGCTCTGGGTCGGCACCAAGAAACAGGCACAGGAAGCCATTCGCGAAGCCGCCACTTCTACTCAGATGTTCTCCGTCACGGAGCGCTGGGTCGGTGGCACGCTCACCAATCTCGTCACCATCCGCCGCAGTGTGAAACGGCTCCTCTATATCGTGGGCCTGGAGACGAGCGGCGAGGTGAACAAGATGCACAAGAAGGAAGTCTCCTCAATGCGGCGCGAGGCCGCCCGGCTCCATAAGAATCTCGACGGCATCGTGGGCATGGAGAAGTTGCCGGCCGCGCTGGTGGTCATTGACATCAAGCGCGAGGAGAACGCGGTGCATGAGGCCAACCGCCTCGGCATCCCGGTGGTGGCGATTGTGGACACCAATTGCGACCCCGATCTCGTCCAATACCCCATTCCGTCCAACGACGACGCCATCCGTGCCGTCAAGCTGATCATCCACAGCCTCACCGAGCCGATCGTTGAATCGCTCGTGGAGCTTGGCGCAAACCTGCCGGCTCCTGCGGCACCAGCGCCAGTCGCCGTGGAGGCGACGCCCGCCCCTGAAGCACCCGCCGCCAGCGCGTAGCGGACGACGGCTTCGAAACGTTTTTATCACCCACAATCATTCAAGTGTAAAACCATGGCTGAAATCTCTGCTCAAATCGTCAAGAAACTCCGCGAAGAAACCGGCGCGGGCATGATGGAATGCAAAAAAGCGCTCGGTGAAGCAAACGGTGACTTTGAAAAAGCAAAGCTCATCCTCCGCAAACGCGGCATTGCCATCGCCGACAAGAAATCGGCGCGCGCTGCCAAGGAAGGCATCATCGCGAGCTACATCCACGTCGGCGACAAGGTCGGCGTGCTCGTCGAGGTCAACTGCGAAAGCGACTTCGTGGGGCGCAATCCGGACTTCCGGGAGTTCGTCAAGAACATCACACTCCAAATCGCTGCGGCCGAGCCGCGCTACGTGGCGCGCGAGGACGTGCCCGCCGACATCATCGAGCGCGAAAAGGAAGTCGCCGCTGCGCAGGTGAAAAACAAGCCGCCACAGGCGGTCGCCAAGATCCTCGAGGGCAAACTCGACAAGTTTTACCAGACCGTCTGCCTGCTGGAGCAGGGCTACGTTCGCGATCAGAACCAGACGATCAAGGACGTGATCACTGCCACCGTGGCCAAGCTCGGCGAGAACATCCTCATCCGGCGGTTCATCCGCTGGAAGGTGGGCGAATCGCTTGACACCACGCAGCCCGCGGCGGAAACTCCAGCCCAGCCGGCACAAAACTAGAGACCATGAAAACAGCGCCCCGCTATCGTCGCGTGTTGCTCAAACTCAGCGGCGAGTCATTGCAGGGCGAGGACGGTTTCGGGATCGACTGGACGGTGGTCAATCGTATCGCGCGCGAAGTCCGTGAGGTGCGTCGCACCGGCGTCCAGCTCGCCCTTGTCATCGGCGGCGGCAACCTTTGGCGCGGTGTCACGGCCGAAGGCAACGGCATGGACCGGGTCACAGCCGACTACATGGGCATGATCGCCACCGTCATGAACGGGTTGGCGTTGCAGAACGCGCTGGAGAACTCCGGTGTGCCGACACGGTTGCAGACAGCCGTCGAGATGCAGAAGGTGGCCGAGCCGTTCGTTCGCCGGCGTGCCATCCGCCACTTGGAGAAGGGCCGCGTCATCATCTTCGGCGGTGGCACGGGCAACCCGTTTCTTTCCACCGACACCACCGCCTCACTGCGCGCGGCGGAGGTCGGCGCGGATGTCATCCTCAAAGCCACGAAAGTGGACGGCGTTTACGACAGCGACCCCAAGAAGAACCCAAAGGCACGACGATTCGACCGGATCAGCTACGCCGAAGCCATCGCGCGGCGCTTGAAAGTGATGGATACAACGGCGTTCAGCATGTGCATGGAAAGCCGCATCCCGATCATCGTCTTCAACATGTTCCGGACCGGCAACATCAAGCGCGCCGTGCTCGGACAAAAGGTCGGCACTCTCGTTGCCGAATAATGCCATGCCAGAATGCATTGACGAAATCCTGCTGGAAACCGAAGAGAAAATGCTCAAGACCGTCGAGGTCTTCGAGCGCGAATTGGCTTCCATCCATACCGGCCGCGCCTCCACGTCGCTGG
>JBAZIR010000107.1:0-15569 GCA_041651735.1 Verrucomicrobiia bacterium | reverse complement strand
CCGGGAACCACGCACATTGGCATACACGGCGTCATCCCGTGCTGGATCGCGCACGCCTTCCATGGGGAGGCCGAAGTCCGTCATCAGGCCCAGCTCGATGGTGCTTGTCCCTTTCGGCGGATGCTCGGCGACCGCAGCCACTTCAGAATTCCCAGCCATCAGGCCGAGGTAACGGCATAGTTCTGCGCCGGCCAACTCGATGGCCGGATTGCGGCTCTTGAGCCGGATCGTCACCCGAACGGCCGGCATTTGTGGCGCAGCAACCCCTTGGGGTGAACCTGAGGCGACAGGTTCAGCCGCTGAAGCCACGGATACAAGCAAGGCAGACAGCCCGGCAGACAATAGCATTATGTGGGTTTTCATTTTCGTCAGGGTGTTGGTCTCAATCTCGGGTTTCATATTCAGTAGCTGGCATCTCTGTTTCACGGTATCGGCAGAAATCTGTGTGTGGCGTGTTTGTATTGCTGCGTGCTCACCGCACGGTGTAGCCGCCATCAAGCACCAAGTCATGGCCGACCACGAAATCGGATGCCTCGGCAGCCAGATAGAGCACCGCGCCCTGCATGTCGCGGGCTTCAGCCACATGATCAATCGGAGCGGTCTTCAAGAACATCGGCACCACTTCTGGAAACAGGTCTGGGGTTCGGGTCACGCCGGGGCTTATGCAGTTGACCCGAATCCCGTGCGGAATCCACTCGGCCGCGAGACATCGCGTGAGATGGCTCACGCCGGCCTTGGAGATGCTGTAAACCGCCTGTGGATTCGGCCACACGATCCGTCCGCAAATCGAGGAGACATTGATGATCTTCCCATAGTGCCGGGATTGCATGGCCCGGGCCTCGGCTTGGGCGCAAAAGAAGGTGCCGCGCAGGTTCGTGTTGATGACGTGATCCCACTCCTCCTCGGTCACTTCCATGGCCGGCTTGATTGGAATGGCAACGCCCACGTTGTTGACCGCGATGTCCAACCGTCCCCAAGCCGTCATGACCTCGGCGACCATGCGCGTTGCTTCCATGGCCTTGCTGATATCCACCGTAATTGCCATGGATTGACGGCCCAGTGACCGGATTTCCGCCGCCACCCGTTCGGCCTTTTCCCGGTTGATATCGGCGATGGCCACATCCGCGCCGGCCTCAGCCAGCGCATGCGCAAACATCTGTCCCAAACCCTGGCCGCCGCCCGTGACCAGGGCCTTTCTGCCATCCAGACGCAACCGGTTAATGATGGACTGGTCCGCCTCTCTTTGGTTGTCGCGTTCGTGGGAGGTCATCGTTTTCTCCCCATGAGTTTTCGGACACTCGCAGCGATCTTTTGTGCCGAGAGGCCGTATTCGTTCAGAAGCCATTCGTGAGTGCCCACCTTGCTGACGTAGAGGTCCGGCAGGCCGATGCGCAGGAATTTCTTCGGCATCACGCCCTCGTCGCAAAGCACCTCGGCCACGGCGCTGCCCATGCCGCCCTGCAACTGATGTTCTTCCACCGTGATGATTGCGCCCGTCTCGCGGGCCGCCCGCACAATGGCGCTGCGGTCAATCGGCCTGACCGTGTGCAGGCTGACCACCCGGCAACGGATGCCGCGTTTCTCCAGAGCCTCGGCGGCGGGCAATGCCTGATTGCCAACGGTGCCGGTGAAAAAGATCGTGGCATCACTGCCATCGCGAACCTGGATGGCTTTGCCGAGCTTGAATGCAATCCTCCCTTCATGCACCGGCGGTTCTTTCTTGTAGCCGCATCGGTAATAGAACGGCCCGTCGTGCGCGATCATGGCGTGTACACCCGCTTCGGCTTCCGCGAAATCGCAGGGGCAGAACACCACCATGTTCGGCAACGCGCGCATGATGGCGATATCCTCGGTGGCCTGATGACTGACGCCCAACGGCCCGTAGGCCAACCCGCCGCCGATGATGACGATCTTAACGTTGGCGTGGTGATAGCACACGTCGTTGCGAATCTGTTCCAGACAGCGCAGCGTCGGGAAGTTGGCGATGCTGTAGGTGATGGCGATATTGCCTTCCATGGCCACACCGCACGCCACGCCGGTCATGTTCTGCTCGGCCACGCCGCAGTTGAACCACCTGTCCGGAAAGGCATCGCGGAATGGCTCGATCTCGCCGTAGCCGATGTCCGCGAGGATCATCCAGATGCGCTGGTCCTTCTTCGCGATGTCAACAAGGACACGGTTGAAAAGGCTTCTCATGCTATTGCGCTCCTATCTCGCTCAGCGCCCGGGCCAGTTGTTCGTCGTTCACCGACCCGTAGTGGCAACTCACGGTGTTCTCCATCCAACTGACGCCTTTGCCTTTGATGGTGTGACAGATGAGCCAGGATGGTTTGCCTTGCTCGAACGGCAGCTTGTGCAACGCCTTGTCCACGGCCACGACGTCGTGGCCATCCACTTCCTTCACCGCCCAGTGACAGTCCTCCATCTTTCGAGCGAAGGGTTCCAGGTCGAGCACATCCTTGGAGAGACCCAGCGCCTGGACCTTGTTGTAGTCCACAAGCACCGTGAGGTTATCGAGCTTGTGTTGCGCGGCAAACAAGAGGGCCTCCCACGTGCTCCCCTCGTTGCAATCGCCGTCGCTCATCAGGCAGATGATCCGGTGCTTCTTGCCCGCGTGGCGCGCCGCCAACGCCATGCCCACAGCCACCGGCAGCCCATGCCCGAGCGAACCGGTCGAGAACTCGACGCCGGGCACGTAGTGGCTGATATGCCCCATGAGCCTGCCTTCGTCCCGGTAATAGCCCTCGAACCATTGCTTCGGAAAAAATCCAAGTTCTCCAAGCACGGCATACACGGCACATCCACCGTGTCCCTTGCTCAATACAAGCCGGTCACGCCCGTCCCGACGCGGGCGTTTGGGATCCACCCGCAGGATGCGTTTGTAGAGCACGCACAAGATTTCCGCCATGGACAACATGCTGCCGACGTGTCCGCTCCTGCCGCGGTGCGTCATCCGCAAACAGTGCCCGCGCACCGTCCGCGCGAGTTGGTTGCATTCCTCAACCCAGTTCTCCGTGGGCGATAATGTTGCTCTTCGCGTCTTCATCGCCGGCAGACTAGGCAAACCGCAGACTTCCCAAAAGCATTCCGTGTTGCGATAATCCACAAATCGGTTGCGATTATCGGCACCATGTATTGCGCAGAAGAATTTCAAAAAGCCGGCGTCGGCGTCTTCCCCATTCGCGCGGGCGTGCATGTCGGCAAGGGCAACATCGTCGCCGAACGCTTGATCCACACCGGCATGGGCATCAGCTTCGACATCGAGGGAACGGCCTACGAGCGCATGGAGCACGGCGAATTTCTGGTGCGGCCCGGCGAGGTCATTTGCTTGTGGCCGCTGGCATGGCACGAACTCACTGAGTATCAGGGTGTCCCGCTGCAAACCATCTGGATGGAGTTGACCGGCTCATCCGTGCCCGATGTCGCCCGTCTGTTTGGCGTCACGCGGCAAGCGCCGATCATCCGTCCCGCGCGCCGGGAGGACACCTACAAGCTCTTCAAAGAGATCGTGGCCGGTTTCCATTCGCCCATCCGTCACCATCCCGGCCACTTCCTGCAGCGGTTCTATCGCCTTGCCGAACTGTGCGCAGAAAGCACAACCCGGACAGAGACCGCGCGGCGCACTACCGAGACATTGGTGCAGCGCGCCATCCGCATTTGCGAAACTGGCATGCTGACCTTCCCGACCGTGGCCGAACTGGCCCGGCGTCTCGGGGTCAGCCAGAATACATTGTTGAACGCCTGCCGGCGCGAGTTGCGAATCAGCGCCGTCGAACTCATCGCCCGAATCAAGCTGCAAAAGGCCAAGGAACTTCTTCGCACCACGGACCACAAGCTGCTGCACATCGCCGAGGCGTGTGGTTTTCACAGCCTCAGCCACTTCATCCACAGTTTCCATCAGGCGGAGCACCGGACGCCGGGTGAATGGCGGCAGCGGTTGAAGCGATCAACGGAATCAAAAACCGCCCGGCGTCGTGTCCGGCTATTGTGACGCGGACGGGACTTGCCCGAGGAAAGCTTCCGCTCGCGCGGCATTCGGTTGATCAGCTACGCAGACCTCCGGGACCGCAAATCCCGTCAATAGATCCCGCGTTATACCTTCAGGAATATTTTGTTCCTGTAGAGGATGTACAGGAATATCCAAACGATTGCCATATAGGCAGTCGCGTCCAAAACACCCGTCCAGTTCGAGGGGAACAATTTGATCAAACTGCCAAAGAGGGTGTTCACGGGACGCTGAAAATCAATAACCTTCGGCGCTAGATAGATGGTGATGGAGTTCATCCCAATAACCACAAAACGGGCTGGCTTGCCCGGAGTTGAAGCCCGATTGCCGGTCACTTTGAGCCGGCCGGGGACGACTATTTCTTGATCTCCGCCGCCATTTCCAGGAGTGCGGCGAGCATCTTCTCCGAGGCTTGCGGTTCAAGCCGGCTGGTGCCGATCCATGTCTCGTAGCCGCCCAAGGGGAAGTGCCGGGGCGTGGGCAGGTATCCCATGTAATCGTGTGCCAGCGAAAGCAGAAATGCAGGCTGGATGGGGCATCGTTTCCTGAATTCCAGCCCGATCTCACAGAACACCTCGGTCGGCATGGACCCAACGCACACCGGACCGATACGGAGAACCTGCAACGGCACAGGCAGGGTTTCGGGAGTCTTGAACAAATTCATCGTCCGGGTGGCGTAGACTCTCGGCATGTCAACCTTGACAGACTTGGTGGCCGGTTTGGCGAGTGTCTCTTTCGCCCACGCGAGCTGCTCCGGTGTGGGCCGTCGGGAGCAAACCTTCAGTTCCTGGTAACGCGCGTCCAGCGTCACGCCGTCGCAATACTTGGCTTTGGCCAGCGCGGCGCAGACCTTGTGAGCGATATCGTTCGCAATGGCGCGCATCTTGACATAGGGCGCCAGCTTGGGCCGGGGCTTGCGGAAATTGACACTATTGATATCGGCGCTGGTGCCATTGGCCATCAAGGCTACGAAAGGCGGATCCTGATCATCGGCCCCGAGCAACCGTTTCAATTCCTCGCAATACATCCCGTAGTAGTCGGCCGAGATATCGCAGCTCTGCACGCCGCCCACATAGTGCAGCGAATAAGCCGAATAGACCGCAATCGGGCGCCCCTCCGGCTCACGCAGGGCCAAAATGGAGATGGTGGGATCGGTGGGACCGGCCGGCTCGACCAGGTTGGGACTGCCGCCGGGAGGATTCATTTTCACTTGGTCTACGCCCCCGAAGGGATTGGGCGGGGCCGTGCCGGGCTTCATCACCCATCGGCGATTGAAGACGTGCTCGGGAGCCTGGGCAGTCAGAAACGCCACTTGGGCCGGCCTCAACGTGCCGAGTGCCGTTTGCACTCCGTCGGCAATCCGCCGGGCAACGAATTTGTTGTATTCGTTCAGCGGCGCATTGCCCCGCGCATCGCACGCCGAATGAGTATGCACAGCCGAGATCAACACGTTCTCGGGTGGAATCCCCGTGTTCTGCTGGATCAGCTTGCGGGCCTCGATGCTCACATCCCGGCTGATTCCCAGCACATCGCACACCACCAGAGCCAGCCGGGTCTTGCCATCATCCAGGACCAAACAGCGGGCGTGCAATTCATCGTGGATGTTGGTGGCGACGGGGCGAACGAAGTTGCCGACAATGTCGCCGCCCAAAAACGGTGTGATGTTGCTCGTAGCCGCTCCCGCGCGAAAAACGGTCTTGGCCGGCGTCGCTGCCAGAAGTTGTGTGCCCGCCAGACACCCGACGGCCCATAGCAGGAAGTATTTCATGATAATTTCTCCGAAGCTGACGTTTTAAGGACGAAGGATGGAATTCTTATGTCAATCCGCCGGTTCAAACAAGCCCGGCGAACGGCAGCAGGAATAACAGCATATCGGCCTGCATGAAGGCGCATTCGGTGATCTCCTCGCCGCGGTCGCGCATGGGCAGCAGGCCGGACTTAGTCCGCTTGCTCAGGATCGTCTTCCATAACCGCGACGCCGTCTCCAGATTTCGTTCACCGCCGATGCGACGGAGGACGTTGAAGGTGATCACGTAGGTCCAGAGGTTGTATTTGGCGCTGGAGGTTTCGTTCTTCTCCCAGAGAAGGTTCCCGTTCGCATCCACACAACCGCAGAGGAAACCGGTCGCGTCGTCAAAAGCCTTCTTCATCGCATCGAGCGACACGAAGGCAGCGATTCGCCTGCTTGTCGCCTCGTGGTCACGGCCCGCGCCGGGCTGCATCGGGTCGCGCAGCAGGTCGAGGATGTTGAGCAAGCACCAAAGCACCAGCGAAGTGTAGTTGATGGTCATGCCGCCCGTGCTGCGGTATTGGAAGCAGCCGTTCTTGGATTGCAGCGGCAACGTGTGCAACACGCTGCGCCGCGATCCCTCGTAAAAGATGTTCAACGGTCGCTGGAAGACCTTCTCCGACACCTTGAACGCCGCCATCAGCGTCTCGGCGGCGTGGAGGTTGGCGTTGAGGCAGTCATAGGGTGAGCGTTCGTGATGCGGGAACACGCCCGATCCCGGCGGCCATTCGATGCCTAGTTGCCAGAGGCCCGCGCGTTGCAGGCAATCGCTGTAGAGTTTCTTTGGAGGCAGCCCAAGCAGCAACGCGTGGCCCAGTCCGCGCGCCACGAAGGCCGTCTCAATCGTCGAGCATTCCTCCAGACCGGTGCGCTCCCAGTCGCTGGGCTTCTCGTTGTTCTGAATTTCAAAATAACCGCCGCTGGGCCGTTGCCGCACCACGAGCCAGTCGAACGCCGCCTCCGCGCGGCGTTTCGCTGCCGCCCGACCAGCCACAACGCCAGCCCCGCGCTTCCCGCCGACCGATGGTGATGGCTGCCGCCCGCGTGGTAGTTGAGCAACGGCCCATGATAAGCCTTCTCGCTCCAGAACGAGCCGTAGTATTCGCCCGGCTTGAAATCCTGGACGCGCAGCAGATAGTCGAGAATGCTTTCGCAAACCGGCCGGATATCTTCACCGCCTCGTGTCGGAGCAGCGGCCACGGCTTTCTTTGCCAACCCTGTCGGCAAAGCCGCAGATACCAAGCCAAGCGCGCTTTGGTTTAGGAACTGGCGGCGGGTAAGGATGCTGCTCGCAGTCGTGTTGAATTCAGGGTTGCCAGTCTGACTCATGGCGGGCTTGTGGCTCACGTTGACCATGCTGCGGAGACTATCACGATAGCCACCGCCCACAAAAGACAGTGTTTCATGGTGTTTTCTCCGATGCAAGGTTCATTTCATTTGCTCCCTCACGATCGCCGCGCTCCAGCCTTCAGCGATGCGCAGTTCGGTGAATGTCGCGCCGTTGCGTTCGACGGTCGGGGCTTTGAAGTCCCGCACCTCGCGGCCGGTGTCGTCGAAGACGTGAACCTCGTGCTTCGAGGCGTCGCCCCAACCGAAGAGACCGCTGCGGTTGGTCAGGATGCGTTCCTTGGCGATGATGTAGCCCTCGTGCAACTCCAGCGGCGTGATCGGATACATGAACTTCGTGATCGTCTCGTAAGACGGGATGACGGTCTGGTCGCCATACCAATGCGAGACGCAACCATAATCGAGCGCGGACACCATGTTGCGGTAGGCATCCGCCTCGCTGCGCTCGGTGAGATGGTCGCCGAGCGCGATGGGCGAATGAAGCTGGGCGCGCGCGCAGTTGCTGATGCTGCCAGTCTCGACGAAGCGCGGGAATTTCAGCCGCGCCATGGTCCGCGTATGCGGCTGGCCGTTGGCGATGAACGGCCCCCGGGCCATGATCTCCTTGATCAGCCCGACGCGCCATGGTTGCGAAATGAGCGTGACGGACGATTTCAACCGCCGGACCTTCATCGTCTTCGGGTCAATGTCCGCCGAGCAGCCGTCCCACGGCTCGCCGAAGTGATAGGCGTAGGCGCTGTATTCCAGTTCGTCCCAATACACGCCGTCCGCCTTGATGTCGTTGAGGATGATGTCCACGTTGCGGCGAACGGCGCGGCCGTAGGCGTTGCTCGCGGTCGGGAAGAAGATGCCGTAGCACGCCTGGCCGTAGTCGGCGTGCGAGCCGTCGCTGCGCAACACGCGCGCCTCGGGGAAGTTCTTCGCCGCGTCCTGCTCGGCGTTGATGAAGCAGTGGAAATAAACACAACTCTTCGCGTCCGGCGTGAGCCGGCGCACGCGCTCGGCGTAGCGCTTGTAGCTGTCGTGCGAGACCTTTTGGAACGCCATGCCGTGCGAGTAGTGGCCCTGGTAGGTCGGATACATGATGCTGTCGCAGAGCAGATTCGCACTCTTGAACTTTATGAAATCGGTGAACTTCTCATCCGGCCACTTCTCGGTCAGCGGCCCGCCGCGCAGGAACGCAAAGCAGTAAGGAATGGTGAAGTTCGCGTCGAGCAAACGGCGCGTGGCGTTGATGAAGTCGAAGTTGTCCGGCCGCGCGACCGGCACGATGGCCCACTCCGCCGTGTAGCTCTTGCCGGGCTGGAGGACGAACTGGTTGTCCGCGAGACCCAGCGCGCCGTCGGCGGCGTAGTTGGAAACGTGGACCTGAAACTCGTCGTTGAGCGGCAGCAGGCCCAGGCCGGTCTTCCCGGTCACGCCAAACGTCGTCGGGTTCTCCGGCGCTGAAGACGTGCCCATCAGTCCGGCCGGCGAAAGCCCGGCGAGCCAGATTTTCTTGAGCGGCGACGAAAGTGCGGCTTCGTGCCGTTGCATCAGCGGCAGGTTCTCGTTCGTGAGATTCTTGAACGTGTCGCGCACGACGATCGCCTCCGCCTTGCGCTCGATCCGGCGCGAATGCTCGAAGAACGGATTCGATCCGCGCTCCCACTTCCCCGCCGGCGTTGAGAACCGGCTCTCGATGGAGAACTTCTCGCCGCGAATCTCAACCGCGAGTTTTGCGTCCGGCAATTCCTTCACGCTGTAGGCGCTTTGGGGATTCTTCACCAGTGCGCAGACCGGAATCGGACCCTTGGGCGGGCCGGCCTTCGGCTTCGGCGGTGGCGGCGGCGCGGTGAAGCGGACGCAGCAGTTCGCAGCGATGAGCGAACGTGTGACGGCTGGCGAACAGGCGTTTTCGATGACGAGATGGTTCTCGCCTTCGCACAACAGGTCGGTAACGCGCAACTCGAACTCTCCTGTCTTGACTCCGGCAATGGCGTATTGCGATGCATCGGCGCTGGTGAAATCCGGCGCGTAGTAGGCTGTGAAGCGGTCGACCGCGACCAGCCGGTGAATGCGGCCATCCTTGCCTTTGAGTTCCAGCGGTTTGTTGAGCAGCCTTTTACCATCGAGGACCGTGCCGTTGAGCGTCAGCTTCAGCGCCTGCGTGTAGCCGGCGACTCTCGGTGTGTTCATGCGCGCCTTGAGCGCGAGCACGGCTTCCTTGCCCGCGGGCGGTTTCGCGGTTGTGAACTTGAAAGTCTGTTTCCCCCTCGGCTTCAACTCCGCCTTCTCGAAGACAGGCGCGCCGCGAACAATGGCCGGCGCTTTGCCGTCCGCACCGGCGAGCACGGCTGCGTTAAGCCGTTGGCGCGACAGCGTCCACTTCTTCGCGGCGAAGCTCAGCAGTTTCTCCGACCGCGCCTCGGCGCCGTCCGTGTCGAAGACCGCGATCTCGAAATTGACCGGTATGCCGACCGCCGGCAATTTGACGCCAAGCAACGCCCACGGAATGGCCGCTTCAAGCGTGTAACCGTGGTCGGTCTGTTGCGCGGCCACCAGCACGCCCTTGGGCGCGAGCGACGCCGGCTTGAAGATATGCGCTTCCGGCGGGCAATCGTTCAGCGAATCACCGCTGTGCTGGAAATTCCCCGGACTGAAGGCAATCTGGAACTGGCCCTTGCCGAAGTGACTGCGCGCGGCTTCTTCATCCGGCGCGACATCGAGGTAGAGTTGAACGCAGTCGCCTTTCCAGATGCCAGAGCCGTGCTCACTCTGGCGAATCTTGTCATCGGTGACATCCGCCGCGAGATAGATCATGTCCTGTCGCCATGCGATCCAGACCTTTGCGCTGAGATCGGTCGGTGATTTCCAGCGCGCCCCACCCCACGTCGCCTGCTCGGCGTGGTTCAGCAGCAATGCGCCGGGGACGTTGCTCCAGTCCTCCAATTGTCCATCCACCGCCGGCGGCGGATCAGGTTTCATCGGAATGCCGATGACAGGTTCATCCGCAATCACTCGCGCGCACAAGACGCACGCGGCCAGCATCGCCACTGTCATGCTCCTCATGGCCCGTGATGATAGACGGCTGCCGAACCAAGTCAATGAAGCCGTGGGGCCGCGTCCTGCGCCGTTCGCATGCCCGCGTGAGGCACTCCGTAGATGCGAATCATCTGTGTGCGGCCTTCGACGGTGGTTTCACCATAAGAGATCGCGGCGAGTTTGTCGGTGAGCTGCTCGTGGGTCGCCTGGCTGATGATGATCTTGGTATCAAATTTCTTTGTAAGTTTCTCCAGCCGCGCGGCAACGTTCACGCCGTCGCCGATGACGGTATATTCCATGCGACGATCGGCGCCGACGTTGCCGGCAATGACTTCCGCGGTGTTGATGCCGATGCCGATCTCGATCGGGCAGAACCCGTTCCGGACCTTCTCCGCGTTCAACTTGACAACTTCCTCCATCATTTCCACCGCGGCTCGAACGGCGCGGTCGGCGTCATCCGGATGGCCCAGTGGCGCGCCAAACAGCGCCATGAGCGCGTCGCCCATGAACTTGTCCAATGTGCCGCGATGGCGAAAGATCACGTCAGTCAGGACGCGGAAGTAGTCATTGAGAAACCCGACGACCTCCTCCGGCGTGTGCGTTTCCGCCTTTGCGCTGAACTTGCGGATGTCCACGAACAGCACGGTCACGGACTGCCGCTTGCCGCCGAGTTGCAGCAACGCCGGGTCGTGCATGGCCTGCTCGACCAGTTCGGGTGAGAGGAACCGCGAGAGTTGTTCCTTCCGCGTCACCTCCACCAACAGGTCCAGGAGCCGCATCATGACAAAGTAGCTGAGGCATCCCAACAACAGGACCACAACGATTGCGCCGACTGCGGCAACAGCCGGGACCGGTTGCCACCAGAGCACGACTGCGGAGATCACCATCATCAGGCCGGTCGCGTAGGCGACGGCCCACTGGGACATGCGGATGGACGCGGTGACGACCAGCAGACAGGCGCACAGCGCAAGAAGCAGGAAGTTGACCGTCGGTTCGATGGCGTCCGGGTTGGCGATGGTCAGATACACCATCACGGCGGCGTCCACGGTCATGATCACGTATTTGAATCCGGGCCAACCCGCCCAGCGGTAAGTGGCTGCGAGCGCCGTGACGCAGTAGGCCAGACAGGCAACATCGAACCACAAAACGACGGGCGCCACCGTGGGGCCAACGATGTCGGGAAGAATGGCGAGCGCCAAACCGAGGCGCAACCAGGCGATGACCTTCTCGTTGCGCGCCGCCTCGTTGTTGATCGTCTCTGCTATGACATCATGCGTCGCCATGGTTCTCCAGGTCGCAGGCGTCGGCTGCCATCGCAGTCAGAGTCCTCATGGCCACGGATGATACAACGAAGACGCGGGCTTCTCGCGAGGAAAAAAATCTTCTCACGAGCGCCGGAAACTGACATAGACTTCCTCCATGCGACTCGCTGCACTCTGCTTCCTTCTCCTGCCCACGGCGCTTGGCGCGGCGGAGACAACATCCCTTTCCAACAAGCAACTGCAAGTCAGTTTCGATGCGAGGACGGGTGGACTGTCGGCGCTGACGGACTCGCAGTCCGGCCACAACTTCGCGTCTGCAGCGGCGAGTACTTCCGCGTTGTGGACGTTGGAGGTCACTTCCGCCGGCACAGCCAAAACACTGAAGCCGTCCGACGCCGGGAAATTCGAGTGCCACAGCGTCAGCGGCGCGCGACAGGCATTGCAACTTGTCTGGAGTGATTTCGGCGCCAATAGCGCTCCCGGACTGCGCGTGGAAGCGGTGGTGCGGCTGGACCCTGCGAAACCGGTCAGTCGGTGGGAACTGGCGGTGACCAAGCCTCGCGATTGCGCCATCGAGAGGGTCCAGTTCCCATGCCTGTCCGATCTGCCGCCGCAAACGAACGAGTTTCTGGCGGTGCCCGCGTGGATGGGAGAGATGCTGCCAAATCCGCGCGCCAGACTGGCTGGCGTCAAAGGAAGAGGCGCGCGCTATAGCTGGGAATACCCCGGCACGCTTTCGCTCCAGTGCATGGCGTTCTACCAACTCAACGGGCCGGGACTCTATCTGGCTTGCGACGATGCCGCCGCGTTCCGCAAGAATTTCACAGTCCGGGGTGACGGCCGCGGCGGCATTGCGTTTGAAATTTCGCATCTGCCGGAAAACCGCGCGCTCGGCGCTGTTCGCTATTCACCGGCATATGGGGTCATTCTTGGGACATTCAAAGGCGATTGGATTACGGCGGCAGAACGTTACCGCGCGTGGGCCACGCAGCAGGTGTGGGCCAGGCAGAGCCGTCTCCATCGAGGGCTTGTGCCGGAGTGGGCGTCGAAGACAGCCTTGTGGGTTTGGAACCGCGGCCGATCCAGTGGTGTCCTGCAACCAGCCGAGGCAATACAGCGCGAGCTTGGATTGCCGGTAAGCGTCCTGTGGCATTGGTGGCATGGTTGCTCTTACGACGCCGGTTTCCCCGAATACCTCCCGCCACGCGAAGGCGCCGATCCGTGCCGCGCTGCGCTCGCCCATGCGCATAAGAGCGATGTCCACGCGTTGGTCTACATGAATCAGCGGCTCTGGGGCATGACGACTCAAAGCTGGAAGGATGAGGGAGCGGAACGTTTCACGGTCAGGGCGGCGGACGGAACGTTTCGTCAGGAAGTCTATAACACCTTCACCAAACAACCGTGCGTCTCAATGTGCATGGGCACCGGGTTCTGGCGAAACAAATACGCCGGGCTGGCCGAGCGCGCCGTCAAGGAACTCGCCGTGGACGGCATCTACATGGATCAAGCGTGCAGCAGCCTGAGCTGTTTTGATCCGGCCCACGGTCATCCGCTCGGCGGCGGCACGTATTGGATGAAAGGCTTCCGCAAACTTTCGACGGACATCCGCGCCCGTTGCCGCGCCGCGAGGCCGATCGCCCTCGCCGGCGAAGGCTGTGGCGAACCGTGGCTGCCTTTTCTCGACCTGATGCTGAGCCTCGAAGTCAGCCGCGAACGTTACGCCGCGCCGACCGTCGGCTGGGAAACCATCCCGTTTTTCCAAGCCGTCTATCATCCGTATGCCATCCAGTTCGGCAACTACTCGTCGCTCACAATGCCGCCTTACGACGACCTGTGGCCGGCGGAGTTCGCGCCGAAGGAGCCGTTGAAGCTTCTTGACCAGAAGCACTCGCGCCAGTTCTGTCTCGAACAGGCACGGGCGTTTGTCTGGGGCCAACAGCCGACCGTGGCCAATTTCCAATCCTCACATCTTCGCGACCGTCCGGAAGAGGTCGCTTACGCATTGCGGCTGGCGCGAATTCGCCAGCACGGGCTGAAGTATCTTTTGCGGGGTGAGTTCCTGCGTCCGCCGGACCTGGACGCGCCGCAGATGATGACCGACATGTCGCGCCTCTCCATCTACGCCGGCCAACGCGGCGGGTTGACCGAGTTTCAGAAGCTCCTGCCATCGGCGCTGGCAGGAGCGTGGCGCGCACCCGACGGCAGCGTCGCCATCGCGCTGGCGAGCATTTCCGAGCAGCCGATGCATCTCACGCTGCGGCTCGACAAAGACTATTACGGATTGTCCAAACGAAAGCGGGTTTACCAGATTGACGAAAGTGGACGAAAGCCGATGTGCCAACTCGGCGACGATCATTCACTGAAGGTCTCGCTGCCGGCACGCGGCGCGTGTCTGGTGGAATTCACCGCCCAGTAGAACAACGTCGTCATTGGGCGCGCACCAAGGCGCCGCCGCCGGGCGGGAGGTTAAGCTCCAAACGCTTCGATTTGCCGGACGCCCAACGTTTGTTCACGGCATCGAAAGCTGACAGCCGGCCAGGGCCGACCAACGTCGCGGTTGCGGCCTTCTTGTAGTCGAGGTTCACAACCACCACATGCGATGGCTTCGTTTTCGTTCCCGGCCTGCCGAAGAAGCCGAGGACCATGCCTCTCACCGGTTCGTGCAGTTTGAACTCCGCCTCTGCTGGCAGGGGGTCGAGACGGAATCCGGCGTCCGATGGCAACGGCTCAGCCCCGGGTGGGACCATGCCAACGTGATACGCTCCGAGCGAGCGCAACGGTTGAAGTTGGGAAGCGATCGCCACGAACTCGCGGTTGAGCGATTGGGCCGCACGATACAATTCCGTCGGCGTGCCGTCGGCCCTGGCCATTGCGCCCTCGTGCTTCGGATGACAATAGACATAATAGGAGATGCCCTGCGCGCCGTAAGCGAGCGACGTGTAAATCAGCCAGCGCAGTTCGTCGCCGTCGGGAACCCGCATCGAGGGCGTCCAAGTGCACGCCTGCACGATGTTGAGGAAAGGCAGCCGGGCATCCAGCGCCGCCTGCCGGATCATCGCGAGGTTTAGGAAATACTGGCCGTTGTCGCCTTTGACGGAGAAATGATAGTGGTCGTAGCTGATCAGGCCGGGTTTGACCACCTCGACGAACTGGCGCAGATGCTCCTTGTAAGCCGTGACCGTGTCGCCCGTGGTGCCGAGCTGTTTGTTGTTGGCGTAAGTCGGAAAGAGATTGATGTAAGCCAGATGTTGCGGATCGCGCTCACGCAAATAGGCCACGAGCTTCCCAAGACCGGCAAATTGCTCCGCACTGGGTTCATCTTGCAGATAATAAGCGTAGAGCGCCGGATGTTTCCGCACGCGCGCGATGAGCGCATCCAGTTTTGCCTTCGCTTCGGGGTTGTCGAGTGTCTTGGGGCTGATCAGGCCCTCGTGCAGCATGGCCCGCAGTCCGTGCCGGCGGACGGTGTCCAGTTCGCTCTCCTTGCACCACACAAGATTCCAGCCACCTTCGGCCATCTGCTGCGCGGTCGCGTCGGTCATCGGTGGCCCGGCCCAATAGGTTGCGATGGGCGTGCCGATTCGCCAGCGGTTTTCGGCAGCCTCGCTGATCGTGGACAGACTCAGACCAAGAACAATCATCAAGAGCAGGATGTGTGTTTTCATGGGACCTTTCGAACTACACCGTCAGCGTCAGCGAGGCCAGGATTCTCATGAGCCGCGATGATAGAGGGCCGCAGTGCCAAGTCAACGAAACGGTGACACGAACACGCATAGCACGGCGTTCGCAAACACAACCTCCTGACTCTTGACAGAAAGGTTCTGCCCAACAACCATTGCGTTACAGAAGAAATCGGCGATGAGAAGCGTGCGACATGTGGCCCTGATCTACGATGCCCGGCAGCTCTATGATGTGAAAGTCATGGCCGGCGTCGCCGCATATGTTCGCAGAGTGGACACCTGGAGCGTTTACATCGAAGAGAATTCACTCAGGGATCAACGCCTGCCCGACCTGAGGAACTGGCGCGGCGACGGCATCATTGCCGATTTCGATGATCCACGAGTCGCGGCACAGGTGACCGCCTCGAAGATCCCATCGGTTGGCTTTGGCGGCGGCTTCGGCTGGTACAATCCGACCTCCC
>JBAZIR010000106.1:0-15572 GCA_041651735.1 Verrucomicrobiia bacterium | reverse complement strand
TGGCGTTTTGCGCGATCTCGATGCCCTCGGCAAATGTCGCGCCTTGATTGATGTAGAGAGCGACCAATTCGGTCGGGTTGATTTCGCCGCCGCTCATTTCGGAGAAATGCGCCGACCGCAATCCAAACGCCTTCTTCACCAGGGCGGCGATGTTGGCAATGCGCCCGACCGTGACGATGGCGTAGTTGCCCAGATGCGACCCGATGATGAGTGGCTGGTCTTCCGTGTCGCTGATCACGCCGATGCCCATCCGGCCGTTCAACTTGAGCACGTCGTGCTCAAACTTCGACCGGAACTGCGCGTTGGTGATGTCGTGGATGAACCGTGTGTAGCCGTCGATGTCGCGCACGGCCATGCCGCCGCGTCGCGTGCCAAGATGAGAATGGTAGTCCGTGCCGTAGAACAAGTCCGTCACGCAGTCGCTCTTTGAAACAACACCGAAGAAACCGCCCATAGCATTGATCTCCTGGAATGAAACTGAGTTGGTCGGCAGGCTATGCGCGAACCATTATCAACTCAAGGCTGAATCGTTCGATGCGTGGGGTTATTTCGTCACGAAGCCGGTCGGCGTTTATTGCCGCGCGGTGCGGATCTCATCCGTTTCGATGATGATGCGGAAGCCGACGTTATAGATTTTCTGGAACGCCGGATACGGCACGCGGAAGCTCGACGTGCAGCGGAACGGGCGGTCGTACCACGAGCCGCCGCGCACCACGCGCTCCGTCTGAGACGGCAGATCGGCGGCGTTGCGGTCGTCGTCATGATACGGATATGGACGGTAGGCGGAACGGGTCCATTCCCACGCATTGCCGTGCATGTCGTGCAGGCCCCACGGGTTCGGCTTGTAGCGGCCCACCGGTTCGGTGACGAAACCGTCGTCATTGAAACGCGCCTCCTGCGGAATCCAGTTGTCGTATCTGTCTTCCGGGTTCTTATACCAAGCGGCGCGGTAGTCCTGGACGTAGGGATTGCCGGAGAAATACGACAGCATGAAATCGCCGAGGTTGGCGAACTTCGCGAAGTCCGTGTCGAGGCCGCCATACCAGAACGGCGTCGCCGTGCCGGCGCGGCAGGCCCATTCCCACTGTGCCTCGGTTGGCAATGTCACTTTGCGGCCCATCTTCGTCGAGAGCCACGCGCAGAACTTCATCGCATCGGTCCACGATACGCGAACGGCCGGCTGCGCGGGCTGGTCCTGGTCGTAACAAGTGATGCCGAACTGGTAGCCGTGCCGGTCTTCCTCGCGGCTCTCGTGCGCCGGGTCGAACCGCTTGAACTGGTCGTTGGTGATTTCCAAAGCGCTCATCCAGAACCCGCGCGCAATTTTCACGCGGTTAAGGGGCCGCTCGTCGCGATGGCCGTCGCGGCCGCCCATGACGAACTCGCCCGCCGGCACCCACACGAAGCGCATTCCCGGAGGTGGCAACGCCTCGTTCACCATCGCGATCTTCTGCCCGGCCTTTGCGGGCGTCTTTTCGCTCCAGACGACGGTGCGTTTCTCGTCCATCAACTCCACGAGGCAGCTCGCGAGCCGCTCCTGAATGCCGTCGCGGTTCCAAAGCACAAGTTTCTGCACCGGATACATTGCGCCAAGATCCACCTCCCACCATTCCTTGTCGCCGTTCATGGTGTGCGTGATGGAACCGTGGCCATAGTTGCCATCGGTGTTGCCGTCCACGCCGCGCCCGGCGCCCGCGCCGCCGTAGGTGCTCGACTGCGACGCCTTCTTCTTCAGTGCCACGTTCTGGCCATCGGAGAGAACCTCCGCTTCGGCAATCGAGAGCCATCGCGCCGGACCAGCATTGACGCGCAGGTAACGCGCCGTCACAACGGGCGGTTGTGTCTTTGCCTGCTCGAAAGGAAAGGCGAGCGCGCCGCCGGTGGCGGCCGGCGCGGTTTGTTTCTGCTTCGCGACCGCTTCCTTCGCGCTGAACGGCCAGCCCTCCGGTGTTTCAAGTTTCAAATCCGAGGTTTCCGATTCCACTGCGGGGTTCACCGGCGTCGTGTCATACTTCGGCGTCGCGGGAATCTCCTCGTAGTTCGGATGCGGCCCCGTCGGCACGTATTTCTTGCGCAGTTCCATCGCTCGCGCATTCACCGTCGCTAACTTCTCGCACAGATGCTGGCCGTATCCTTGCGTGAACTGCGGAATTTCGCCCCACGTTCCGTAGAACGGCGCGTTGAGATCCTGCCAAGCCGCGAATCGCTCCCACGCCTCGGCGTCGAGCTGCACGCCGTGGTGGCCTTTGCGCAGCATCTGGCCCAATTCGGTCGTGTTGAAACAGAAGTCCAGCGGCGACAGCATACGCCGATCGCCTTCGATGCCCGCGCGACGCATGAATCGGTGGAGTTCGGCGTAAGACTTGGTGAACTTGCCGCCGCCGCCCCAATGGCCGGCGTGTTTGGTGCCCCAATCGGTGATCATCTCGCCGCCGATTAGCCGTGGTTGAGCCTTCGTGCCGTCGTGGCAGCTCACACAATATTTGTCGAGCACTGGCTGCACTTCGCGCGCGTAGCTGAACCCGCGCGTCGGCCCATGCCACGGCGTGACGACGGACGGCTTGCGTTTGGTTGCAACGGCCTCGCGACGCAGCGACGCCGCGCTCTGGCTCTCGTGACAGCCGACGCACGACACGCGCTCGCCGGGCTGGCCCACGAGCCAGCTTCGCATGAGTTGCAGCGCCTCGCCTTTTTCGTCCAGCGGCTGGAGCGATATCGGCGTGTTGGCGGGCATCTTGAAATGCGCCGAGCCATCTGTCTCCACCGGCACAGTGCCGATGATGCGCTTGACGTCCCACGGGCCGTCCATGCCGAGCGTGCCGTAGAGACCACCCATGCCGCGCCGGCTGAAATAGTATTCGATGAGCCGCAGTTTCTTGACGGTTCCGCGTGGGACTCCCGCGAGGCCGGGACCGTCATAGATGTCCTGAATATGGACCGTCGCTTCATTCGTCGCGAGGTCCACGCGGTCGGGAATGGCCGTCGGCCGCGCGGTCTTGCGCAGCGGAATTGGCTCCAGCAGCGCCGCGCCGGGCAGTTCCTTGATAAGTGTGAAGTTGTCGAACGCGTCCACGAGATAGATGCCCCACAGCGAATTCGGATGCCGCTTGCAGGTGACGATGTGATACTTCTCGTTCAGCGGATAGGGCATCAGAAACTGCGGGCAGGTGCCGTGCGTCAGACCGTCGC
Source organism: Verrucomicrobiia bacterium (assembly GCA_041651735.1). Taxonomy (GTDB): domain Bacteria; phylum Verrucomicrobiota; class Verrucomicrobiia; order CAIQCK01; family CAIQCK01; genus CAIQCK01. The sequence goes on along the minus strand of JBAZIR010000106.1, from coordinate 12,383 downwards.
GCACGATCGGCTCCACCGGCTTGTCATAACCGGGGATTTCCTTCACGCCCTCGCCGTCGCGCCGGCCGGCCTCGGTGTCAAAAATCAGCAGCCGGCCTGACCGCCCCACGTCGTGATGGCCGCCGGCGATGCCAATAACTTTGCCCGCCGTGCCGGGCACCGGTCGTGCATGGAAGAACGAGGCGGGGAACCACGAGCCTCGCCCGCGCAGCTCGCGCTGGTCGGTGCCGTCGGGATTCATATGGAAGAGTATCCGCGAGTTGGCATGGCTTTGGTCGGTGTATTCCCAACGCAGATACATCACGCGTCCGCTCTCCATCATGGTCGGACACCAGTCGCTGTCCTGCTCGAACGTAAGCTGCCGAATCTGGCTGCTCTTCATGTCGAGCCGATAAATCGAGGCTGTTGCATCGCTGCCGAACACGCACGGGATGCCCTTGTAGATCGCGCTTGAGGTGAACACGATGTCGCCATTCGGCAGATAACACGGCTCCATGTGTGAAACGTCGTCGCCATCGTCGGGCGTAACCTGCCGCAGCCCTTTGCCGTCCACGCCGATCTCCCAGATGCGCAAGCCGTTCTCCTTGGCGCTCTTCTTCGAGAATAGAATCCGGTCAGCATCGAAGTTCAGGTCGGGTGCGAAGAGGGTTTCCATGTCCTGGGCTGCGTAGATCGTCTCGAACCGTCCCGCGCCGCGCAGGTCGGAGAGCACGGCGATCTCGTCGCGGAACGAGCCTTTGCGAACGACCACGTCGTCGGTGCGCCAGTTGTTCGGCTGGCCGATGTCATAGCTTATGGCATGGGTGGCCGGCACGGAAACGCCGCGCTTGAGCACGAGCAACTTGTTGAAGTCCAGCAGCGGATTTGCGAGCAATGCCGCGCGCGCATCGGACACCAGCGCGTCGGCGCGCCCCACCGCATCGTGCTTGCACTCGCGCAATGCTGCCAGGAGTCCGTCGCGCTCCTTTAGAGCGTCGAGCAACTTCCGATGCTTCGTTGTATCGCAGCGATCCGGCCAGGTTTGGGCCATGTCATTGAGTGCGAGCGCGATGGTTTTCGGGTCTGCGCCTTCGAGCCGTTGGATGGCTTCGCTGAAAATACATGATTGGCGATAGAGCTTGCGGATGTTCTCCAGATCAGCAGGCGAGGCCGCCGTCGTTGCGAGCTTCCGCGCTTCCTGCTGCAATGGCCCAATCATTGCGTTCACGTAGCGGTTTGCGAGCCCCTTGAAGTCGCCGGCTTTCCAATCGCCCGACCAGATGCCGTCGCGGTCGTCGGCGCCGGGGAAATCGCGGATCACCCGTTGCCAGATTTGCTGGCGTGCGGCTGCCTTTTGGCGCGCATCGGCTTTCTTGTTCTTCTTCGCCGGTTTCTCATCGTCGGCTTCTTTCGCGGCCAGCGCCTCGCGCGAAACGCGGAGGGTCTCCTCCCATGTTGCCTGTTTTTGGTAGCAGGCCGGATCGGCGGCGAGACTCACCAGTGGCAGCACAAGCCACAAAACCATGCCAAGGGTTTGAGATTTGAGGTGCGCGATCATGTCTTCCTCCTTCATCCAGCGGGGTTGTTGCCCTTGCGTTTGCCGTTCAGGCCATAGCCAAGCCGCTTCGAAATCTCCGCCGCATGTTCGATGACCCGCGCGCCGAGCGGCGGGAACTGCGAGGCAGGAATTCGCTCTGTCGGGCCGGTGACTGTCAACGCGGCCACTGGGAAACCCTGGTGATTGAAAATGGGTGCGGCCACGCAATGAACGCCATCCAGCGCCTCGCCGCGGTCCGTGCCGTAACCCTTTTGCCGCACTTTGGACAGTGCCTCGTCGAACTCGGCGCGGCTGGTGATCGTGTTTGCCGTCAGCCGCTTGAACGAAACACCTTTCAAGGCCGCTTCGCGCTCGGCTTCCGGCAAAAACGCCAGGATGACCTTCGTGGAAGCCGACGTGTGAATGATCTGGCGCGTGCCGGGATCGCAGACGAACCGGAAGGGATGAGAACTCTGGACTTGTTCCAGCACCAGGCCCTCGCCTTGATCGAGAATGCTGATGACCGCCGTTTCCTGTGTCGCGTCGCGCAACCGGCGCATCACGTCGAGCGAGTTCTCCATCAGGCCACGATCCTGCGCGCTGTCGTAGGCGAGCGTGGCCATCTTGCGGCTGAGCGTATAGAGCAGCGTGGACGGGTCACGTCGAACGTAGTCATGTCCCACGAGCGTGTTCAGGATCCGGTGGACCGTGTTTTTCGGGAATCCCAGCGCGCGGGCGATTTCCGTCAACGACCGGCCTTGCGGGGACTGGCGCAGATGATCGAGCACGTGCAGCGCCCGGTCGAGGATGGGGACTCCGGAGTGGTTCCGATGTTGTTCTGTGGCCTTGGCGGGCATATCGCTGTTCCAATAGAGAGACCTTATTCCTCTATTAGAACAACCATGCCCTCAAGGCAAGCACAATTCCGGCACCCTCGCGGGGCGAACGTTCCTCGCTGCGCCTAGACTTCCCAGCCTTTGCGGACGGGGCACTTCACCCAGCGATCCAGTTCCGGCATGTTGGTGCACTTCATGCCGGGGCCGTCCCACTCGATCTTCCGGCGAGGGCCGGCGATGTAAGCCAGCGCGCCGAGCATAACCACCTCGGTCAGCCGCGCGGCGTAGTCGAAGTTTGAGCAGGCTGGTGCGCCGCCGCGGCAGGCGCGGAGGAAATCGTCCGTGTGGCTGCCTTTGATGCGCGCGAGTTTCTTGGCTGGCACGGGCGTAGCCTTGTGCTGCGACTCCGGGATGATGCGCATGCTGTTGCAGTAGGTGTCGCTCCAGATGACGCCCTTGTCACCGACGTAGAGCGCGCCATTGCCGCCGAGCTTGATCTTGTATTTCTTTTCCAGTTCCTCAACCAGCGGCGGGAGATTCTGTGAGCCGGCGGCAACGCTGCCGGGCGCGTCGTTGGCGTCCAGCTCCAACTTGGCGCCCTTCTTCTTGCCGTCGAACCAGTAGAGCTTCACTGGCGGCATGTCGCCGCGTGCGGGGAACTCCCAGCGGATGCGCGTGCCGACCGGGTAACGCTCATCGCTGCCGCCGAGCATCTCCTCGGCTTCGACGGATGTCGCATAGCCAAGCTTGAGCGCCCAGAACGCGCCGTCAATGATGTGACAGCCCATGTTGCCGAGCGAGCCGTTGCCGAAATCGTGCCAGTTGTGCCACTCGTGCGGGTGGAGTTCGACGACTTTGGTCGTTCCATCCTTGGCTTTGACGATCGTGTCCGGGTGATGCTCCCGATACGGCGCCGGCCCGATCCATTCGTCCCAATGGAGTCCCTCTGGCACCGGCGTCGGAGCCGGGCGCGGCCCGACACCGCCGTTGGCACGGTTGCTCCACGTATAAACCGTCGTGACCTTGCCGACCGCGCCGGCCCAGATGTATTCGCAGAGACGGCGCATGCCCTCGCAGGAATGGCCTTGGTTGCCCATCTGCGTGGCAACCTTGTATTTTGCGGCGAACTCCGCCATGCGGCGCGCTTCGGAGACGTCATGGCAGAGCGGCTTCTCGCAATAGACGTGCTTGCCGAGCTGCATTGCCATCAACGATATCGGCGCATGGTGATGGTTCGGCGTGGCGATGAACACCGCGTCAATTTCCTTGCCCATCTTGTCGAACATTTTCCGGTAATCGGTAAACCTCTTCACGCGGGAGAAATTGACACCGGCCACTTTCTTCTCGTCGCCGGCCGGATGCTTTGCCTTCGGGGGCCGCGCCGCGATATCGAGGCGTTTGTCGTCCACATCCACGAGGGCGACCAACCGCTCGCCCGCCGCGGCCGGGATGTGAAAAGTCGCGCCGCGTCCGCCGCAGCCGATGACCACCGTGGCCAGCTTTGAGCTGGGCTTGCCGGCCGCAAAAATACTCGGCGCACAAAAAAGGCTCGAACCGGTCGCCGCGCCAGCGCCGAGGGCAGCGGTTCTCAGAAAACTACGTCGCGTCATGGGCAGGGTCATTGAGGTGTATTCCTTTCAGGGAGAGGTTCCAACATCACCGCGACATTGGATGAAATGACTGTCGGCATAAAGGTTTATTCCAAAATCAGGTTCCCCTCATAGAGCACATCCGCCGGCAAATCAAGGCTGGGGTTTGGCTTGGGAATGATACTTTAGGTGGAGTGGCGGAAGTGCCTTGTCATGGGGGCGTTTGACCTGTTTTGAGGACTCCAATCACAGGGCGGTTGGGGAACCACCGCGATATCGCCGCTGTGTGGGGCAGGGGCGCTTATCAGGCAGATGCTCCAAATCGCTTGGTGAAACTCGCGTCCTCGGCGGGCTGGTCGGCGAACTTGTCGTAGATGCCCACGATAACGCCGTCGGTTGGTTTGATGCCCGCGAAAGTTTGCTTGAAGGCATTCTCGACCCATTCGCGACGCTCGGAGAGCCGGCCTGCGGCGAGAATCTTGAATGCGAGGCACGGACGTTTGGTCTGCCGCATGGCCTTGAACATGCGGGGTGGGTCGCTTTGCAGATAGACTTCGCCGACAGGAATCGGCACCGCGCCCAGCAGTTTCTGCAACTCCTCGGCACTGCGATGGCGTTCATAGACGCAGCACATGTAGAAGTCCACGTCCCAGCCTTTTGACTCGATGGCGTCCACCACGGCGGGCATATGGGTTGAGACTCCCACCATGACTCCGGCGTCGCGCACGCGTTTGAGGAACTCGTGAATGTCCTCGAGTTGGCCGCGTTTGAAGAGCCGGTCAGTGACTTCACCGTGGTGAGCGATGGCAACGCAGCCGGCCTTCAGAAGCGGGCTGATTTCCTTTGGATCGGTGCCCAGTGAGATGTATTGCATCCGGCCGCCCTCCGCGACGAACTGCTGGTACAACTCGAAGTTCTTGTTGGCGGATTGCCAGAAGTTGATGCCGACCTCCTGGCAGTGCCGCAAGGTCTTCAATACCTGCGCCGGCGTGTAGTATTCTTTCATCTCCTTGTTCACGAACACGGAGAGATGCGAACCGCCGTTGAACGGGTTGGCGCCGCACACCAGCCGTGACATGGAGTGGGGGCCGAAACGGATTTGCGGAAGCGTGTCTGCCGCCGCAGTCGCGGCCGTGGCGTGGCTGGCGAGTCGCGCGGCGCTCATGGCAATGGGGAGAGCGCTGATCGTTCTAAGAAATCCGCGGCGTGAATGGCACAGGACTTTCTGTGGTGGCGGCAGGATGTCCGGGTGAGGTGTGTTCATGGTTTGATTCCAGTGGTAAAAGGCTTTTTGCCGGGAAAGTTTCCTGGAGCAGTGGTGGTGGCCGGTACGGTCGTCTCTTACTTCGCTGGTTCCGGTTTCAACATCTCTTGCGCCAGTTTGGCGGCACGCTCGGCTGCCAGATTGAGGATGCGGTTGCCGAGTTCGGCGTTGGCGGTGGCGATGTGGTCAATTCGTTCCTGCGATTGTTTCTTGAGCTGCGACGGCAACGCGAAGTCCTTGATCCGTTTCGCGCGCGGCAAGTCCACCCATTCGGGATGCAGCGCCATCACCATCGAGGTTTCCCACTTCATGCCGTGGCCTGTGCCCAGCGGGTCTTCCTTTGCCTGCTCTTTCAGGTGATCTTGCAGAATCCTCACCGTTCCACCACCCCAGAACCTCATGGCCCCGATGCGGCCACCGAGTTCCTTCTCAATTTGCTGAAGCAAACTATCCGCGGGTGCGTGTCCGCCGAAGGCGATGCAGGCTTTGAAGCCGAGGTCGGCGAGCGATTCCATCAGCTCAGTGTAGAGCTGCCGGCAAAGTTCGCCGCTGACCCAAAGGCTCGGCGGGAAAGTCTCCTTGGTCTTCTCGCGCAGTTCCCGCCGCGACAGGCCCGGAGGCGGGTAGGCGATGGCAAACGGCACCGGCGGAAAGACGATGCCACCGGAGATCTTCACGGCCCGCAGGCAAATCTCATAGGCCGTGAACAAGTCTGTGCCCAGCGCGTTTTGCAGCCCGTGCTCCTCCATGCTGCTGCAGCCCCAGTAAACGATGGGCGCACGCTCCAGTTCCGCGAAGAACTCTTCCGGCAGCAGGTCTTCGTATTTGTGGGACTTCACTTTTTTTGCCGGTGCGCGTTCCTGGGCGATGAGATGGCCGGGCTGAATCGCAGCGACAACGGCGGCGGCGCTGCCGCGCCTGAGAAAATTTCGTCGTGACAGATGAGTCGAGTTCTTCACAGCGGTTTCCTTGATGGATTGTACGGCGGATCAGATGCGGACAAAGGTTCCTTTGCGATACATGTAGCCGAGCAGCGTCCACAACACCGCCAGCGCGCCGGCGGCGAGAATCGTGTCGTGCCACGGGCCGACGTAAGGTTTCAACCCGCCGAGAAAAATCTCCGACACGCGCCGAAAAGCCGAGCTGCACAGCATCCATGCCATGTAGGCGAAGATCGAGTTGGCGCCGATGAACATGAATGGCGCTGTCCAACGCCGGAAGCCCCAGACGTCAACAATCAGGTAGCATGCCGCCAGCAACAGATAGCTGATGCCGCCGGCATACAACGCGTAGGAACTTGTCCACCGGACCTTGATGATGGGAAACCAGATGGGCCACTGGCTCCAATCGCAGCCGAACAGCCGCACGTCCGGAAACCATTCGGTGATCCAACCGCTCCAGAGGAATCCCGCCGCGAGACAGCCGGCGCCCAGCCATGCGAGGCGGGCAAGCTTTTGCTGCACGCCCAGCCCGGATCGGAGCAGGTGGCCGGCGAACACGCCAAGCATTGCCGTCGAGGCATGGCCGAGGATGCCGACCACCCAGCCGATTTGATGGCCCCGCCATTTGCCAAACAACCATTCCGTCACCCAATCACCCACGTTGCAGCCTTCGCGGAATTTCCCGATCTCGTGGCCGGGACCGGGCACGAACGCCAGCAATGCCCAGAAGCCCACCAGCATGACAACCGTGGCGATGATCTGGTTGCGCAGGTTGAGATTCAGGAACAGGACCGCGGCCACGAAATAGCCCAACGCGAGCATTTGCAGCACACTGTAGGTCAACTCGAACTTGGCGGGATTGAACGTCAGCAGGCTTCCGTTCACCATCATCCCCAGCACGATCATGATGACCACGCGGATGATAAGATGTTTGTAGATCCCCGCCAGGCTGTCGCCACGGCTGAGACGCTTGCCCAAGGCGTAAGGAATGGCGACGCCGATCATGAACAAGAACAACGGGAAAATCAGGTCGTAGAAGTGAAACCCGTCCCAAGGCACATGGCTCATTTGAACAGGAACCCACTGCAACCACGAACAGCCGCTGGCCTCCGCCGCTGATTTTGCGACCGTGCCTCCGCCGACGATCCAGAACATGTCCAGTCCGCGCAATACGTCGAGCGACGCGAGCCTTGAGTTTGGTGCGACTGTGGTTGCCGCGCTCTGCATCTTTTCCTGGGAGGCCATAACCTCAACTTTCGCTTCTGCGGGGTGGTTGTCGCAGTTCATTTGCGCAATCAGGACCGCAGGACGTTGAATCCGGCACAGATTACGCCGCGGTCCGGGCGGTTCAAAGCAGAATCCTCTCGCGCTGACATTCCCCGTCGGAGCGCCTCAGTGCTTTCTTCCTGGCTCGCTTTTGTGGAAGGTTGCAGAGATGAAGGTTGAACGTGATGATGGGGCGTGGTAAAGACGCGTCCAATTGTTTGCGGCAAAACAGTCACCGAACACTCTATGAAAGGCATACCGATCCTCCACGTTGAGGCCAACTGCATCGCCCGCGCCTGGGAACTCTCGCTCATCGAGTTGCACAAGAATGGATGCAACGTCAAAACCGAATACGACAAGCCGAGCGACCCGCCCAGCAAGGACGCCACCATGATGATCACGATCACCGAACCGCTCTCGGAGCCGATGATCCACATGGATTTTCCTGGTGGGCCGGTGGAACTCCAGGAATACGTCATGGAGGTGCTCGAAGGCATCAAGGATCACCTTGTGCGCGACCCGAACGACCCGAAGGACACGCGCTGGGAGTACACCTACCACCAGCGGTTGTTTGGCTACACCGTGCCGGGAATGAAACCGGTGGATCAGATCGAGACCGTCTGCCGCAAACTGGCCAAGACACCGCACACGCGCCGCGCGCAGGCGGTGACGTGGAAGGTCTGGGAGGACAATGACTGTTACGATCCAGCGTGCCTCCAGAGCATTTGGTGCCGTATTCTGGAGGAGGAGGCCGACCAGCCGGTGCTGAGCATGAATGTCCGCTTCCGCTCCAACGACGCCTACAAAGCCGCGTTCATGAACATGTTCGCGCTGGTGCAGTTGCAAAAGAAGATCGCCGCGCGCGTCTCGGAGTTGATAGGCCGTGAGGTGGCGGTGGGACGCTACTGCCACATGGCCGACAGCTATCACATCTACGGCTCCTATTTCCGTGAGTTCGAGGGCCGGTTCCTCGGCGCACTCCAGAAACGCACGTTCGAGCAGCGCACCATGCGTTACGACGATGTGAAGGACATGATGGATGAAGCGCGCCCGATGCTGCTGGAGAAGGCCAAGAACATGTGACGCCGCGCCGGAAGCGCGACGCGGTCAGAGCGTGCCGATTTCGGCGAACGAATCCACCACGCGCTCCGCTCCACGGAGTTTCTCGCGGTCGTAGGTTGTGGTGATGGCAATGCACCTCATGCCCGCCCGCCGCGCCGCCTCCACACCGTGCGGCGCATCCTCAATCACGAGACAGTTCTCAGGCTTTGAACCCAGCTGGCTCGCCGCGTGGAGGAAGATGTCCGGGTGGGGCTTCGAGCGAAGACCGAGCGCGGTTAGTGCGAAGATCCTTCCGCCAAACAGTTCCGACAAGCGCAGCCGTCGGTCAGCAATCCGCAGCAACTCTTTTGCCATCGCCGTCGCAACGCAGGTCTTGAAGACCGGTCGAACGCGTTGGAAGAACTCCATGAAACCGGCGACGAATTCCACCTGCTCTTCAAGCTGACGCCGGACCAGTTCCATGCGCTCTTCGGAAAGCAATCGGGTGTCGCCCGAAATGCCGCACTCTGCCTTTGTAATCTCGATCGCCTTAAACGCGTCGCACCCGCTGAGCAGGTGTTTGAGCTTGGCACGGTCGTAAACGACGCCGCGCCGGCGCAGGAATTCCTCCTGTGCCTTGTCCCACATCGGTTCGGTGTCAATGACAACACCCTCCGCATCGAAAATGATTGTCTCAATCATCGGGTGCCCGTGGGTGCAGTTTGCGGTTCCTCGGGAGACGAGAACACAAACCGGGCGTAGAGGTAGGCAAGCGCCTCGTCAGTCACCAGCCGCACGCCCAGGCTGGTTCTATACCAATGTTTCGGGTCGTAGTCGCGGTCCTCGATGGCAATGATTCCTACGCGCGTGTTTCCGCCAAATACTTTCTGAAAAAGCAGCCAGCTTCGCCGTGAGTGAGCACCGAGCGACACAACATTGAGGTTCGCCGGCATCGCGTTGTGTTGCCGCAGCCAGCCTTTCAAAGTTGTCGCTGCGGCATGGGTGCGATCCTGCCGCACCGGTGGCGAAGGCACGGCTTGGATGGCTTCGCGGTCCAAGCCCATGCGAAGCAATATGGTCGCGCCGAGTTCCGCGTAGGTCTTGTATTCGGAGAGGTGTGAGCCTTGCTCCAGAGGCCCTCCCGTGACATACACCTTTTTGTAAGGGTGGCGTTTGAATTCAACGACAGTTTCCTCAAAGAGATAATCTGGCGCCCATCCTTCGACGACAAGCACTTCGCCAGGCGCCGGGGCCGTGACCGTCAGGAAAGAATGCAGGTTCCCGACCACGATCACTGCCAGCGTCGTCGCCGTCACCAGCATCAGCGCCCAACCGCGCAACGTCGGGACCACACACTCCCGCCGCTGGAGCAATCCCCAAAATGGTCTGTGCGGTTTCATGTTCTTCCCCTTCAAGATGCCTGCAGTCTTCAGAGACCATCAAGGATAGTCGCCGCCGGGACAGCAAACGCCCCGATGAGAACTCGAATCACGCGTCTTCCATTCACGCCTGCAAGCATGTCCTGCCTATAGTCCAGGCGCAAGCGCGAGGTTGCGCTGGAGGGATGGTCAACCGCGCGTTCCATCTGCAGCTTCTTCAACGGGCAAGGTTTCAGCTTGCAGCGCGGGGCTGGAATACGTAAACACGCATCTCCATTCTCGGTATGAAACTCGACCTCAACTGTGATCTGGGTGAAGGCGAAGCGTTGGCACGGACGCGGGCGTTGATGCGATGGATCTCATCGGCCAACGTCGCTTGTGGCGGCCACGCCGGCAACCTTGCCACAATGAAGGCCTGCGTCGCGATGGCCTCGCAGTTCTGTGTGCGGCTCGGCGCGCATCCGGGGCCGTTGAGCCGCGGCGACTTCGGCCGGACGCCGGTCAAGGTCACACCGGACGAAATGGAATTGCTGCTGCTCCAGCAGGTCGGCTCGCTGGATCGGTTGGCGCGCGCCGAAGGCGTGAAGCTGCATCATGTGAAGCTGCACGGCGCGCTCTACCACGCGAGCGAGACCAACGGCGCGGTGGCCCGGCGCTACGTGGAGACCGTGAAGCGTTGCTGGCCCGGCGCCAAGATCTACGCGAAGGCTGGCGGACGCGTGGCGGCGCTCGCGCGGCGCGCGGGCGTGACAGCGTGGGAGGAAGCTTACGTTGACCGCGGCTACCGCAACGACGGCTCGCTGGTGCCGCGCGGCGAACGCGGCGCGCTCTGGACGGATATTGACGACGTGGTGGAGCGGGTCTGCGTGTTGCTGGCCAGCGGCACCATCGCAGCCGAATCCGGCAAACGATTGCCGTGCCGCCCGAACACGCTGTGTGTTCACTCCGACACGCCGAACGTGGCTTTCATCGCGCGCGCCGTGGCGCGGTTGTTGCATCTTTGCGAACGGTAACGGCTCTTGGCGCGGTTCCAGCTTCTTCGATGTGGTGTGGGGTGGACATTGACGCCGATGTCCGGTAAATCTCGCGGCATGAGAAGGACCGTTTTCTGGCTCACCTTGTTCGTTGGCACGTGGATCATTTCTGTCTCTCACGCGCTTGCAGCGCCTCTCGAGTTCACCGTCACCGAAACCGCCGGCCTGCGGAGATTCGGTTATCCGGTCACTGCGTCGCTGGAAGCTCCGCAAGGTGCGCTGCGCGACGCAGCGATGGGGCGGTTGCTCGACGCGAAAGGCAAAAGGGTGGCGGCGCAGTTCACAGTCATGTCGAAGTGGCCTGACGGTTCCGTGCGCGGGTTGGACGTGGATTTCACGTCGAGCATCGGTCCGAAGGGAACCGACACATATTGCGTGGAACTCTCCGGAGGAACAGCCCAGGCAGGCGGGCGGGGACTGGGCGTGACGGAGACGGCAGACGAAATCGCTGTGGCATCGAACGCCATCGCCCACAAAATTCGCCGCGACGGCAAACCGCTGCTGACCTCCATCATCAACGGCAAGACCGAGTTCGTCGCGTCCGACGGCATCACAACCACGCTGGCGTCGGGCAAGGCCGAGGTTCTCAAGCGTGGGCCGTTCAACGTGACGGTGCGGCTCGGCGCGGTGACGCTCGAATACGTCAGCAGCAAATCGTGGGTGAAGATCACACAGCGGGCGGCGAAACCGACACTTCTCGCCGTGGATGCGCACTTCGCATTGCCCGAGCCGCCAGTGCTGTGGGACTTCGGCGTCGAGAGCTGGCTGTACGGGTGCTTCCGCAAGCCCAATGAAGCGCTTGTGTTGCGACAGGACGCGGTTGGCTGGCGAGTGCTGACGGGCGTTGCCGAGCCGTCGTCGATCTACGCGTCGGGCAAGCGTTGCGAAGGCTGGGGCCATCTGGCCGACAAACAGCGTGTGGTGGCGTTTGGCATGGCGGACTTCAGCGCGGGCGGAGAGCCGGCCTTTCGCCTCGGCGCGGACGGTCGTTTCCGCGCGGCAGCGCAACGTCAGGAACTGACGGTTTATTTCCACGTCGTCGGCCAGCCGGTGCAGGTTACAGCGCTGACCAGCCCGCCGAGCATGCTGGCGCCGCTGGTTGTCGCTGTAAAAAAGTAGTCACAAGGCCCGTCGCTCATGAAAAATCACCGACTGTTTGCTGTCGCTTTTCTCCTCGCGGCAATTTGGCTTCAGCCCCCGTTGGCTACCGCCGCTTGGGAGAATCTGCCGCTCATGCCAGGACGTGTCGTGATTCACGACTCGGAACTGGAGGTGGACGCGGGGCAAACGTGGACAAGACGCATTGAAGCGCTGAAGTTTGGCGATGACGATCGGCCTGTGCTTGCATTGCGGGCTCGGACGCAGACCAAAGGTGCCGGTGGCGGCTGCAACTGCGTGATGCAGGTGCTGTTCGACGGCGTGCCTCTGGGCGGAACGCTGCTGCGGCCCCGGTTGCTGAACAAGCCGGTGCATTTCGACCCGCCGCGCACGCAATATCATTTTCAGTGGTTTGACCC
>JBAZIR010000105.1:0-15713 GCA_041651735.1 Verrucomicrobiia bacterium | reverse complement strand
AGGCCCATCTGCTCACCCTTGCCGGTCATGCGCGAGCAGAGGAAATACTTGTCACTCAGCGGATACGGGTCTTCGTATTTCGGATAAGCCTTCCTGAACTCATCGAAGCCGCCGTGGTCAACAAGGTTCATCGCGCTGGCGGGCCAGATCCTCACGACGGCAGCGCGGCCGTCCAACGCGAGACTGCGGTCCACGATGGCGAGCGCGCCCCATGGCCGGTCGTGACAGGAACTGAAGTTGCAGAGCACGCGGTCGGTGCCGGGGATGATGCGCGCGTCCAGCACCGCACCGGGTGACATCGTGTTATTGCCCCAATAGACGGCATGGCTGGTGCCGTCGGGATTCACCGTCCAGAGACCCTGCGCGCTGCCAAAGTTGCGGTCGACGTATTCCCAACGGTCGTAAAGGATGCGGCCATCGGGCATTAGCGCGCCGTGACCCTCGAAGAGCGTGCTCTTGCCGATCTGGTGGATGTTCGCGCCGTCGGCATCCATGCGGAAGAGGTTGGCCATGATGTGGCGGTTGCACATGCAATACTTCGGCTCGCGCGTGGAGGAGAACGCGATGCTGTCATCGGGCAAATAGAGTGGGTCAATGTCGGTGACGCCGCCAACGAACGTGAGTTGCCGCAGCCCCCTGCCGTCGGCGTTGCACTCGTGGATGTGGTAATCGTCCTGAACATTCTTCCGCATCGAGAACAGGATCTTCGTCCCGCTGAAATGCATCTCCGGGTCGCGCACGACCCCGTCGGCTGACTCGATGAGTGTCTTTACCTCGCCGCCCCTGGCGAAATCGATCGTCTTCAGCGCCGAACCGCCCTCGAATTTGCCGGTGTTGATCTCACCGGTCTGGAACATCGTCTCGGTGTTGTGGTGGTCCGGTTTGTATTGCCGGCGGACGACGAAGAGAATCGGCTGGCCGCTGACAAGCGGGTTGGCGACGAGCGCCTCGCGTTGGAGAACGGCAAACTCCTGCGCGCTCACGCCGGCATCAAGCCGCTTCAAGAATTCCGTGCCCTTGGGATAGCGCGGCCCGAAGGTAGCGACGAGGTCGTTAATGGCCGCGCGCAGCGTGGCCGGGCTGCCTGGCGACGGCAACGGCGGCGGCACAGGCTTGGTTGAGTGTTTGGCGGGCGGTGCAGCGAGAACCAACGACGACAGCATGAAGACTGTCGCAGCCCACCGTAATGAGCGTCCCTTGATTGCTGGCGTGGTCATGGTCATTCGCGCGGCACTCTGGATAGAACCACAGCCAGCGCCGCCCGTCAACGAACCTGAGCCACACCTGCGATGGCGAAGTTTGAAAACCGGCGCCAACTACTTCGCATAGCGCGAGAATTTCTTCACGAATTCCGCGGGCGTATAGCCGCCAGTCTCTGCCAGCAACGCCAGCCGCTTCTTGTCGGCAAAGTCGCTCCGCTCAAGCCGGATCATATAGTTGCAGGCGACGGCGTAGTATTCGGTCGCGGTGTCCACCATCCGCACGCGGGTCTTGCCGCGCGCGTCCATGATTTCGGGAAAATACATCGGCACCATTTTGCCGTTCTGGATGCTGACCATCGCGCCGGAACCGCCATTGCAAAGGAACCGGATCGCCGAGTAACCGAGATCGCGCGTGTATTCGCAGTCAAAAGGCACCGGTGGTGCGCAACGAACTTCGTAACCGATTTTCTTGTCCACAGCCTTGAGTTTTATCTGGCTCCTGGCCAGCCGCCGTTTGATCTCTTCCTTGATGGCGCGGCCGAAATCCACCTCCGACAGCTTCGGGTTGTCGTGTTCGTCATACTCCAGCGAGGCGAGGTTCTGTTTTTCGAGCGCCTTGAGATCGGCGTCGGTGAGCTTGCTGGCGACGCCTTCAGCAATGACCGCGACGCCGTCGGGCCGGCCCTGCGCGTAACGCTTGATGATCGAGCCTTCGAGCACGTCGCAAACCTCGGCGAGCGTGACCTTCGTTGTGTGAAACTGTTCCGGGATGATCGTGATCGTGGCGCCGGCAGCCTTGCCGATGCCGAGCGCCAGGTGGCCGGAATGGCGGCCCATCGAGATGACGTAGAACCACTGGCCCGACGTGCGGGCGTCTTCCATGAGGTTGTGGACAATCTCGGCGCCTACCGTGCGCGCGGTTTCGTAGCCAAACGTCGGCATCGAGCCGGGCAGCGGCAGGTCGTTGTCAATGGTCTTCGGCACGTGAACGACACGGATGGCGCCGCCGGCCTGCTTTTCCACCTGACAGGAACTGTAGGCGGTGTCGTCGCCGCCGATGGTGACGAGCCAGCCCACGCCGAGTTTCTTCAGGCCCGCCAGCACGTTCGCCATCTTCTTCGGGTCCTTGGTCGGATTCTCGCGAGAGGTGCGCAGGATCGATCCGCCTTGAAAATGGATGCGGGAGACGATCTCTGTTTTTAGTTCCACGGCGTGATTGGCATCGCCGCGCGCGAGCCATTTGAAACCATCGTAGAAACCGACGACTCTCTTGCCCTGGTTGATGGCCTCGATGGTGGCGGCCGCGATGACTCCGTTGATACCCGGCGCCGGTCCTCCACCGACGATGATGCCAAGTGTTTCGCCCTTCCTAACAACAGGTTTCATGATGCTTTGACTCCTAGAGTTCGGGCAGCGGAATCATACCGCTGGCAAATGGCGCGGCAAGTGTTTTGGGGCAGTGTGCCGGCCCCTCGCCGGTCATAATGTAGATCAACGCGGCGGTCGTTGCCACCGGAAGCACTTCCCGCTCGCGAGCCGGCGTTATTCTGATATAGTTCCGCAAATTCTCAGGAGAAGCAACGATGCCTTATACGACCTGTACAGTGCCGAGCGGCGGCAACAAGATTTCGATCCAAAACGGCAAGCTCAACGTGCCGGACCAGCCCGTCATCCCGTTCATCCGCGGCGACGGCACCGGGCCGGATATCTGGGCCGCCAGCGAGCGCGTGTTCGACGCGGCCGTGGCGAAGGCCTACGGCGGCCGGCGCAAGATCGCATGGTTCGAGGTCTTCGCGGGTGAGACAGCGTTCAAGAAATTCAACAACTGGCTGCCGGACGACACGGTCGAGGCGTTCAGGGAATACCTCGTCGGCATCAAAGGCCCGCTCACCACGCCCATCGGCAAAGGCATCCGCTCGCTCAACGTCGCCCTGCGCCAGATGCTCGATCTTTACGTCTGCCTGCGGCCCGTGCAGTGGTTCAAAGGCGTGCCGTCGCCGGTGAAGCATCCGGAAAAGGTGAACATGGTCATCTTCCGTGAAAACACCGAGGACATCTACGCCGGCATCGAATGGTCCGCCGATTCACCTGAGGCGAGGAAGGTCATTGAGTTTCTGCAAAAAGAAATGGGCGTGAAGAAAATCCGCTTCCCGAAGACCAGTGGTATTGGCATCAAGACCGTCTCCAGCGAAGGCAGCGAGCGGCTCATCCGCGCCGCCATTGAGTACGCCATCGCCAACAAGCGCAAGTCGGTCACATTTGTCCACAAGGGCAACATCATGAAGTTCACCGAAGGCGCGTTCCGCGATTGGGGCTACGCGCTGGCCAAGCGTGAGTTTGGCGCGGTCGAAACTGACGGCGGTCCGTGGTGCAAGATCCCCGACCGCAAACCCGGCGCGGGTCTCGTCATCAAAGACGCCATCGCCGACATCACGCTCCAGCAGGTGCTCACACGTCCCGAGGACTTTGATGTGATTGCCACCCTCAATCTCAACGGCGACTACCTCAGCGACGCTCTCGCCGCGCAGGTGGGCGGCATCGGCATCGCCCCCGGCGGCAACATCAATTACATCACCGGTCACGCCATCTTTGAGGCCACTCACGGCACCGCGCCGAAGTATGCCAATCAGGACAAGGTCAACCCCGGTTCCGTCGTCCTCTCCGGCGAGATGATGCTGCGCTACATGGGTTGGACCGAAGCCGCCGACCTCATTCTCAAGGGTCTCGATGGCGCCATCGCCGCGAAGACCGTCACCTATGACTTCGCCCGCCAGATGGACGGCGCCAGGGAAATCAAGTGCAGCGAATTCGGCAGCGCCGTCATCGCGAAGATGTAGCCCCCAAGGTATCTTCCTCTATTCGAGCGTGTTAACGCATTCGCGTCCCGGGATAAAACCGCGGATCCACGGCGAAATACTTTTCGACAATGGCGGGGAATGCACGTAGAGTCCGCGGCTCATTTTACCAATCGGACAACTTATGAACAAACAAGTCATTTCGTTTCACTACACGCTGACGGACCCGTCCGGGAAGACGCTGGACAGCTCGGCCGGCAGCGAGCCGTTATCGTTTGTCGAAGGCACGGGACACATCATCCCCGGCCTGGAAGCGCATCTAAGCGCGATGGCGGTCGGCGAGAAGAAACGTGTGACGGTGGCGGCGAAGGAAGCTTACGGCGAGCGCGACGCGAGCCGCGTGATGGAAGTGCCGCGCGAGAAGTTTCCGGCGCAGGACATCAAGGTCGGTGACCAGTTTCGGGTCGGGGCCAACCAGGCACTGATCGTGACGGTGACGAATGTCAGCCCGTCGCACGTAACGATCGACGCGAACCATCCGCTGGCGGGCATAGACCTGACGTTCGATGTGGAACTGACGGCCAAGCGCGATGCGAAGCCGGAAGAATTGGAATGCTGCCACGGCGCTCACCACGACGAGCACGGCGGCGGTTGTTGCGGCGAGCACTGACGGCGGCAGCCAGCGTCACACGCCCATCGCTTCGAAGGTCTTGCGGAAGTGGTGGCCGTAAATGGCGAGAGTGACCGCGAGCTGGAAGTGCGCGGGCCGGCGGAAGAAGGTCCACGCCAACAGGCCCCAATAGTGGAATCGCTCGCTGCCGAAGACGCCGAGCTGGACGCTGGAGTGGGCAAACGCCATCAGGTAACGCCAGTTCAGTGTGAAGCTCACCTTCGGCGCGCGATACTCGCGCAAGAAAGTGCGAACGCGCTTGTAGTAGGGACCGGGCGCGTAGATTCGGCGCATGATCTCCCTGTATCCTTCGCGCAGTTTTGCCATGTCCATGCGCGGGATGAAATTCGTCGTGCCATCCGCGTTGTCACCGGTCATCTGGCCCAACAGGCGTCCTTCGCGCTTGAGCCGATCGTAAAGCTTGGTTTCGGGGATGGCGTTGAGCATGCCCACCATCGCCGTAACGATGCCGCTCTTCTGGATGAACTCCACCTGCCGCTGGAAAATCGTTGGCGTGTCGCTGTCGAAGCCGACAATGAATCCACCCTGCACCTGCAAGCCGGCGCGCTGCATGCGTTTCACGTCGGCGATCATGTCGCGGCCAGTGTTCTGGCGCTTGTTGCACTCGGCAAGACCGGCGTCCGCAGGCGTCTCAATGCCGATGAAGACGGTGTCGAAACCCGCCTCGACCATCAGGCGCATCAATTCGGCATCATCCGCGAGATTGATGGACGCCTCGGTGAAGAACGCAAAGTGGCGCCGTCCTTTCCGCCACGCGATGAGCGCGGGCAACAGTTCCTCGCGGAGGTAGCGCTTGTTGCCGATGAAGTTGTCGTCCACGAAGAAGACCTGGCCGCGCCAGCCGGCCCGGTGGAGACCGTCCAGCTCGGCGATGATTTGCGCGGCAGTCTTGGTGCGCGGGCGATGGCCGAACATCGCTGTGATGTTGCAGAACTCGCAGTCGAACGGGCAACCGCGCGAGAACTGCAGGCTCATCGAGGCATAGCGGCGCAGGTCCGCTAGTTCCCACATCGGCGCCGGCGTCCGGCGAATGTCGGGAAACTCCGATGAGGCATAAACACGCCGGGCCGAACCGCGCTCAAAGTCGCGGAGAAACTCCGGCAACGTCACCTCCGCCTCATTCAGGACAAAATGATCCACGGCGGGAAACTGTCCATGTTCAGCGATGAACAACGGGCCGCCAGCAACGATGGTTTTGCCGGCGGCGCGGCAACGGCCGATGAGTTCGTGCGCCGACTGACGTTGCGCGATCATGGCGCTGACGAACACGACATCGGCCCACGCAAGGTCTTGATCGGTGAGAGCGCGGACGTTGGCGTCCACCAGTCGTTTCTCCCACGACGACGGCAGCATGGAGGCGACGGTGAGCAGTCCCAGCGGCGGCAGCGAAGCCTTCTTGCGAATGAACTTCAGCGCGTGTTTGAAACTCCAAAACGTGACCGGGAACTCCGGATACAACAACAACACTCTCATTATCATGAGAGCATACGCCGCGTTGCAGTTTTGTGCAAACAGCCCGGCTGGCTAGAAATGATGCACGAACCGCAGAACGAAACGCTGGCCTTCAGCGCGGTTGCGCGCGTCCATCTCGAAGTATGTGTTGCAGAACAGGTGGTCGTCCTTGGAGAAGTGATAGACCGCCCCGGGGCCGATGCCGATCACCTGCTCGCGCCGGCCGAGGACATCCTGGCCATCGGCCTGCGTGTCCGTAAATTGCGTGAGGAAATAGCCGTTGATGCCGACGTTGAGCCTCTTCTCGACCACTTCGTATTCAGCGGCCCAGTTCAGGTGAATCGCCTGCCCGGCCTGGGTTTTTTTGGCGGTCGGGAAGACGTGGGCATCAGGGCTGTCGTTCTCGTCATTCCAGAGGTAGTGAGCGCGCCAGGAGAGGGTCCACTTGGGCACCACGAACCAGGTGCCGGCCCAATAGGGATTGAACGAAAAGAAGTTGGCTCCAGCGTTGAGGTCCTCGTTCGGACTGTAGCTTCCCGTGGGCAGGATGCACTGGAATTCGATGCGGTGCATGAAGATCGGCCCGTTCTCGCCCATGATCGGGTCCCATTGGAGGTACGGCCCGACGACAATGTCGCCAATGCCGCCGCCATTGTCGGTGAGCCACGGGTTCTTGGGCTCCAAGTCATAGTCCACCGCCGGCAGGATGAAGTCCAAACCCCACTTGCCGCCGAGGAGCACCTTTTGGTCGGACTGGTAGATGAGTTGTGAAAGACCGGCGAAGACCTCGATGCTCGGCGAGTCACCACTGGGCAGCGACATGGTGTTGCCGCCGTTGTCGGCAAACTTGTTGGCGTGGTAATACTCGAAATACTGCGTGAAGTAGAAACCGGGACCCGCCGGCGGCCCGCCGTCAAAAAAGCTGGTGAGGCCGAGGTTGACGGAGGGCAGGTCGTAGCCACGGGCCGTGCCAGCGCACAGCAGGGTGACACACAGACCGGACAGAATAACGTTGCGCATCAGTTTCATCACTCACTCCTTGTCGACGGCCGGATGTCTGCTCCCGGCAAACGTGTGTATGCCGCAAGTCCATGCGCGATGCCAGTGTTTTTTCAAACAGTTCGAGTCCGCTTGCAAAAATGCAAATGTCACTCTATAGAAACTTGTCACGCGCGGAGGTTTTGAACTAGAATCACGTCTCGCGATGACAGTGCGGCTCGGTGCCACGGGTCGAAAGCATGCCGACAAACAAGAACAGCCGCCACGTGCGGCAACATGGAAGAGGTGTCACGATGATCGAGTTCAACAAGAGGGTATTGATGGTGGGTTACGGTTCGGTGGCTCAGTGCACGCTGCCGATTCTGGTCAAGCATATCAAGGTGCCGGCGAAGAACATCACCGTGATGGATTTCGAGGATTGTCGCGCCGCGCTGCGGCCGTGGATCGCCCGCGGCGTGAAGTTCGCGCACAAGCGCGTGACGCAAGAGAACATGGGGGCGTTGCTCGGCAAGTATCTCTCCGCGGGCGACCTGTTGATCGATCTCGCGTGGAATATCGGCTGTTGTGAAATCCTCCAGTGGTGCCACGACAACGGCGTGCTCTACATCAACACCTCCGTCGAGCTTTGGGATCCCTACGAGAACGCCAAGAATGCGCCGCCGACGAAGATGACGCTCTATTGGCGGCACATGAACATCCGCCGCATGACGGCCGGGTGGTCCAAGCCGGGCCCGACGGCCGTGCTGGAACACGGCG
The DNA here is from genome assembly GCA_041651735.1 of Verrucomicrobiia bacterium. GTDB lineage: Bacteria > Verrucomicrobiota > Verrucomicrobiia > CAIQCK01 > CAIQCK01 > CAIQCK01. The sequence continues at coordinate 7,818 of JBAZIR010000105.1, read as the reverse complement.
CGAATCCCGGCCTGATTTCGCACTTCACCAAACAGGGCTTGATTGACATCGGCAAGCGTCTCCTGGCCGACAAGAAAGTTCGAGGCGCCAATGCCGAGGAAATCCAACAGCTCATCAAGGACCAGAAGTTCAACCGGCTCGCGATGAAGATGGGTGTGAAGGTGATCCATTGCAGCGAACGCGACACTCAGATCACCAACAAGCCCAAGGAGGTGGACGAGTTCGTCAACACCTGGAGCGTCGAAGGCTTCCGCGAGGAAGGCACGACGACGGCGGAAATGGGTTGGGGCACGCACGAGAAGGAACTGCCGTCGCTGGCCTACGAACATACCGAGGGGCCGCGCAACCAGATATGCCTGGCCCGCATGGGCATGAACACGTGGGTTGCCTCCTGGGTGCCAAATTACTGCATCCGCGGCATGGTCGTGCGCCACGGCGAAGCGTTCACCATCTCGGACCGGCTGACGGTCTGGGAGAATGGCAAGGCCGTCTATCGGCCCACGGTGCACTACGCTTATTGCCCGTCTGATTCGGCCATCGCCTCTCTCAACGAGTTGCGCGGCTACGACTACAAGCTTCAGGAAAAGCAGCGCATCCTCAACGACGAGATTACCAGCGGCGCCGACATCCTCGGTGCTCTGTTGATGGGCCATGCGTACAATTCGTGGTGGACCGGCAGCGACCTCAGCATTGAGGAATCGCGCCGGCTGGTGCCGCACCAGAACGCCACGACGATGCAGGTGGCCATTTCGGTGATCGCCGCATCAATGTGGATGATCGAGAACCCGGCCAGGGGCGTCTGCGTGCCGGACGATCTGCCGCACGAGTATGTGCTGAAGGTTGCCAAGCCGTATCTTGGCAAATGGATTTCCAAGCCTTCGGACTGGACGCCGTTGAAGCACTACACCAACGCCTTCAAGGGCCACAACAACCCGCAGGTGGATTTCGACGACCTGTGGCAGTTCAAGAACTTCCTCATCACCGATGGAGACTAGGATGGTCACCCAAAGCACACTGAAGAAACTGGCGAAAGAACACGGCACGCCGCTGTTCGTGGTGGACCACGACGCGCTGCGGCGCAACTACACCGAGTTCAAGAAATACCTGCCGCGCGTGCAGGCGTACTTCGCGGTGAAGGCCAACTCCGACCCAGCCATCGTCCGCACGCTCTACAAAGCGGGCGCGAGCTTCGACGTCGCTTCGATGCCTGAGTTCATGATCGTTTACAAAAACATCAAGGGCATGCCGGCCAAGCAACGGCAGGACTGGATCTGGGACAAGATCATCTATGCCAATCCCATCAAGGCCACCGAGACGCTGGAACAACTCGACCAGTACAAGCCACTGGTGACGTTCGACAACTCCGAGGAAATCAAGAAGGTCAAACGCCACGCGCCGCACGCGGGCCTGGCGCTGCGGCTGAAGGTGCCGAACACCGGCGCGATGGTGGAACTGTCGTCGAAGTTCGGCGCGGCGCCCGGCGAGGCGGTGGACCTCATTCTCGAAGCCGACAAGGCCGGTCTCGTTGTCGAGGGACTCAGTTTCCACGTCGGCAGCCAGACCACGAACTTCGAGAACTACGTCCAGGCGATCAACCTTGCAGCGAACATCTTCAAGGAGGCGAAGGAGCGCGGCTACACGAAGATGAACCTGCTCGACATCGGCGGCGGTTTCCCCGCGCCGTATGACGCCACAGTCAAACCGTTCCGCGAACTGGCGAAGGTCATCAACCGCGAGATTGACCGGCTGTTTCCGAAAGAAGTGCAGATTCTCGCCGAGCCGGGCCGGTTCCTCGTCGCGACGGCGGCAACCGCCATCTCCAAGATCATCGGCAAGGCGGTGCGTGACGGCAAACTCTGTTACTACATCAACGACGGCGTTTACCACACCTTCTCCGGCGTCATCTTCGACCACTGCCACTACCACCTGAAGTCATTCAAGAAAGCGCCGACGCAGATTTGCTCGGTGTTCGGCCCGACGTGTGACGCGCTCGATGTGGTTTCGATGGCGGAGAACCTGCCCGACCTTCAACGTGGAGACCTGCTCTACAGCGAGAACATCGGCGCCTACAGCCATGCCTCCTCCACCTACTTCAACGGCTTCCCGCCAGCGAAGGTGGTGCATATAAACCAATAAGCACGCAGGATCGTTGGGTTATTTCGCGCCGAGAGCCGCGAGGATTTCCTCCGTCACTTTTTTTCCGAGCAGGTCGTAGCCGGGACCTTTGAAGTGGCAATCCTTCGGGATCTGCAACTCGGCCAGACGCGGCTTGATGAATGTGTAGAGGTCGTTGATGGCGATGCCGTGGCGCTTCACCACGCGGGCGGCAATTTCGTTGCGCGCGACGATGTCCCGGTCGCCGTCCTTGCCGTCCGGCGGCAGCGGCGTGGAGCTGGCCCAAACCAGTTTTGCGCCGGTCGCCTTCAACCGTTCAATAATCGTCTCCAGCCGTTGCTCATAGTCGGCGGGCGGCGTCCTGCGGTCGTGGATGCCGAAGTTGAAATGGATGACGTTCCACTTGCCGTCACCGAGCCAGATGGAGAGTTTCTTCAGGCCGTTGGCAGTGGAGCCGCAGTTCTCCGGCGCGCGATGAACGTTGACCTTGCCGGCCAACGCGTGCCGCACCGCCAGCGTGTAGCCGCGCGAGATGGAGTCGCCGATCAGCAGGATGCGCGGCAGCTTGGGATCGTCCTTCACATAATCCCACGCCTGCTCGACGCCTTTCAACGCCGTCTGCTTGTAGATCGGCAGGTAGAACGAACCGAGGCATTCCTCGAGTGTTTTCTCCCATGCGAGTTGTTCGGGCGACATGGCTGTCTTGCGCTTCGCGTCCGCCGCCTTGTCGTAAACAGGCGCGGTCTTGGGTTTGGCGGCGGATTCCTTGGCGTTGGTCGGCTCGCCGGCGGCGAAAGTTGTTATCGGCAGGCAAACGGCGAAGGCCAGCCAGAGGCCAGCGATTCCAAAACAGGCTGTCTTGTGTCGTGAGCGATCCATTTCTGTTCTCCTTTGTCTCAACCCGGCGGATGCCTGGCCGACCCGAAACCTTCTCATTTCCGGGCCAGCCAGACAAGCCGCTTCACCATCGGCGCGCAGTTTCCGAGTGACGCCACTGGAACGCGCGGGTAAAGTGCATGGTCAAATGGAATGGAGCAATAGATTCGTGGCGCGATGCGCCGGCTGGCTGGCGGCGTTCGTCGTGTTCACGGCTGGCGCCCGCGCGCAGGAAATGCCGACGATCCTTCTCTCGACCAACAACTGCATAGTGGCTTTCGCGGTGTCTGCGACTTGGAACGAAATCAAAGGCCAGATAAAGGAACTAAACGGCTGGGCGCGCTTCAACCGGCCCAGCGACCTGAACTCACTGCGCGGCACGTTGGAAGTGGATGTCAAGAACATCACCACGGGCAGCGTCGGCCGCGACGACAAGTGGCGCAACGAGTGCCTCGAAATCAACCGGTTTCCGAGAATCACTTTCACGTTGGAACGAGTCACCGTTACAGAGAACCAATCGTTCCTAGTATCGGGTCTGCTCACCATTCGCGACGTGACCCGTGCGCTGGTTCTCGGCGGGCAGTTCAAGGAAGAAGCCGGGTTCTACCATCTGATCGGCAGCGGCGAGATGAAATGGACCGACTACGGCGTAAGTGATTCCTCGACCTTCCTCACGAAGATACAGCCCGACACAAAGGTGTTTCTGGAGTTGTGGCTGCCGCAGAAATAGGCGGGCCGTTCCCGCTGACGCGCCACAGCCTCTGAAAAAAAGCGGGCCGCTGCCGCTTACAGTTTGCCGACCTCGATAATCTGGCCTTTGTCGGCGGACACGCCGAGGGCCTCGATCAATGCGAGCGTCTTGAGGTTCTCGTGGCCGCCGAAACGCGGTTCGACGCCGTCCTTGATGTAACGGAACCAGCCATCGAGCAGGATCGCCTCCGGTTGCGGGCCGGCATCCCAGCCGATGATCTCCGGCTCTTTGACGCCCGGTTTCCAAATGGCAATCTTCTTCTCCTTGTTCAGTTCGACCAACGACGCCTGCTCGCAATCCACGCGCAAGCCCATCTCCGCGCCAAACACCGCGAACGAGCACGAATAGGCGCACGTCGCGCCGTTCTCAAACTCCAGCCACGCATGCATGCCGGAACCGTGCTGGTAGGGACTCCACGGCGGGTTGAACGACATCGCCGACACACGCTTGACCTCCTGGCCGAAAATCGCCCGTATCGTGTCGATGTCGTGGACGCCGCGCTCCCAGAGATAGGAATGATGCACACTGCCGGAGTGATGCACCTTCGGCCGCCAGCCAAACTTGATCATCAGGCCGTTGGCGGCGCGGCCATATTTCCGCTCGGCGACCAGCCGCGCAAACGTGGCGTTGCCGCCGTTGTAGAGCGCGTTCTGGCCGACGCACAGCTTCACGCCATGCTTGTCGGCCTCGGCGACGACTTCGCGCGATTCGGCGAGCGACATCGTCAACGGCTTCTCGACGAACACGTGCTTGCCTGCGCGGATGGCGGCGAGGCACTGCGCGTGGTGCAGGTGCGGCGGCGTGATGACGATCACCGCGTCGGCCTCGACCTTCGCCAGAGCATCCTCCATCCGCGTGAAACACTGCGCCTCGGTGATCTTCGGATTCAGCGCGCGGGCGGCGGCGATGTTCTCGGGCTTCACGTCCACAAACGCCACCGACTCGAAATCCTGGCGACTGGTAAACAGTTTGACCGGCCACACACCGCGGCCGCCGACGCCGACATGGATGCAACGAATTTTCATGGCCGGTCATTATGCCGACCCCACGCGGCGCGACAAGCCTTTTGCAGGATTCGCCGCGCGGGTTGCGGCGGCGAGAAGTTGCGATTTGGGCCAGACATGGTAGCGTGCATGCGTAACCGAACATCAAGAAAAGGAAGACAGCGAATGAAGAAAGTCATTGGATTGTTGATTGCAGTAGCAGTGATGGCGAGTGTCGCGACACTTTACGGGCAGGGCGGTTGTCCCTCGTGCCCCGCTTCGGCTGGATCCAAAAGCTGCCCGCTGATGGGCAAGACGGACGTGCTGGGCAAACTCAACCTGAGTGACGATCAGAAGACCAAGATCACCGCCTTGCGCGAGGTGTGCGACAAGGCCGGCCGCACGCCGGAAGCTTGTGCGAAGTGCATGAAAGGCATCGAGTCGGTGCTGACACCCGAGCAACTGGTTCTGTGGAAAGCCGCGTGCTCGAAGGCAAAGTCAGGCGGCGGCTGCCCGGTTTCGGCTGGCTGCGGCAGTTAAACAGGCATCTGGAAAATTTGGGAAAGCGGCGGGCCACCCCGCCGCTTTTCTTTGCCACAGAGAGGTATCGCCGCATGCCCAAGGTCAGCGCGGGTTTGATCATGTATCGCCGTGTGAGCGGCGGGCTGCAGGTGTTGCTTGTCCACCCCGGCGGGCCGGTTTGGAAACACAAGGACGCCGGTTGGTGGTCCATCCCCAAAGGCGAGATGGGTGAAGGCGAGGACGCGCTGGCCGCCGCACAACGCGAGTTCCAGGAGGAGACAGGTTTCGCCGTGCGCGAGCCGTTCATCGAGCTGACGTCCGTGCAGCTCCGGAGCGGCAAGATTGTCCACGCGTGGGCGTTCGAGGGCGACTGCGATCCCGCCGCGCTTCACAGCAACACGTTTTCGCTGGAGTGGCCACCGCGCTCCGGCACGGTCTGCGAGTTTCCGGAGGTGGACCGCGCCGGATTCTTCAGCGTGGCGGAGGCGAAGGAAAAGATGAGCGAGCGGCAGTTCCCGCTCGTCGAGGAACTGCAACGCAAGCTGGCAATCCAAGGCTGAGTTGTCCGGTCCTGCGTCCGCTGCGCAACTGTCGGCTGGAAGTGCTGTTTGAAACCACAAAAGGATTTCGCGTGAAAAAACTGGTGATGTTTCTCTCTCTCGGTCTGGCGTCGCCGGCAGTCGCATTTGCCGCCGCACCCTCAGCATCATATACACCATCGGCCGCGGATTATCCTTCGATTCAAGAAGCCATCCGCGCCAATCCCGGTCGGATGGTGTATGTGCCCGCAGGTGATTACGACATCTCCACGAAGATTCACATTGGCCGGCACGGCGGAGGACTTTTCGGGCCGGGCCGCATACGACAAAACAATCCCGCCCACCCCATCCTCGTCGTCGAGGACGCGGATGACGCGCAAATTCGCGACCTGACCCTGATGCGGCCCGAGGGCAGAACCGACACGCTCTCGGAAGGCGTGCTGGGGATCAAATGCCGCAACCTGGTGGTGGAGAACGTGCGAGTGCTGGACAACCGCACCCGCACCGCCGCCATTGAGTTGCGCGGCTGTTACGCGAGCCAGATTCGCAATTGCCTCGTCCGGAATTATCAGCGCGTCTCCGTCGATGACCGGACGATGGACGCGGATTCGGGTTACGCGTTCAAATGCCTCATCGGCACCGGCATTGTTCTCAAGGACTGCCGCGCGACGTTGATTCAAGGCAACCGCGTCATCGAGCAACATCTCTTTCCCACGCCCGAGGCGAAGAAGGAATTCCGCCTCGGTGACTTCACAAAGAAGAACCACACGCGCGGCCGGTTCATTTCCCGGAAGGCATGGGAGAGCGAATACACCGATAACTGGCATCAGGCAACCGGCATCCACGTCGCCTGCCCAATGACAACGGACCTGACGCAAGTGGTCGGCAACTACGTGGAGAACACGGGGCAGGGGTTCGACATCCACGCCGATCACGTCATCGTTTCGCAGAACATCGTCCGAGACACGATGGTCGGCATGAAGGCCATTCACGGTTCGCGGAACATCCTGATCCTGGGAAACCAGTTTTCGCAGAACGATCTTTGGAGCATCTGCCTGCAGGCGGCGCGCTCATCGCACGCGGCGACAGCGGCGAAAGACGGCAAGCCGGCAATGGAGGCCAACGTGGACGGCGGCTCCATCGTCGCTCACAACATCATCTCCGACTTCGGCTATGGTCACGCACACTGGATGCGGGCCGGCGATGCTCATGGCGTGCCGCTTCGTTTTGAAGCCGGCCAGACCGGGGACAACCCGCCGCTCAAGGATGTGATCATCCAAGGCAACATCGTTTATGACACCGGTCGCGATGGAGCCGTGGTGGATGGCGTGGTCAAACCGCTTCCCCCGCGCTACACCTACGCCGTGCATGTGGCCACGGAAGGGAACGCTCCGCCGAAGGGGCTGCATTTCTCCAACAACATCCTTCATCCGGGCACACAGGGCGTCTCCAACGTCGAACTCCAGCCGTAATCCGCGCTGTCCGTTCCCGCGCCGGGGCGGCGCATCGCTTCACATCATCGGCCGTCTCGATCACCAGACGCAGGCCTCAAATGTGAGCCGCAACCAGTGGCCACGGACGGTGTTTGAAACGCAAAAGGATTCTCATGAGACACTCGTTAACCACCTTCTGCGCCGTTCTGCTAAGCCTGAACCTCGTGCAAGCCGCAGAATCGAAATCCTTTCAACCCAACGTCCTTTTCATCGCCATTGACGATCTGCGCGACTGGGTCGGTTATCTCGGCAACAAGCAGGTCAAGACGCCGAACCTCGACAAGCTTGCCGCGCGAGGCGTGCATTTCACGCGCAGCTTTTGCGCCTCACCCTGCTGCAATCCTTCGCGGGCCGCGCTGTTGACCGGGATGCGCCCCGGCACGAGTGGCGTTTATGGCAACGGCGACGATTGGCGGAAGATCGTCCCGGAAGGCACCGTCACGTTGCCGCTGCACTTCAAGAACAACGGCTACTATGTCGCCGGCGCGGGCAAGATTTATCATGGCGGCTTGAACCGGCTCAGCGACTGGGATGATTAC
>JBAZIR010000104.1:0-15847 GCA_041651735.1 Verrucomicrobiia bacterium | reverse complement strand
CCAGAAATATCAGTTCGCCGGAGATCAACATGCCGATGAGCGTCCGCCGCCGGATCATGCCAAAAACGCCGGCGGCCAGCAGGAACGCCGCAAGGACGAGGTAGATGTCCGCCTGTTCGTAAGCGCGCAAGAAATTCATGACTGGTTCCTCCCCGGCCGCGCGATCACCAGCGCGCCGATGATGGCGACGAGCAGCACCAGCGAGATAAGTTCAAACGCCATGCTGTAGGTGGTGAGCAACGAAATGCCGATGGCTTTGACGGAACCGTCGTTGACCGGAGCGGCAGGCGGCGTCCATTTCTGCGCCAGACTCAGCCGCGACAAGCCCCAGCAAATGATAGCCCCCATCGCCAGCGCCACGATCCCTCCCAGAATGGCCGCGCCCCGCGATTCCTCGCGGGCCGGCTCATCCGGCTCAGCCAGCATGACCGCGAACATGATGGTGACGCACACCGCGCCGATATAGATAAGGATTTCCATCAGCGCCAGGAACGGGCTGTGGAGGAAATAGTAAAGTCCCGCCACACCGAGACAGCAGATCATCAGCCCGCAAACGCTGCGGATGATGCGCGTCGTCAGGACGGCGACAAGCGCGCCGCCAACAGTCGTCGCAACGCAAAAGTAGAAAATGCCCGCGACGATATAGTCAGAGATCAGCAGCGAGTTCATCGGACCTCCGTCTTGGGTTGTTCCGCAGGCTTTGCCTCCGGCTGTTTTGCAGACGGCGAGGCAGCAGCCTGCGCCGCCTCCGCGACCTGCTCCGCCTCCAGCCGCTTGAACAGGTCCATAATGAAGTCCTCCTTGCTGGTGCCGGCAAGGTTGTAATCCTTGCTGAAGCGAATGGCCTGGCTCTTGCACACCTCGACGCACGAGCCGCACAGGCTGCATTTGGTGAAGTCGAGTTTGAACTCCTTGATCGACCGGTGCTTCTCGCCCTCCCGTTTCATGCCTTCAACGGTGATGCAATGGCTGGGACAGGTTTTTTCGCAAAGCTTGCAAGCCATGCAAATCGCCTTGCCGGTTTGGGGATCGCGCACCAGTTCGATATGGCCGCGGAACTTCGGCGTCATTTTCAGCGACTCGTGCGGGTAATGCACCGTCACAGTCGGCTTGAAGAACTGCGCCATCGTCACGCACATACCCTGCACGAGACTGTAAAACCCGCCGCAGATGTCTTTGAGATACTTCTTCATGCTCGCAACACCTTCATCATGACGGCGGTCAGAACGAGCGTGAACAACGACAGCGGGATGAGAATCTTCCACGAAAGATTGAGCAGGTTGTAGAACTGCGTCCGGGGAAAGGTCCAGCGCACCCAGATGACGGTGAAAACCACCGCATACATCTTCAGCAGGAACCAGATCACGCCGGACCCGATACCGAAGGGGCTTTGCCAGCCACCCAGGAACAGCACGGTCGCCATCGCGCTGCCCACAACGATGTTGGCGTATTCGGCCATGAAGAACACGCCGAACCCCATGCCCGCATACTCGGTGAACGCGCCCGCCACCAGTTCGCTCTCGGCTTCGGCCATGTCGAACGGCGAGCGGTTGGTCTCGGCCAGCATGCAAGTGAAGAAGATGATAAACGTCACGGGCATCAGCGGGTTCACATCGAGCCGGAAGAGATTCCAATGCCAGAACCAGCCGGCTTGCTGATCGACAATCTCGCGAAGATTCATCGTGCCCGTGACCATCAACAGGGTGATGACCACCAACAACATGGGGATTTCGTAGGCGACATCCTGCGACACCACACGCGCGGCGGAGATGATGGCGTATTTGTTGCGCGAGGCCCAGCCGCTGAGCATGATCGCCATCACATTGATTGCGCCGAAGGCGAACACAAACACCAACCCGACGTTGATGTTCCGCCCGTACAGCGTCTCGCTGAAGGAAATCACCGCCAGGCACATCATGGAGGGTATCAATACCAGCAACGGCGCCAGCCGGAACACGGTGGCGTCGGCGCCTGTCGGGACGATGAGTTGCTTGCAAAGGAGTTTGACGCCATCCGCGATGGGTTGCAGCCAGCCGGCATAGCCGACCTCGGTGGGACCCGGCCGCCGCTGGAACCGGCCCGCGCCTTTGCGCTCGGCCAGAACCAAATAGGCCGCGTTCAAGCCGACAAACGCCATGACACCGACCACGTACACCAACATATATAGGAGTTCGGAGAGACTCATGTCGGGTTCCTAGCGGTCAATGTCGGGAATCACCAGGTCGAGGCTGCCAAGCTCCGCCAAGGCGTCGGGCAATATCATGCCCGCACTGGCCTCTTCAAAAAGACTGAGGTTGGAGAAACACGGCGTGCGCAACCTGACCCGATACGGTATTTCCCTGTGGTCGCTGACGATCCGCACGAGCAACCGTCCACGCGCCGCCTCGACCGCAAAACAATAATCGCCCGCCGGCGGCTTCAGCATGCGCGGCACGCCGTGGGTCAACGTCGGCCCGTCAGGGAACCTGCCTATCGCCTGCTCGATGATCCGGAGGCTCTGGGCCATTTCTTCCATGCGCACCAGGTAGCGCGCCATGCAATCGCCATCCGGAAACGTGGGGATGTCGAAGTCGAAGTCGCGATAAATCGAGTAAGGCTCGATCTTCCGCACGTCGTAGGCAACGCCCGCGCCGCGGATCACCGGCCCGGTCGCGCCATACTTGCGGCACATCTCACTATTGATGAAGCCGATGCCTTCGAGCCGCTTGCGCAGAATGATGTTATCGGTGACGAGCGTCTTGTACATCTTGAGCCTCGGCCTCATCCGGGCGACAAAATTGCGACAACCGCGAACAAAATCAGCGTCCACATCATTACAGACGCCGCCGAAACGGTAGTAGCAGTAAGTCAGGCGGGAACCGCTGACGGCTTCGAGTATATCCAGGATTTGTTCCCGGTCATCGAATGCGTAAAGCAACGGCGTGAACCCGCCAAGGTCCAGCAGGAACGCGCCAAACCAGACCAGATGGCTGGAGATGCGATTCAATTCGGATGTAATGACCCGGATGTATTCCGCCCGCAGCGGCACTTCGATCTTGGCGGCCCGTTCCACCGCCGCCACGTAAGCGTGGTTGTAGGTCATCGCCGAGAGATAGTCGATCCGGCCGGTGTTGGGCAGGAACTGCGCCCACGTGCGGTTCTCGCCCATCTTCTCGTGCATCCGATGGATATAGCCGCAGATTGGCTCGGCGCGGACGACATATTCGCCTTCCATCGTCAGCTTCAGCCGCAGCACGCCATGTGTGGCCGGATGCTGCGGGCCGACGTTGAGCACAAACGTCTCGCGCGGCGTGTCGGAGGTGGAAATGATTTCGGGCGCGCTCACGCGACGAAATCCTTTCTGAGCGGGTGATAGTCCGCGTCTTCCGGCAACAGCAGCGGCGTCAGGTTCGGATGGCCAAGAAAGACGATGCCGAAGAACTCATGCGTCTCGCGCTCATGCCAGTCGGCGCCCGGATAGACCTTCGAGATGGTCGGGACCTCGGGCTTGCCTCGCGGCACACGCGTCCGAATCACGACTCGCCATGAGTTCATCGGATGGAAGTAGTCGTAAACCACTTCCATCTCGTTCGCCGCAATCCAATCCATGCCCGTGACGGCATCCAACGCAAAACCATGGGAGTCGAGAATCTCGGCCGCTCCAACAACCTGGTCGGGCTGCACGCAGACGTTCAGATGGTAGCCCTTGGCGGCATAGTCCTCCATCTGAACCGGACTCGTCGGAGCCGGTTCAGTCGTGCCAGACGCCGCTGGCAGCGTTTCATGCGGAATCAACTTGTTGAATTGATCCGCGAGTTCCTGAAGGGAGTGGATCACTGGGGTGTCACCGTTGGCCACCGGCGTTTTCCGGTGAGTTTTTCTTCGAGCTTCAATATCCCCTCGATCAACGCCTCTGGCCGAGGCGGACAGCCGGGAATGAAAACATCCACGGGGAAGAGTTTGTCCACGCCCTCGATCACGGCGTATTGGCCGGGAAATACATATGGTCCCCCGGAGATGGCGCAATTGCCCATCGCGATCACCCACTTCGGCTCAAGCATCTGGTCGTAGAGTGTCTTCACTGCTGGCGCCATCTTCTTGTTGATGGTGCCGGCCACGATCATCACGTCAGCGTGCCGCGGCGAGGGCCGGAACACCTCGGCGCCGAAACGCGAGATGTCAAAGCGCGATGCGCCCGCCGCCATCATCTCGATGGCGCAGCAGGCAAGCCCAAATGTCAGCGGCCAGAGTGAGTTAGCCCGGCTCAGGTCCAGCAACTCATCCAGCTTCGCAAACTTTATGATCTGGGAGAGGTCTTGGGAGCAGACTTTTTCAGGTTCCATTCAAACACACCCTTTCGCCATGCATAAACAATCACAAGAGCGAGAATCCCCACGAAGATCAAGACCTCCACCAAATCCCGGATGGCAAATTCCCGGTTGTAAACCAGCACCACGGGAATGAGGTAGAGCACGTCCACCGCAAACGCGATGAACACCAACGCGTAAAGATAATAGACTGCGCTGTAACGAATCCACGCGTCGCCGATTGGATCCATCCCGCACTCGACGAACTGCCCGGTCTTGTTGACCGTCTGTCGTGTCTTCCGGGGCGCCAGGAGTTTGGCGAGCAGAATCGGCCCAAGCGCAAACACCAGTCCGCTCAAACAAAACACGAAAACGTAAATCAAATCTTTGGCTTCTTCAGTTTGCATCATTACAACTTAACAACATAATCACTTTGAATCAGACAAAGGTCGGTGACATTAGTGTGTCTCCCGCCTGTCGGCAAGTCTTATGGAACCGGATGGAACCAAAGTAGCATTCGCCGCACCACCGACCGCTGTCGAGCCGATGTCGTGTTTAGTGGGCAACAATTTGCTCCGTCCCCCTCCCCGTCACCAACGCCAATTTCTTTCCTCCCACAAAGCGCGCGAAAGATGATATGTTGCCGGCGATGGATTCGGAACCTTTTGAGAAACGCAGCGGCGACCGGCGAAAATTCTTCCGGGCGCTGTTGAATCGCGTCGTGGAACCGTTGGCAGAAACGGTGGAACGGCCGCTGGAGAGATTTGATCAGCTCGTCAACCCACCGCCGCCACCGCCACCGCCCACGCCGTGGCGTCCCACACTTTTGCGTCCGCCTGGCGCGCAGTCGGAGAATGACTTTCTCACGATGTGCTCGCGGAGCGCCCGGTGCGTGGAGGTTTGCCCCGTGCAAGCCATCAAGCTCTATCAAAGCGACGACCCGCAAATGAGTGGCACGCCCTACATTGACCCGGAGCAGCAAGCCTGCGTCCTCTGCAATGACGTGCCCTGCTCCACCGCCTGCCCCTCGGGCGCGCTGATGCCCGTCTCCACCGACTCCGTCCGCATCGGCCTGGCTGAATGGGCGCAGGAGCTTTGCCTGCGAACGATGGGACAGGAGTGCAACACCTGTATCGAGAAATGCCCCGTCGGCGAACGCGCCATCTGCATCCACGAGGACAGCTACATTGAGGTGAAATCCGACGGCTGCACTGGCTGCGGCGTCTGCCAGTTTCATTGCCCCGTTTACCCCAAAGCCATCGTCGTCAAACCGATCTGATGCCGATAACGCTGAGGCAGAGTCAAGAACCTGGCACCGGAATGGTCGCGGCACTCGCTAGCGGCACAGCGCGCTCTTGATCATCTCCAGCGCTGCGTTCTGGTCCACGTATCCAGGTGTATTGGACAAGGCCGTCAACATGGCAACGCGGCCGCTGATCACAACCGCAGCCTGAAGCATGAATCTGGCTTGATTGGGAGGCGGGTTGTCGATGGGCACGGTCCGGTCCGTAGCTGTGTAGTAGCAACCCAACACTTCGCCCTCCTTGAATTCACGAACGACCAGTTCCTTCTCTTCCGCGCTGGCCTGCGCTCTACACCTGCCTTGTTCCATGACGTTGCGGAGCCAAGACATCCCGGGTTTCTGTTTATCGGGCGACTCTGACTTGGGCATCAAGCTCAGCAACACACGGAAACCGTTTGCCTTGTCGCGCGTAAACTCCACGGTCATCATGCCCGGCATCGTATCGCGCGGCGATGCAACGTGACCCAGCCACGCGGCGGGCACCGCCAACACCAGCGTTCCGCCGTTGGGAATCGGATACATTCTCTCGACTTTGTTCCCGGCCAATGGCCGCCCAGCCGCAACAGATTCGTAGCGCAGTCCCCGATCGAAGCCGCGGAATATCTCTTCGTCAGCCGGCTTCGGTTCGAAGACTGAGATGTGCAAGTCCATCCATCGGCGGTTGAACACGAAGTAGTAGTGGACATGTTTCTGTTTGAACTCCTTGCCCTTGAAAGGAGCCACCACCTGATACTCGACCCGGTAATAGCGCGGGTCACTTGAGACTCGCACCGAACTCTGATCAATGAGGGGGTTCCGTCTGCCATGGGACCAATAGAACTCGTAACACTCCTTGTGGCCGCCCGAAGCCGATTGTGGCCGTTCCACAAAGAACGAAAGGTTGAATCGATCGCCATGTCCTTTGAATCTGTAGTCTGTCCCATGCCGCGCTTCCTCGACCCGGTCCATGAAGGGCGCATCCACCAACACGCGCCACCCCTCCTCGGGAATCACGAACACTTTCTCGTCTGCCCGCAATGGCATCGCTAGCGTGATCAGCAGCCACACCCCCAATGCCACTCTCGTCTTCAAAGTCGTTTCGATGTTCATCGCCACCGTCCTGTCTTCTGTTTCCCGGCACATCAACCTCTCCAGCGTATCCTGGCCTGTGCCCGGTTTCACCAGTTCACCGAGTTGCCTGTCTGCTCTTGCCAAAAATCAGTGCTCCACCATTTCCATTCTCCCTTGATTGCATCCTTTGCAGGATCAATCAGCATCTTTCGGCGTGGTTGTCTGCGCAAGAACCGCAGCGGGACTAGGAAAAAGCAATGCAGCAGCGAAGGCGAAGAGATTGACTCGGGTCATCATATCCTCCTTGGGTTTGTGCGGTGGATTATACGCTGTAAATCGAGAGTAGCAAGGGTGTTGCAGACATCGGACCCAACACGCAGAGGATACCGTGGTTGAAATACGAGCGGCGGCTTGTTAGGGTCGCGCGCTTTATGGAAAGCCGATATCTTGAAACTGTCCGCCGTCGCGTCGTCGTATTCGACGGGGCGATGGGCACCAGCATCCAGTCGCGCCGGCTGCGGAAGGAAGACTTCCTCGAAGGCCGCGAAGGCTGGAATGAAGGGCTTGTGCTCTCGCGCCCCGATGTGATCGCGGACGTGCATGAATCGTTTCTCGCCGTTGGCTGCGATGTGGTGGAGACAGACACGTTTGGCGGCTCGCGCATCAAGCTTGGCGAATACGGCCACGGCACCGCCGGGGACGTTTACAAATTCAACTTCGCCGCCGCGCAACTTGCCCGTCGCGCCGCCGACAAGTTCAGCACGCCGGAACGGCCGCGCTTTGTCGCCGGCTCCGTCGGTCCGTCCGGCATGTTGCCGAGCACCGACGACCCGGATCTGGGCAAAATCACGTTCGACGAACTGGCCTCCATCTACACCGAGCAGGCGAAACCGATCATCGAGGGCGGCTGTGACCTGCTGCTGATCGAGACGTCACAGGACATGCTCGAGGTGAAAGCCGCCATCGCCGGCTTCCAAAAATGCTTCCGCGACCTCGGCCGCAGCCTGCCGATCCAGGCGCAGGTGACGCTTGATGTGACGCAGCGGATGTTGCTCGGCACCGACATCGGTGCAGCCATGACAACACTGGAGGCGCTCCGGGTGGATGTCATCGGCCTGAACTGCTCCACCGGCCCCAAGGAGATGCGCGACTCCGTCCGGTTCCTTTGCGAGAACTCGCAGCTGCCCATCAGCGTCATTCCCAACGCCGGCCTCCCGGAAAACCGCGACGGCCACGCCGTCTACCCGGAGACGCCCGCCGATCTCGCCCGCCACCTGCGCGAGTTTGTCGCCGAATTCGGCGTCAACATCGTCGGCGGTTGTTGCGGCACCACGCCCGACCACATGCGCGCCGTGATCGAATCACTCCAAGGCGTCATCCCGCGCAAACGCAACCTCAACTGACCACGGGTTACTGATTTCCAATGCCTGCTTTTATTCCATACGTCTCCAGCGCGATGAAGCGCGTGGCGCTCCTGCAAGACCCTGCCCCAACGCTCATCGGCGAACGCGTCAACGCGCAAGGCTCGCGCAAGATCAAGCAGCTCCTGCTGGCCGATGACTACGCCGGCATCGTCCAGGTCGCCCGCCAGCAGGTCGAGAGTGGCGCGCATCTGCTGGACGTATGCGTTGCCGTCACCGAACGCAGCGATGAGGCCGACCAGATGCGCATCCTCGTCAAGAAGCTCGCCCAGAGCATCGAGGCTCCGCTGGTGATTGACACCACCGACCCGAAGGTGTTCGAGGCGGCGCTGAAGGTGTATCCCGGTCGCGCCGTGCTCAACTCCATCAATATGGAGAACGGCCTGGATCGCATCGAGACCGTCTGCCCCATCGCCGAGGAACACGGCACGGCGATCATCGCACTTACGATCTCGAAGGAAGACGGCGGCATGGCCAAGACCGCCGATCTGAAGTTCCGCATCGCGGAGAAAATGGCCGCCATTGTCACCCGACGCTGGCGCATCGAGCCGCACGACCTGATCTTCGACGCGCTCACGTTCACGCTGGCCACCGGCGACGCCGAGTTCAGGAACTCCGCCGCCGAGACCATCGAGGGCATCCGCCGCATCAAAGCCGGTATTCCCGGCGCGCTGACCTGCCTCGGCGTTTCCAACATCAGCTTCGGTCTCGGCAAGCCCGCGCGCGCCGTCCTCAACTCCGTCTTTCTCCATCACTGCGTCCAGGCCGGGCTCGACACCGCCATTGTCAACCCGGCCGAGATCAAGCCTTATGCCGAGATATCCAGTGAGGAACGCTCGCTCGCCGATGACCTCGTCTTCAACCGCTGTGGTGACGCGCTGCCACGGTTCATCACCTACTTCGAGCAGCAAAAGACCGTCGTCACCGCCGGCCCCTCGAAGGAGGACGAGACGCTGGCCGCGCTCGACGCCGCAGGCAAAATCCACTGGAAGATCGTCCACCGCAAACCCGACGGCGCCGAGGCGCTTATCAACGAGGTGCTTTTCGGCCAAGCGGACGTCCAGCAAATCGCCGCGGATTTCCTCGCGCAGAAGCAAACTGACGCGCCGGCGGCATTCGCGGCATTGAAACCGCGCCTCGTCCGTCAGCCGGTGGACGTTCTTAACAACGTGCTGCTGCCCGCGATGAAAGAGGTCGGCGACAAGTTCGGCGCGGGCGAGTTGATTCTGCCGTTTGTGCTCCAGTCGGCCGAGGCCATGAAGCGTTGCGTCGCGCATCTGGAGCAATTCCTCGAAAGGCAGGAAGGGTCGACGAAAGGCAGGGTCGTCCTCGCCACGGTCTTTGGCGACGTGCACGACATCGGCAAGAACCTCGTCAAAACCATCCTCAGCAACAACGGCTACACCGTGTTCGACCTCGGCAAACAAGTGCCGGTCTCGACCATCATCAACAAGGCGTTGGAAGTGAAAGCCGACGCCATCGGCCTCTCGGCGCTTCTTGTCTCCACATCGAAACAAATGCCGATCTGCGTGCAGGAACTCCACAAGCAGGGTCAGCAGATTCCCGTGCTCATCGGCGGCGCGGCGATCAACCGTAACTTCGGTTTCAAAGCCGGCTTCGTGGACGAAGCACGCACGCAGCTTTATCCCGGCGGCGTTTTTTACTCGAAGGACGCGTTTGAAGGGCTCAACTGGTGCGACAAGCTCACGCATTCCACCACACGCGCCGACACTATCGCCACGCAGCATCAGGCTGCGTGCGAATCGCTCGGCATGATTCAGCGCCTCGACCAGCAACGCGCCGACACCGCCGCCGGCCCGCGCGCGTTGCGCAGCAAGGTGAAGCTTGGCGTTGAGTTGCCCGCGCCGCCGTTCTGGGGATGGCGCGTCGTGCCCTACATCAACCCGCGAGAGATTTTTCCGCTGATTGACCGCAAGACGCTCTTCCTGCTTCAGTGGGGCGCGTCGAAGGAAAAGGACAAGGGCCGGCTCATCAGCGAGAAGTTCGAACCGTTGCTGCGGCAACTTGAAGACGAATTCGTCGCGAACAACTACCTGACGCCGAAAGCCATCTACGGTTATTTCCCCTGCGCCAGCGAAGGCAACTCACTCATCATCTATAACCCGCACGAGGCCACCGAGGGCGTGCCGCTGGCCGACCTCACCGAGGTGGCGCGCTTCAACTTCCCACGCCAGCCGGCTGGCGCCAAGCAAAGTCAGAATCTGTGTCTTGCCGATTACTTCGCGCCGACGCCCGCGTTTGCGCGTCAACTCGGCGTCCAGAGCGATCGCTGCGACGTGTTGCCGCTCCAGCTTGCCACCGTCGGCGCGCGCGGCACGGAAATCTGCGACGCGTTGAACGCGAAGAACGACTACACGCGGAGCTACTTCGTCCACGGCCTCTACGTCGAGACGGCCGAGGGAGTCGCGTCATGGATGAACGATCGAATCAAGCGCGAGCTGCGGCTCGACGCGCGGCGCGGCCTGCGTTACAGCTTCGGCTACCCCGCCCTGCCCGACCTCGCCGAGCAGGAAAAGATGTTCCAGCTGATGCCGATCAAGAAAGAGTTGGGCGTCGAGCTGACCACCGGCTACCAACTCAACCCCGAAGCCAGCACCGCCGCCGCGATTTTGCATCATCCCGAAGCAACTTACTTCGTCATCTGAAGCCTGCCTGCCGCGGTACCAACCGGTGCACGCAGCTTCTCAGCAGCACGTGAGCGCCGACCCAAACAGCCCAAGCCACCGCCAGCATGTGGCGCTGAGAATCATCGCAGTCTTCAAGCTCGTGAAAGCCATGCTGATGATGCTGGTGGCGTTGGGTGCGCACGCGTTGGTCAGCCACGATCTATCCCGATGGGCGCATGGCATGACAGGCGAGTTGCAGCTGCAGACGCACTCGCATCACGTCCAACTCCTGTTGGCCAAGCTCGGCGCCATGCAACCCCATTCGCTGGAAGCCATCAGTGCCGTGGCGTTCGGCTTCGCGGTGTTGCTCGCGACCGAAGGCGTTGGGTTGTGGCTGGAGAAACGCTGGGCCGAATACCTGACCATCGCCATCACGACCGCGCTGGTACCGATTGAGCTTTACGAAATCTGCCGTCACGCGACGGCGATGAAGCTTGTGGTGCTCTGTGCAAACGCGGCGGTCGTCGGCTACTTGGTCGTCGTGTTACGTCGAGAGCGACGATCGTAGATCGCTGGCAAACACCGGCCACATCACGCTGTGTGCTGGCATTGCCAAATCCCCAAGGGTCACGGCTTCGCCGGCGCCTGCCAGACGCGAACCCAGTCCACATCCATCTTCGTCTTGCTGTCCACGAGTGAACCATAGCCTTCGGCGGGACAGTTGCCGGCCCAGCTCTTGTCCTGAATCTCGCAAGTGAGCAGCAAATACTCGCTCCGGCGGGAGACGGCGTTGGTCGTGGCCCATTTCTCCACGCCGTCGTAGTAGAACGTATATCGTTCCGGCGTCCAATGCAGCGTGTAGACGTGCCATTCGCCCGGGAGCGGTTGTGCGCTGAATTCCGGGGTAACCTTCGTGCCTGCTGTTTTGTGGTTTTTGCCGTAGCCGTCCCAGTGGAGGTTGATGACATACATGTCGCGCAGGTCCTTGCCCTTGTTGTCACTGGCGCGGTGTTCGACAATGTCAATCTCCGTCCCCGCCGCCGCGGGATCTCCCAGTGGCTTGCCCATGGTAGGCGGCATCATCCAGAACGCGCCCCATTGACCGGGCGTGGTGCGAAAACGGATGGCCGCTTCGATGTAGCCATACGTCGTCTCGAACTTGCCCTTCGTCGACAGAAAGCCGGTACAATGCTTGCCATCCTTGGTATAGGTGGTGATCGACAACACCCCATCCTTCACCGCCACGGCATCGGCAGCGGACTGTCCACCTTTGCGGGGGCCAACCATCGCCGTCCATTTGGACACATCAAGCTTTTCGCCGTCGAAGTTGTCGTGCCAAACCAACCTGTAAGTCGATGGCGGCTCGGCTTGCACAGCGAGAGCCATCAGCGCAAAAGCAAGGAAGAGGGAAATCCGAGCGATCTTGTTCATGATATGCCTTTATCAGCCGCAGAAAACACATGTCGTGTTTACCATGCAAGCGCGGCTTGGCAAAGCATTTGTTGCAGACGCGCAGGAAGCCGCTGCGTGTGGCATCACTCCGCCCTCACACGACACACCCATAGCCCAACCATGAGTTCTGAGTCGAGCCTCAGAACCAGCAATATCACCAAAGAAGTTCGCGCAAAAAGAAGATGCTCAGGCTTTGCGGATCGTCCGTGTCTTGTGATCGTAGGTCGTGCGGCGGCCAAATTTGAACGACTCCACGGCCATCAGGCATGTGACGGAGTGCAGATAGCCCGCCTCGATAGGTGCGCGCGTGGGCTTGCCGCTGCGCATGCATTGCAGCCAGTTGAGGAAGTGGTCGGGGGTTTCAATCGGCTTGACCTCGTTGACGCCGCGGATCTTGCCATCGCGCTTCGGACCGCCTTCGGCGCTGTAGGTCGGCGCACCCCAGTTGTCCAGATTGAGCTGGCCTTTCTCGCAGAAGTAACGATGGCGATTGCCGCCCCCGTTGCCGAAGTTGCTCGAGTAAGCCACCATGAAGCCTTCCGGATACACCCAGAGCGCCTCGACATGATCGGGACAGGTGAACTTGTTTTCGTCCTTCCACGTGAACACGCCGCCGTTGCAGACACAACTCTTCGGGAACTTCACATCGGTAATGTAGTTATAGAGGTCAATGAAGTGGCAGCCAAGGTTCGCTATAGGGCCGTCGGTGTAGTCGAGGTAACCATACCAGCCGGTGTAAACACCGGCATCGAATGCCCGCTTCGGGGCGTTCATCAGGAACTCGTCCCACGCCACGTCTTCTTTCCTCAACTCCTTGGACTTTGGAAGGTGGGCTTTGACGTAACCATACCAATAAGGCTTTTCACCGTTGCGGCATTGCTCGATGCGCGACGCCTTGCCGAGAATGCCGGACTTCCACAGTTCGCGGCAGCCGGTGCTGGAGGGCAGACTGCGGGTCTGCGTTCCAACCTGCACGACGATACCCGCTTCCTTCACCGCATCCACGGCCCGGCAGAGTTCCTCCATGTTGCGCGCCATCGGTTTCTCAACATAAACGTGCTTCTTGGCCTTGGCGGTGGCCTCGAGCTGCATCGAGTGATGATGGTCGGGCGAGGCGATCATGACGGCGTCAATGTCCTCGCGCGCCAATATATCGCGATAGCTGACATACTGCTTCACATCGGTGCCATACCATTCCTTGCACATCGCGGCGGCTTCCTCTCGCGCGAACCGCCACGGGTCGGAAACGGCCACGTACTCGACGTTCTCAGCCTTGTCATGCTTATGCACGCCCGCCATGTGCGCGAGCCGGCCGCGGCCACCGCAACCGACTTGAGCGATGCGGATGCGGTCGTTAGCGCCCATGATGCGCGCATAGCTGCGCGCCGTCATGGCCGTTGCCGTCACGCCGGTGGCGGCGGCTTTGATGAAATCCCTGCGACTGTAATCTGTGTTCATGTTGAGAATTCCCTGGTTGATTATCCTATTCAGCGATCAGCCCTTCAGAATGGCACGTTTGGCGTGATCGTAACTCGTGCGTCGGCCGTATTTGAACGACTCCACAGCCATGAGACACGCGACAGAGTGCAGGTAGCCCGCCTCGATGGGTGCGCGTGTGGTCTTGCCAGTGCGCAGGCATTGCAGCCAGTCGAGGAAGTGGTCGGGCGTCTCGATCGGCTTGACCGGAACCACACCACGGATGCCGCCGTCGCGCTTCGGACCGCCCTCGGCGCTGTAGGTCGGCGCAGCCCAGTTGTCGAGGATGAGTTGGCCCTTCTCGCAGAAGAAACGATGGCGGTTGCCACCTGAGTTTCCAAAGTTGCTCGAGTAGGCCACCATGAAGCCCTCCGGATAAACCCAGAGTGCCTCGACGTGGTCGGGGCAGGTGAACTTGTGTTCGTCCTTCCACGTGAACACGCCGCCGTTGCAGACGCAACTCGTTGGGAACTGCACACCGGTAATATAGTGGTAGAGATCAATGAAGTGGCAGCCAAGGTTCGCCACGGGGCCGTCGGTGTAGTCGAGATAGCCATACCAGCCGGAAATGAGGCTGGCGTCGAACGGCCGTTTGGGTGCGTTGCCGAGGAACTCGTCCCAATCCACGTCCTCCTTCTTGATGTCCTTGACGTAGTGATACCAGTAGGGCCTCTCGCCGTTACGGCACTGCTCGATACGCGAAGCTTTGCCGAGAATGCCGGACTTCCACAGCTCATTGCAGCCCGTGCTGGTGGGGAGGCTGCGGATTTGCGTGCCAACCTGGACGACGATGCCTGCCGCCTTGACGGCGTCCACGGCCCGGCAAAGTTCCTTCATGTTACGCGCCATCGGTTTCTCAACGTAAGCATGTTTCTTTACCTTGGCGGTGGCTTCCAAATGCATGGAGTGATGATGGTCAGGAGAGGCGATCAGCACCGCGTCAATGTCCTTGCAGGCCAGCACGTCGCGGTAGCTGGAAAACTGCTTCACGTCGGTGCCATACCAATCCTTGCAGAGCGCGACGGCCTGCTCGCGCGCGATGCGCCACGGGTCGCTCACCGCCACATACTCGACGTTCTGCGCCTTGTCGTGTTTGTGGATACCCGCCATGTGCGCGAGCCGGCCGCGCCCGCCGCAGCCGATTTGGCCAAGGCGAATGCGTTCGTTGGCGCCCATGACGCGGGCGTAGCTGCGCGCCGTCATAGCG
The DNA here is from genome assembly GCA_041651735.1 of Verrucomicrobiia bacterium. Classification (GTDB taxonomy): domain Bacteria; phylum Verrucomicrobiota; class Verrucomicrobiia; order CAIQCK01; family CAIQCK01; genus CAIQCK01. Next base: position 1,025 of record JBAZIR010000104.1, on the reverse strand, counting down.
GTGGCTGCCGTGCTGACAGCGGCGGTCTTGATGAAATCTCTGCGACTACAAACATTGCTCATTGTGGGGGTGGCTCCTGAGTTGGCTGTTGAATATGCGCTTCACAGTGTTGCCGATGATTCGAGTCGCGCGCATCCTACGCTTCGGCTTGTTCGCAGCGCTACATGGAAACCAACGGATGCTGGTATTTTTCCGACGCGTTCACTCGCCGCTCTCCAGAGCACAAGTCGGATATTGCTCTTCCGCTCGCGGAATCACCGAGCCGTTGCGAACACGCGCATGGACTCTTCAGATGCCGATGAGCGATCTCTCTCGCAGTTCACGGTCTGGCCTTTGCCTTCTTCGACTGCGACGGCTGCTTGGGAACGACGACGTTCATCAGTTTGCGCCATTCCAGAACGCGGGCGAACTCGGCCGCGTCGGCGGTGGAGGCGTTGTAACGGGACACGTCCATGTCCTCGTAGAGGGCGCGGTGCAGCGCAGCGTCGAACTTCGGGTTCAGCGTGTTGGTCTGCACGCCTGTCGCATCGCGCCACGCGCCAAGCCGGGCGCGGAGTTGCTTGACGCGTTCCGACTCGCGTTCGGCGAGGTTGTTCTTCTCGCCGATGTCGTTCGCGATGTTGAACAGCTCGACGCGGCCTTCGTAGTATTCAATGAGTTTCCAGTCGCCGTCGCGAACTGCGCCGTCAGGCTGACCGCCCTGGTTGTTGTAGTGTGGAAAATGCCAGAAGAACGGCCGGTTCGGCACTTCGCCGCCAGCGAGCAGCGGCGCAAGGCTTACACCGTCGAGACCCGATGGCACGGACTGGCCGCATATCTCCAGCAGCGTCGGCACCCAGTCGCTATTCACCACTGGCGCGTTCACGACGCGGCCAACGGGCACGCGGCCCGGCCAGCGGACAATGAGAGGGATGCGCAGCCCGCCTTCGTGAACGAACCCTTTGCCGGCGCGATACGGCGTGTTGTGCGTGATCTTCTGGTGCGGACCTTCAGGCACATGCAAACCGCCGTTGTCGGAGGTAAAG
>JBAZIR010000103.1:0-15905 GCA_041651735.1 Verrucomicrobiia bacterium | reverse complement strand
CACTGGCGGACGCGGCTGCGGTCGCAGCGGCCGGGCGCTGTAAAAGCCGAGGCCGTCCTTGCCCACTGCGATGATCTCTGCCATGCGCGTGCCAGCGTAGTCGCGCACCATCAACGTGCCGCGGCGCGAGACGAGGAAGAGCTTGTCGTCGAGCGGGAACGGACTTTCGTAAGGGCCGCGCACGTCGTTGCCGCTGCCCTTGTCCGTCGAACCGATTCGCAGCCAGGGCGTGATGTTCTCGATGGCGGATTGCGAGTTGACGCCGCGGCTGCGGTCAATGATACCGAGCGCGCCACGGCATGGACCGTTGTGGCTGGTCAGAACGCAGAGCACCTTGTCGCCGCCGGGAATGGCGCGCGCCTCCATGAACGTCGCCGGGCTGAGGACACGGTTGCCGAAGTAGCCGGCCAGCGCGGTGCCGTCGGGATGGATCGTCCAAAGGCTTTGAACCGGGATGGCGGGCTTGTCCACGTATTCCCAACGCGAGTAGATGATGCGGCCGTCGGGCAGGACGCTCGGAGTGAAGTCGTTGACGATGTTGGCACTGAGCCGCTGCACGCGCGAGCCGTCGCGCTCCATGCGATGCAGCACGCCGACCGGGGAAACCCAGCAGTAGGCGAAGCGGCTTTCGCGCGTCGAGAGGAACGCGATGCCGCCGTCGGGCAGCCAGCAGGCATTGTAGTCGTGCCACGGCCCGTCGGTGAGTTGGCGCAGGCTGCTGCCGTCGGTGTTGATGACGAAGAGGTGGTAGCCTTTCGCCCTCTTCTCGCGCAAACTGAAAAGAATCTCCCTGCCGTCGCAGGAAAGGTCACAGTCGAGAATCTGGCCTTCGGGCGAGGCAACCAGTTCTTTTGTTTCGCCGGAACGCACGTCGAGGATGCAAAGCGCTCCGCCCGCCGCGAAACCTTCGACGTGGTAGGTATAGACGTGGCTCGGGTTCAACTCGCGCCGCTTGATGAGCAGGAGCTTCTCGAAACCAAGCCGGCCGGCTTTGACATCAGCGGCAAGCTCCGGGGAGGCTTTGACGCGCTCGCTTTCGTCAACGACGGGTTTCGTTGCGCCGCGCTGAAGTTTGACGAACTTCGGCATCGCGCCGTCAGGCGGGCTGACGGCGAACACCTGAATCTCCGACGCGCCGGGATTGAGACCGCCGTAGCTGCTGAGGAACTTCAGTGTGACACTGCGCGCGTTCACCGGCGCAGCGAGCTTGATCCGCTGCGGGCCGTGGCCCATCTGGAAGCTGCCTTTGGCGACCGGCTGTGTCACACCGTCGAGGCGGACTTCGTAGTCCTTCCAGCATTCTTCGGCGAACCATCCCGTGCGGCCATAGTAAACGATCTCAGCGATCGTCACCTCATCCGGCCATTCCAACTTGAGCATCGCGCCGTTGCGATGAATGTGGCCTTTCACACACCAGGCTTTGCCAGGATCGGCGTGGCTACCAACGGCGGGGATCTGGCCGTCCACGACGAACCGTGCGAGGTATTGGGCGCTGTGTTCGGAATCGGCGGAGGCGCGGGCCTTCAGCGCGAGATTTTCCGGCAGCGACGACGATGCGGCAGTGGCGATGGCGACGAGCGTAAGTTGACTGAGCCAAGCCGCGCTGCGTTTCGTCCAAAGTCCGCTTGCCGGTCGCATTCGCCTCCCAGCCGCGCGGTGCGGCGCGTCACAACGACAACAGGTACGCGGCGAGATCGTCGATTTGCTGCGGCGACAGGTGCTTGGTCTTGCCGTGTTTGTCGTTCGGGTTGCGTGTGGTCAACACGTCACGCATCGTGACCGCCGAGCCGTCGTGCAGGTAGGGCCCGGTGCGCCATTCCTCGATCAGGGATGGCGTGTCGAAAATCTCATCGGGTTTGTCAAACTGGCCGCGCGTGCCGACATCGGAGGATTTCAGATTGGTGTAGACCGACGACGAATGGCACACGGCGCAACCCACGGCCTTGTCGGAGAAGATCTTCTTGCCACGCTGCGCGGCGGCGGAGAGTTTGCCTTTCTCCAGATAAGGGCTGGGAATCGGCTGGAGCGACTTCAAATACTGATCGATGGCCACCGCGTCCTCTTCCGGGCGCACGGCGAAGAGAATGTTCTTAATGCCAGATCGAACGGCGGTTTCGGCGGTGTCGCGCACCCCCATGCTCATGGCGGGCGGAGTCTTATGTGACAAAAGCATGGTCTTGCTGTTCTTGGGATTGCCGATGCCGTCGTTGAGCAGGTCCCAATTCAAACCGTCCACACGCGCGTCGGAGGAATGGCAGCTCGCACAACTCTGCCAGCCTTGAAAACACATCGTGGCGTCGTTCCAAAGCAGCTCGCCTTTGCGGACGGCGGTCATCGTGCGCTTCGATCCGAGCGGGATGGAGCTGGCGGTGACGTTTGGCGCCGCTTGATCAATGACGCTGAGCGAATCGGAGAAGTAATTGGCTGTGTAGATCTTCTTGCCGATGAGCGCAATGGCGCGCGGGCCGTTGTCGGGCAGCTTGATGCGATTGCGCACGCCGACGAGGAACGAAAGGTCGTTCGGGACATCAGCGGCCACGCGAGACGCGGCGTTGTAGTCAATCTTCGCGTTGGGATCGATCGCTGCCGGCATCTTCGCCAGCTTCTCCAGCAGCGCTGGCGCGTCAATCACACTGACCTCGTGTGTGCCCGCGTGCGTGACGCAGATCTGCTTGCCGTCGGCGCTCCAGGCGGCGGCCCACGGGTTGGCCGCGCCGCTGTCCACGTTGTCGAGGAGCACCGTATTGAACAGCGCGCACTTGGTGAGATCGATGATGCTCATTGCGTTGGTGTTCATCCAACCGCGTTCCAGCTGCGTCGTTGGCAGGTGAAACCGTGCCAGCACGTGCGTGACGCAGGCGTATTTCCCATCGGGCGACACGCGCACGTCCCGCAGCAAGCCGCTGCCGTTGGGCAACGCGATGTCCTTGATCGCCCTGCCGCTGGCGGTGTCGATGATGGTGACCACCGCAGCCACCACGTCGGCGTCAGCGCGGCCGGTGTGCAGATGGTTGGCGACCAGCAACTGCTTGCCGTCAGGTGTCACCGCGACGGCCACGGGTTCGCGGGGAACCGCGACGCGCTTGACTTCCTTGCGCTGCGCCAGATCAATCGCCGCGACGCAGTTGTTGAAGCGATTACAGACATAGAGTGTCTTGCCATCAGGGCTGAGCGCCGGTCCCATCGTGGTGTGGCCGGTCGGGATGGTGGTAACGATCTTGTTCGAGCCGGTGTCCACGATGCACACGCTGCTCGACGGGGCGGCGCAGGTGACAAAGAGCTGTTTGCCGTCGGCGGAGAGAGCCAGACCCAGTGGCGAAGCAGGCATCTCGACGGTCTTCGAAACCTTGGCGGAGGCAACGTCGAAAACCGCGACCTGGTTGGCAGTGGCGTAAGCGATGAACATCGTCTTGCCGTCGGCTGTCGCCACCAACGCCGTGGGCGAAAGCCATCCGCTCTTGGATCGCGAACTGGAAGGCGCGGCCGTGGTCGCCGGCGTGCCAATGAAGCAGGTTGATGTGAGGATCAATGCTGCGCTGAGCTTGAGAAGGTTCTGTTTCATAGAGCTTTTTTTCACGTCGTTCGTTCCGCTTCGAGCATGGCCCAAGTATCGATACACTTCTGCCTATTCGCACACAAATACGGCGCGAGGTCAATCCCACTTTTGGGTATGTCTCACGGCGCGTGCCACGTCAATCAACCTGGGTGATCTGCGGCGTGCGGGGACGCTGGTCGCGCGGGACGTAGTCGGGCCATAGCGGACAGTTGAGATCAATCCAGCATTTCACCGCGTGCATCTCGTCGCGCGTCAGCTTCACATCGTGGTGGCCGGCGTCAAGCATCTGCCAGAGACGGCTCTTGAGTGTGCCGAAACTCAGCGGCTCCGCCTTGGAGTGCCGGAGGCCATACGTGAAATCGAAATAGTGGACCCACCCGCCAGCGATCAACGTCCGGTAGGACGCCGGCACGCGCTCGGCATCGAGCGTGGCCGTCAGGTTGACACCGTGCTTCTGGTTCGCGTCGTGGCAACGGACGCACTTCGCGTCCCACACCGGTTGCACGACGCGCTCGTAAGCGAACGGCACCGCGCCCCACGGCGGCGGCTGCAGCTTGCTCGGCGGACGGCGCGTAGCCAGTGTCAGCTTCACCGGCGCGGCAGTCTGGCGGTGCTCGTGACAACCAACACAACCGCGCTGTTCACCCGGTTGCAACTGCGTCACGCTCCGCATCCGTTGCAGCTCGTTGAAGTTCTCGTCGAGCGCTTGAAAATAGAGCACCTTGCCCGCCGGCGCGTAGAAGCTCGCCGAACCGTCCGCCTCCACCGGCGCGACGCCGAGTGCCGTCTTTGCGACGTAGCTCGGCCAGCCGAACGGGCCCTTAACCTTGTGAATCGGCGTGGCGTAAAAATCGGCGAACACCGGTCCGTGGTCGCGCCGATACTCGCCGCTGGCCAGTCGCTCCAGATCCGACCGCACTTCCTGGCAGACGCGGATGAACTTTACCTTCCCGCGCGGCACCGCCGGCTCCAAGCCCTGGTAAACATCAGCAACCGTAAACTGGCCTTGTTGCGAATCGGCGAGCGTCGGTGCGTTCGGGCCAAGCACCGGCGGTTTCGGTTCCGGCCGCAACAGCGTCGGGCACATGCTGCCGATGGCCGGGTCAAAGTAAAGCAGCTCGCGGTTGCCGTAGCGGTCCACAACGTAAAGCCCGAACCGATCCGCAGGCGCGTGGCTGGCGAGGAAGTAATCGCGCGTCACCGGCACCGGGTCGCGCCAGCATTCCTGCCGCGGCCACTTCATGTTGTAGCGCGGCGTCGTGTCGGGAGTGATATTTGTGACCGCGTTGGAATCGAACGGCGCTCTTGCCTTTGCGAGGTCCACCAAGCCGAGCGGCCCGTTGTGGTCGCCGCCGTGCGAGAAGATGGTGCAGAGAATCTCGCGCGTGCCGGGCACTTCGCGGCCGTTGATATAGCAGTTCGGCGTGTTGTTGCCGAAGATCAGCTCCGGGTGCGTGCCATCAGGTCGCACCGCCCAGAGCGTGTGGCCGAAATCCGCGCCCTTGTCGAGATACTCCGAACGCGTCCAGAGGATGCGCCCATCGCGCGCCACCGACGGCGTCCACTCGCTGAGATTCGCAAACGAGAGGGGCCGGATTTCGCTGCCGTCCATGCGGAAAAGAACGAATGCCTGGGGCCGCCAGCAGAGGAAACGCGCCCGGCATCGCGTTGAGATGAACGCCAATCCGCCGTCAGGCAGCGGACACGGATAATAATCATGGAACGGCCCATCCGTGAGCTGTCGCGCAGGGCCGCCGTTTGCGTTCATTGCCATCAAGTGCCAGTAAGGTTCCTGTTCACCGTCCCGGCTCTTGCCGGGCCTATATGCGAAGTAAATCTTCCTCGCCTCGAAATCCGCCATCGCGTCGCGCGCGATGCCGTTGCTGGCATCAAAGAGCGTCGTGAGTTTCGCCGCTGCCGGCTCCAAACGGTCGTCGCGCTGGGGAATCTCCAGCACGCACACGCCGCCGCCCGGTTTGAATTGTGAGTCGAGCACGTCGCTGTAGTTGTGCGAGGAGAGATAGGGATGACGTTTGACGAAGAGAACGCGCTGCAGCGGCGCAAGGTCCGGATCGCGCAACATCAGCCGCCGCTTCGCCAGACGCGCGTCGAGATAAAGCGCCTCGTCATCGCCCGCCGTCAGTCGCTGGCGCAACGCCGCCAGTTCCTTGCGCTCGCCCGCGACATCCACGCCTTTCGCCGCCAACCGAGGCATCATCTCCTCCATCAACGTGAGCGTGCGCTCTGCCGGCTTCATCCTTGCGATGCGCTCCCAATACGGGGCGCCACCCGGCAACGCCGGCCGATCCTTGAACAGCGGCGAGAGATGGTCCGTGGTGCTGATCTGCTGCCAGGTCGCGCGCTCGCACAGGAACGCGTAGCGCACCAAACCGTCATGCGTCACCGGCTCGGGCAATGGCGCGGGCGGAACGTAGGGCGCGGCCGGCTTTGACTTTGCCTGCCCGAATACCGTCGCCATCTTCACCTCGCCGACCGTCCGCCATTGTTGTCCATCCAGCGACAGCCGCACCTCAAACGACACCGGCACGCGGTCGCCGTATCGGCCCTCGCGGTCGCGCGAAAAGACGACTTTCGACACTTTCGTCGGCTGCGGCAACTCGATTTGAACCCATTCATCACCGGCACCGGCGGCAATCCAACTGTGTGCGTTACCGTAAAGCCCGTCGTTGAGATGTGCGACCTGATGAATCTCGTGGCCGCCTATGCACGACGACGCACCCGCCTTCGCGCCGTCCCTGGCCAATGCCAGATTGCGCGCACCGTCGGGGCCGAAGACTTCCAACTCGTCAACGCACGCCTGTCCCCTGCTGCTGGTGTGGATGACGAACCGCACGAACTTCGCCTGCTGCGCGGGAAACGTGATGGCGTTGGGTTGATCGGCGCGTAAGACAACTTCAGCGGGTGCGGCCGAAACCGTCGCTGCGCTGATGCAAGCCGCCGCCAATCCCATGATCATTCTGATCTTCTTCATGACCGTGCTCCCATGGAAAGCATAAGATGATCTCGTGGTTTACGTGGATATCTTACGAGAGATGCGCTTTCAGCGCCATAGAGTTTCTGGCCGAATGACTATCATGTTTTGACCCCGTCTGCAGTTCACTGAACGAGGCCTGCGATCACTGCCGGTTCGCCTTCACAAATAATCCGAAAGCCGACGTCGTGGACTTTCTGCCACGACTCGTAGGCGCGCCGCACCGACGAGCCGGCATCGACAGGACGGTCGGCCCAAGAACCGCCGCAGGCGACCTTGCGTTCGGCGACACTCTCGTCGTTGCGGCCATCATCGTCGCGGTAGGGATACGGGCGGTAGCTGGAGCGAGTCCATTCACTGACGTTGCCGATCATGTCGCGCAGGCCCCAAGCGTTCGGTTCAGTCTGGCCGACGTAGTCCACCACGTGCCACTTGTCGCGGAAGCGCTCGTCGTGCAGCGGGAAGTTCATCACAGCCGGATACTCGTAGCGCCGCGGTAACGCGCTGGGACCGTCGAATGTCATCCGATACCAGCGCAACGATTGATCGGCGAGGTTAGCGAAGCGTCCGAAGTCGATGTCCATCGTGCCGTAGAAGAACTGCGTGTCGGTGCCGGCGCGAGCGGCGTATTCCCACTGTGCCTCGGTCGGCAGCGTCATGCGTTGGCCGGTCTTGCGGCTGAGCCATTGGCAGAACTGCATCGCCTGCTGCCACGAAACCCTCGCGACCGGCTGGTCGGGATGATTGGCGATGTGGCCGGGGACGGTGTGATCCATGAAGTGCATGTCCACATAACGTGTGTCGTGCTTCGGATCGAACCGGGCGAATTGGCCATTGGTAATTTCGGTGACGGTCATCCAGAACGGCTTTCTGATCTGCGTCACTGTGCGTGGCCGTTCGTCGGGTGCGCCGTCGAGACTGCCCATGACAAACTCACCTGCCGGAATTTGCACGAAGGTCATCGTGATACCGCTGCCAAGTTTGATGATGCGGGGTGGCACGGCGGCGGGCTTTGCGGCCGGAACAGCCTTCAGTCCGTCGGTCTTGACCGGTTCCATCGGCTGTGGCGCAACGAATTTCACCGGGGCTCGCTTCTGAAAAGCTGCCGCTGCCGCCCTGAACTCCGCCTCCACGTCGGTGTCGTTGCTGGCAAAGAGCCTGGAGAGTTCAAGCCGACGCCGGCCTTGGTCGCATTCGCACGACGGTTTTGTCAGAGCTTTGCCGCTTGCTGGTTTCGCAGCCCGGTTCGGTGTGCCAAGCTCGGCCAGTTTCGGCGGCGTCCAACTGCCGATGCGCGGCACGTTCAGATCAATCCAGCAGTAGATCCGCTCTCGATCTTCGTGGCTCATTCCCCCCAGCTTCACGCCGTGATGTCCCTTTTCCAACATCTGCAACAGCAGACTGGTCGAGGCGTGATACTCCATCGGCGTCAGCAATTCCATGTCACTTTCGACGCCGGCGCGGCGGACATAGGGATGCAGCGTATCATAGGCGAGGTCGGGTGTTTTGAAACATGGCTTGCTGCGCGGGCCGACCGTCGCGGGCTTGTCGTGGCAACCGATGCAGTATTTCTCGAGAACCGGGAAGACCTCATGCGCAAACGCGAACGGCCGTGGTGGGCCAAGCCACGGCGTGGGCGGCTCGCTCTTGCGCTTGTCGGCGGCTGCTCGCTGCAGCGGCAGCGTCTCCTCTCGCTTCTCGTGACAGCCGACACAGGAGACACGCTCGCCCGGCATGCCGACCAGCCAACTCCGCATCAGTTGCACGGCGCGGCCTTCGCTATCGAGGGGCTGCAGCGAAACCGGTGTGTTCGCCGGAATTTGGAAACATGAGGAACCGTCAGCCTCGACCTTCACCGTACCGAGGACGCGCTTCACGTCCCAACCGGAATTGATGCCAACGAGGTCGAAGCCAGCTTTGTTGAGATATCCAAAGTGATAGGCAAAGACGCGCAGGCTCTTGACGGTGCCGCGCGGCACGCCCTGCAAACCGGGACCGCTGTAGATGTCGGCGATGTGCACTTCCGCCGTCTGACTCCCCGGCACGATGCGGTCGGGAATCACCGGCGGCCGCTCACGCGCCACCAACGGCTGCGGCTCGAACAGTGCCGCTCCCCCGAACTCCGCGATGAGCGTTGCGTTGTCGAATACGTCCACGAGATAGATGCCCCAGAGGCTCTGCGGCGTCGGCTTCATCGAGACGAGGAAATACTTGCTGCTGAGCGGATGAGGATGCGTGGTCAGTGACGGCAGTTCCTTGAGGTAGTGATGTTTGACGATGGCGTCGCAAACCGTGCCAGCGACCGGCTTGCCGCGTCCGGGGATGAGTTGTAGAAAACCCGTTTGCTCCGCTGGCAGAACCTCCGGCGTAACGGCGATGGGTTTGCCTTCTTCGCCCCACTCCTTCGACGCGGGCCGGCAGCGGAAAGGATATGCGCCGGCCAACGCGGGATCCATCAGAGCCATTCGACCGCAATCACCGTGATCGTGATGGCCGCTGATGATGCCGACGATGCGCGTTGGATGATCGGGCACAGGCTTCGCAAACCGAAATGCGGTTGGAAACCATGAATTGCTGCCGTAAAGCGCGAGCTGGCCCGTGCCGTCGGGATTCATGCTCATGCGACGGCGCGAAAAATAATGTGGGATGTCGCTATACTCCCAGCGCTGATACGACACGCGCCCGTCGTTGAGCACGACCGGGTCGTTGCCGTGGTCTTGGTCGAACGTCAACTGCCGCAACGATCCCGTCGCAGGGTCGAGCGAATAGAGCGTCGCGACTTGATGTTGGCCGCTGAGGCAGGGAACGCCGTGGTAGTTTGCCGTAGAGGCTACGACGAGCCTGCCGCTCGGCAGATAGCAGGCGTCGAAGAAATCGAGGTCGGGGTAATTTGCCGGCGTCAACTGCTGCAAGCCTGTGCCGTCGCTGCGGATTTGGAAGACGGCCCAGCGGTTCCGATCGTCAATGCTGGAGAACAACATCCGGTCGCCGCCAAAATCGAGGCGGACGTCGCGCAAGATACGGCCGTCGCCGGGCTTGTGGAGCCGCGTCAGGGTGGGTTCGCCGCGAAGATTGGAGAGGACGGCGATTTCGTTATCATGGCCACTACGAGGCATGGAAGCATGGCACAGGTAGTTCGCCGGCACGAAACCGGTGCTGGTGGCGGGAGTTCGCCGCACCACCAGCAGTCTGTCGAAATCGAGCAATGGATTCGCCAGCAGCGCGGCCCGCACACCCGCCACGATTCTCTTGATCGTGGCGGGATCAGCTTCCTTGCCGGAGGCCAGCAACTCTGCGCGTTGCCGTTCGAACTCCGCCAGCACCTTGAGGTGGGTCGCCGCGTCGTATCGGCCCGAAAAACTTTCCCGCATGTCCTCAATCGCCAATCGCACTGCTTCCAGGTTGATGCCATTCAGCATGGCGACTTGCGCCTGAACACGCGCTTGCTGCGCTCGCGCCGCGCGCTGCTGCGAACTAAGCCGCTTCAACTTTGCGCCATCGGGCGACAGCAGCCGCAGTGCGCAGATATGCGGGAATGGCCCTTCACGCTGAAGCACAATACTGTGCATGCCGCGCTCGATGCGCAACGTGCTCTGCTTTTCCCACTTCGCCGACTTCGTCTGCCAGCTCCCCGTCACACCGGTGAAACCAGTGTGCGCCTTCTTTCCGTCCACGCTGATCTCGACCGGCCGCGAATCGTGCGCCGCATACAACGCGAAGAGCGTGTAGTCCCCCATCACCGGGAACTCGATCACATACTCTGCGCGATCCGGCGACACACCTCCGTGCCAGATGCAGGAGTGTGCGTCGGCATACGGTTGCCCAGGCAGGCTCACACGGACGTTGGCGTCGTCGAAGTCGCGTGCTTCGATGGTGAACTCCTCCACTGCCTGGACAAGGGCGGGCAGAGTCGCCAACAGAAAGGCCGTGATACGGATGATCGGTTTCATTTTGTGACGCGCAGTCGTTCCAATCGAACTTGCTGATACTTTATCAAACACCGCTTCCGCCGCGCCATAGAGATTCTGGCCGAATGACTATCAAGTTTTGACCCGAGGGACGGCCCAGCAACGCAGTGTGTTTTTTCTTCCTTCTCCCGGGTTTGGTTCTAACATCGGGACACGCAGGATGCGCAATGACAGACGACGAAATACTCATCCAACTTTCGCAACGCCTGATGGAACAAATCGAGGAGGCTATTGACTGCACCGTGGGCGTGGGAGTCCTTGCGAACGGGAAGCGAACAGGACGGGTGCTCAGCCTGACACCGCTGCACCGCGGACTGGGCTTCACTTTCCATCCCGGCTACGAGTTTCCGCTGCACGCCTCCGCCCCCGGCAAAGCCCTGATCGCTTGGCTGCCCGATGCAGATCTGAACGCCTTGCTCGCCACATATCCATTTACTCGCTTCAACAACAACACCATCACGGACCGGGCGGCGTTCAAGAAGCACCTGAGGCAAGGCCGCAAACAGGGTTTCACCACCGATTTTGCGGAAGAGTTCGTGGGATGCCATTGCTTGGGCGTCCCCATCCTTAATGAGAACGGCTATCCAGTCGCCACCATCTGGACGACAGGGCCTTCGAAGAAGCTCACACCACAGGCCATGCCTGGAGTTGCCAGGAAACTGAACGAAGCCGCACGGGAGATCGCCCGGCGCCTGCGCGAACGAACCGCGCGAGACCCGGATCGTTATCGCGCGCTTAAGATCGAACAGGCATGCCGGATGATGGAGTCCAACCTGTCCACCGCAGACTTTGCCACTGAAAGCATGGCCGCCAAACTGCACGTGAGCTACTCGTGGTTTCGCAGGGCGTTCAAGAAGGAGACCCAGCTCTCGCCCAAGAGCTATTTCCTGCAGCTCAAACTGGATCGCGCAAAAATGCTGCTGAGCCAGCGCGACGAGACCATCAGCGAGATCGCCGAAAGACTCGGGTTCGAATCGGCGAACTATTTCTCCATCTTCTTCAAGAGCAAGACCGGCATGTCCCCAAGTCAGTTTCAGAACAAACGCCGCTGACCTTGCGATTCAGCCGCGCAGCCGCTCTCGAGCCTTGGCCTTGGCTCGCTCCAAAGGTGAAGCGGCGGCGGGTGCCTCAGACCGCGCCTTTGTTTCTTCCCGCTGGACCGCGACCGTTGGACGCGCTTGCTTGCGTTGCCACTTGTACGCCAACGCCGGCAGTTTTAGTGAGCGCAGCCACTTCGTCAGCGCACCGAACAGATCCAGTCGCCGGCCCGCGATCTCTGTCACGTGCAACAACAACAGCACCAGCACAAGCGGAAGCACCAAGTCCCTGACGCGGCGGTCGCGCAGCCCCGAGTTGCCAAAGGCATCGTTCCACACCAGTCGTTCCACTCCGCCGGTCACTCGAGCGATCTCAGCGAGCGTTTTGCGGCCTTCCGCAGGATCGGCGCGCGGTTCGAACTCCGGTGAATACGGCAGGCTTAGCGGCGGCAGACGCAACACCTTTCCGCCACCGATCTCGACCGCGCCGAGATGAATGCCCGGCTTGTTCAACGGGAATCTCGCCTCCAGGCAATCCTCGCCCACCCACGCCAGGCTCAGTCGTTGCGAAGCGCCGCCGCCGGGCGGAACGATCATCGCCGCGGCGCCCCGCACATCTTCGGGGCCGCCGCGCTTGCGATCCGGGTCCAACTGCACTCGCACCACACCCTCGGCACCGGCACGTTCGACCGTTGCCATCGCACCCTGCGGAGGTTCGCCGCCAAGCAACCAGCGGCCCGCGCCGGTGCAGAAACCGCCAAAATCCTTCCAGCGGTTCAGACTCGCAGAAAACTCGCCGTCCGCCTCCGCCGTCAACGCGGCCACGCGCCCCAACCCGCGATGCCAGAACGCCAGCACAGGTGCGTGATAATCGTCCGCGGTCACCACCCCGCAACTCGCGCCCGGCCGCAGGTAGGTCAGGTTGTAGCCGTCCAGACTCGGAAACTTCGACGCTGGCAGTTCGCCCAGCAATGTCATATCCGCCAGCGCCTGGCAGGCCGTTTGTTCCGAGATGAAACTCGACCGCGCCACGGTGATCGCTTCCTGTGCGAAGAGCTGCGGCAGTTCCTCAACGCTCGCTGTGAAATGGATCCGGCCTCGGCCACGCTGAGCCACATCTTTCAGGAATGCCGCGTCGGAGTCGCTCTCATGGCCGAGGCCGATGACGCTGACGGTGACGCCCATCTTCTCGAATGTCGCGAGCAGCTCCTTGTATTTGCCCGGCTCCTCCGCGTCAGCCGCATCGGCAAACAATACAATGTGACGCGTGCCTTTGTTGGAATCGGAAACCATCCGCCCGGCCGACGCCAGCGCCGTGTAGACGAAGATGCCGCCGCCCATGGACTGAATTTTTCGCACCGCCGTTTGGATCGGTTCTTTGTCGGTTGCCAGCGTCAACGGTTGCACAACATGTGGCGAACTATCCACGGCAATGACGCCAATCTCGTCATACGGGCCGAGTGTTTCGATGGCCGCGCACGTGCCAAGATTGGCGAGGTCCATCTTCGTGCGACCGCCGCCGGCCGGCGCCGCCATGCTGCCGGAGCGATCCAGCGCCACCACCATCGCCAGCGACAGCTTGCGATGCTCGTTCTTCAACTCCATGGAGACCGGCAGGTAAGGGTCGAGCGCCGACTTGAAATACCCCCCCACGCCGAACGACGCCTTGCCGCCCGTGAGCAACAAGCCGCCGCCAAGATCGTTGACAAACCGCGTGAGCATCGCCAGTCGATGCACACCGAGCGCATTCGCCGCCACGTTCTCAATGATCACGGCGCGAAACTCGTCCAACCCCGCGACATCGGCCGGCATTGCCGATGGCTCGACGATGCGAACGCGGAGTTTGCCGGCTTCGAGCGCGCGGCTGAGGTTGTCCGGCGCGCCCGTGGCATTGACCAGCAACAGCGCTGCCGGCGCCTCCACGCGCACGGCGGCTTCGCCAACATTGTTCTCGGGAACGCGGTCGCCCGCCACCTGCAAATCCAGCCGATAGCGCGCGATGCCAGATCGCTCGACCAGGTCGCGGAACACCAACCGTGTCGCGCCCGGCGCAAACGTCTGCCGCTGCCGCGCGATCGGCGTGCCGTCGCGCCGCAATACCGCCTCCGCCCCGACCGTGCGGTCGGCGCGCACCCACGCCGAGAACTGGAACGGCTCGCGTTGCTCGACACTGGCCGGAAGATCGAGCGATTCCACCGCGAGGTCCGCCGCCTCGCCGCGGCCAAAGAAACGAAAATCCACCGGCACGCCGCGCGCCGCCGCCTCGTAAGCCGCGGGCAACGTCGGTGCGCCATTGGCCTCGCCGTCAGAGCAGACCACGATCCGTCCCGGCCGGTCGCGGGGAATCAGGCTCAGCGCCAGCCCGACCGCCCCGCCGAGATCGCTGCCGTCGGCATCCACATCCTGCGTGAATGAGCCGGCTTCACGCTGCGACTCCGCGAGCCGTTCGATGCGCGGTTCGCGGCCAACCGTGACGATGCCAACCCGATCGCCTTCGCCGCGGCGAGTTTCGATCAGCTTGATGATCTCCAGCATCCGCGCGCGGCTCTCCGACGGCATCGAGCGGGAGAGGTCGGCCACCACCACCACGTCCGCGCCGCGCCCACCGAGCGGCAACAATGGAATTGCCGCGATCAACGCCAGCAAGACAAGGATAACGACGCGCACCGCGCCGCCGATCCCGCGCGTCCGCGCCTTCCAGCCGTAGAGGAATAGCAGCGGCACCAGCAGCAACAGCAACTCGGGATATTGGAAATGCCAGTTCATGCGCGTGTGACGGGCACGGCGAGGGTCCAGTTCGCCAGCAATGCCGCCGCTGCCAGCGCGAGCAGAATCCAGAACAGAGGATCTGATCCCGCCACGTCCTCGGCGCGCAAACCGCGCGTGCCAGCCGCGAACGCACCGGCCTCGCCGGAACGGCGATCGCGCAGATCGCTTTCGCGCTCATCAAGAAAACTGACGCCCAGTTCAAATAGCGTTTCGTTGCCGTCGAGCACGCGACAGACGCCCGCAGCCACCGGCGCGAGGAACTCCAGCGTGCGGCCCGGCGGGAGCGTGCGTTCGAATCCGTTGGCTTGCAGGCGCAGCGGCCCCTTCGGTTCACGCGCCAGATGCGCGCGAACCCATTCGCCTGCGTGGTAATTCCAACGCTCCGGCCCTGGCAAATGCTGCCGCCGCCACTCAACGAGATTGACAATGAGAATCGGCCAGTCGGGCGATCGGATGAGGTTCGAGCGTTCGAGATCGAGGTTCAAAACGAGGCCCGCCTCCGGCCGCGCGCCGCGCATGGCGATCAACGGCACGTCGCCGGCTGTAAGCAGCGGCTGGACGCCGCCCGCCGGCAATGGCGCAGCGCCGCTCCAGACCACGCCGGCGAGTGTGACGCCTTGCAGCAACGGATGGCGCTTCTCAGGCACGAACGGGCCGGCAAAGTCACCGCCCTTGCCCGCACCGCCAATGCTCACGCGCCAACTCGACGACATCGGCTGCGGCGGCTCGGCGGCGGTGAACACCAGATGGCCGGGCTGCGCGCGAGTCACCCGAGGGATTGCGGCGAGCGCTTTATCGAGCGCACTGCGACCGCGGCCCGGCGGCAATTTGTTTTCGACGCCGACAACCGCCGGACGCGGCTCGACCAGAAACACCTCGTTGTCGCGCAGCAACGCGTCGGCGGATATCTCGACGCGCAACGCGGGCAGGCCCGGCGAAATCGGCAGCGTCAACGACGACGGGCCGGGCGATATGTCGAGGTCGCGCGCCAGCACCTCGTTTGCGCCAGCCAGCACGCGCAGCCGTCGCCGGACGGGCGCGTCGGCGAAATTCGCCAGCGACAGCGCGATGGACGCCTTGCCGGTCTCCGGTGTCAGCGTGCGCTGGGCCGCGACGATGCCGACGTTGGGCAACGACTTGCCGGCGGCAACCCAGAGGGCGTTGGCGACAGGCTGCGGCGGCAGCACGTCGCTGAGGATCAGGAGCCGCCCGTCCTTGCCTGCGAGTTCGCGCGCCATGCGCAGAGACAATGCCATCTCGTGATGCGACGCTTGCGGCTTCCATGCGTCGAGCGCGGCCCGCGCTTCCGCCAGCGACGCAGCCGGGCCACACAACACCGCCGGCCGCTCGCCGCTTTGGATCAGCGTCACGCGCGCCGTCCGCCCGAGCGGCTCGACTTCCGCCAGCACACGGCGGACGGCGCGGTCTCGAGCAGTTTCGCCACGGGTGTCAGCAGCGGCCATCGAAGCGGAGTCATCGAGCAGAACGACCAGATGCTGGAGCGATTGCACCGGGCTGAACCGCGCGCCCGACAGGAGCAGTGCCAGCGCGAGGGCGGCGAAACATTCCAAGAGCAAGCTCGC
>JBAZIR010000102.1:0-15946 GCA_041651735.1 Verrucomicrobiia bacterium | reverse complement strand
GTTGGCGCGGTCGGAAATAGCGCGCACTCCGATCATCGGCACATTGTGTTTTTTGCACTTCGCGGCCACGGCGCTGGTTTCCATGTCCACCACGACGGCGTTGTGGGTTTCGCCGAGGCCGGTTTTGTCGCGGCCGGAGATCACCATCTGGTCAGAGGTGACAAGCCTGCCTTTATGGAATTTAAACTGGCCGTTGAGCGAGGGTATGAAACCCTGCCAGTCGCAGCGGCCGGTTTGCAGTTCGACGATGTCGTTCACCAACACGATATCGCCGATGTCCAGATCTGGCGTGAGCGCGCCGCCGAACCCAGCCGAGATCAGCAGCCTCGGCTCAAAGTGCTCGAAGAAGACGCGGCTGATCTCGGTGGCGCGGAGGCGGCCAACGCCGGTGCGAAAAATCACGACGCGCACGCCATTCATGGTGCCGATGTAGAACCGCAAGTGATCGTGGTGGGCGTGTTTAAGGCTGCGGCGCTGCTCCCAGGTAACCTCGTGAAACACCTCCTCCACAGCCACCCGCTTGAGGATGGGGCTGATCTCCTCATGAACTGCGACCTGAATAGCGATAGGCAATTGCTCTTGCATTTCGGCGTTTGGGCGCCTTCTCAGCCACCGGCCCGTATTAAAAACTTCACGGGATTCTGTGCCGCCCTCAAAACAAATTCAAGCTTTGCCCTGAACTTTTTTCTTCGAGGTTTCCTTGGCAATCCACTCCTCCCAGGACTTGCCGGCGGCCATGTCCTCGCCCGTGAACCGGATGCCGGCGATGTCGCGACAAACGATGCAGGCCAGTTCCGGCTGGCCGGCGACCATCACCTCGATGAACGGCTCGCGGCAATGTTCCGCACCCTGAAAATTGCGGTTGCTCAGGTAGCCGACCACCTGCTGTCCGTTTTTGAGATCCACAGTCACGTCCCCGCGATAGTCGAAGGCTTTCTCAATGACGGCGGCTAATTCGGTTTCAGTCATGCGGGCTCCTGGTAAAACGATTACTTCTTGTCGTCGGCGGATTCTTGCGGCTTGCTGGAGGAACAGCCGCAACCACAGGTGGACGATGGTTTCTGACCGTGGCCGCTGGCGGCGAGTTGGGCAGCGAGTTGGGCTTGCCGGCCATTGCGATAACCCTCGCCCAGCCCGCCGAAGAGCGTGAGCTTGACGGTGCGGAGGAAGCCTTCCCAACTGCCGAACGTGTCATTGACGGCGGAGGACTCGAAACCACTGTGAACCATGCAGTCACGGCACAAAGGATTGTTGGTGTGATGGCCGTAGTGCGCCCAGTCGGTTTCCTTGATCATCTCCTGGAAGGTCCGGGCGTAGCCGTCCTGAAGCAAGTAACACGGTTTCTGCCAGCCGAAGACGTTATAGGTCGGCATGCCCCATGGTGTGCAGTTGTAATCGCGGTGGCCCATCAGGAATTCCAAGAACAACGGTGACTGGTTGAAATGCCACGCCTTTTTCGGGTTGGAGAGAATCCTGTTGAACAGATCGTGTGTGCGGTTGCGGTGCAGGAAGTGTTTCTGATCCGGCGCGTGCGTGTAACTGTAGCCAGGCGACAGCATGATGCCCTCGACGCCGAGGTGGGTCAGGAAATCAAAAAACTCCCTCACCCGGTCAGGGTTGGCGCCCTCGAACAACGTCATGTTGGTGGTCACCCGGAACCCGCGCTTGAGCGCCTCCTGGATGGCCTCCACCGCGGTCTTGAACGTGCCCTCGCGACAGACCGAGTGATCGTGCTCCTCCTCCAAGCCGTCAAGGTGAACGCTGATCGTCAGGTATTTCGAGGGCGTGAACAAGTCCAGCTTCCGCTTCAACAGCAAAGCGTTGGTGCAGAGATAGACGTATTTCTTGCGGGCGACGAGACCTTCGACGATCTCCTTCATTTCCGGATGGATCAGCGGTTCGCCGCCCGGCAAGCTGATGACCGGCGCGCCGCACTCATCGGCCGCCCGGAAGCACTGCTCCGGCGTCAACCGCCGCTGGAGCACATGCTCTGGATACTGGATTTTGCCACAGCCGGCGCATTCAAGATTGCAGCGGAACAGTGGCTCCAGCATCAACACGAGGGGGTAATACTTGTTGCCCTTCAGCCGTTGCCGGATGATATAGCTGCAAATGGTAAACGCTTGCGAGACTGGAACTGACACGGATAAGTCCTTGTTAGAAGATTAAAAACAGACGCCCACGCGGGCAGTCTCGGCTGGCCCACGCACACCAATTTCGCCGCGACACACGCTCTGTCCGCGTGCCACGATGCAAAATCCCTGCGTTATAACAACCATTTTCATGAACGAATCTCTTACCGGGCCGCCACATCACCCATAGCCACCCAGCCACAGCCAAACCCGCGTATCTTGCTATCCCCTTCCCCTCCTGTCAATTTTTCCTTGGGTGGGAGAAAACGGCCCGGAGGTTCCGATTCCGCGGGGAGGGTCAGGATGCGGAGCCTGCGGCGATGCGTTTGACCACCAGTTCGCGGGCGATGTCGGCTTCAAGGGCCAGTTCGGTTTCGCCAACGCGCACGACAAATGACGGCCGCTTCTGTTGCAGCACAAACCGGCTGCCTGGCACGAGGCCATAGACCGCCAGCGTGTTGCGGCGCGACACCTTCTCGCTCGTCAGCCGGACCAGTTCGGCGTGGTCGCCCTCGTTCAGTTCCGTCAGCGAGAACAAATCCCGCGGTGGTTTCGGACAGGCCGACGGCGCAAACAGCCGCCGCCACCAGGAAACTACGCGCAGTTCCGGCGGAAACTCGTAATGGCAGTTTGGGCAGCAGGCCAGTTTGCAGTATTTGCCAAGCGGGCAGCCGCGCTCGCAGGCTGCTTCCCGTCGGACGAACTCAAACCCGCACAGCGGGCAGTGGAGATAGTTGTTGGGCGCGCTCACAGTCCGATCCACCTCCCCAGATGATGCACCAGTCCGCCCACAAAGAAGGCGAACACAAACACAAAGACGGTGATGGCGGCGGCAGTCCGCTTGCCCAACTCGCGCGCAATCATGAACAGCGTGGCGATGCACGGCATGAACAGCGTGATCGTCACCATCGAAACCAGAATCTGGTGCGGCGACAGCGTCGCGTTCGGCCCGGTCGCCGCGTCAAGCAGATAGACCGCGCCGTAGTCCCGCCGCAGGAAGCCGATGAGAAACGCATTCGCCGTCTCGCGCGGCAGGCCAAGCCAGCCTGTCACAATCGGTTCGCCGAGGGTCGTGATCTTTTCCAACAGGTTCAGTTTGTCGAAGAGAAACAGAATCGCTGTGCCGAGCACAAACAACGGGATGACTTCCCTCAGGTACCACTCCAGCCGCGCCAGCGTCTTGACGACAACGTTGCCCAACTCCGGCTTGCGCATCGGTGGCAATTCCAAAATGAAATCGCTCGACGCGCCGCCGTGCAGCTTCGCCGCCAGCCAGCCGACGACGAACGCAATGGCAACCATCAGCACCACCCAGAACGCCGCCGCGCCCCACGACACGCGCGCCGTCATCGCCATCAACACGCCGAGTTGCGCCGAGCACGGCACCGCCAACGCCAGCAACAGCGTGGTGATGACACGCTCCTTGCGCGTCTCCAGGATGCGCGTGGTCATCGTCGCCATCGTGTCGCAGCCGAGGCCCAGCACCATTGGCAGCACCGCTTTGCCGTTGAGACCCATCGCCCGGAAAATGCGGTTCACCATCACTGCCAGCCGTGAGAGATAGCCGGAATCCTCCAGCGCGCTGAACAGCAAGAAGAACGTCGTCACGATCGGCAGCACGATGGCGAAACCGTAACTCAGCGCCATCGTGATCAAGCCGTATTCGCCGACAAGAAAATCGTGGATGAACCGGATGACCCCGTTCCATGCACCGCGCGCCGCGCCCGGCTCGACGGTGTAAGCCGGCGACAGGACCTGCTCCGTGCTGGAGTACAACTCGATGCTTCGATGCGGCAACAGCGGAATCGTCAGTTTGTATTCGGAGGCTTCATGCTTGTGTTGGTGCGGAAACGGCAGCACCGCGTCCACCAAGTGGATCGCCACGGGGTTGATATGGCGGCCGAAGATCGCGTTTTCGAAAAACTCCACGAACGTGCCCGCGCCAAGCAATCCGACGAACCAGAACGTGAAGTAAAGCACCAGCGCCAACAGCAGTGTGCCACGCAACGGTTGAGTCGCCCACCAGCCGAGCCGCTGTGCGAACGTTGGTTTTCGCGGCCGCACGCGGGTGTAAACTTGCGCAATGATTTCGTTGATGCGCGCGAGCCGCTCGACGTTCAGCTGGTAGTCTTCTTCCTGGCACGGCAGATTTGCGGCCGCTGCCGGCAACGATTGCTGCGCCTTCAACCCGGCAATAAGTTTTGTGGGCGCCGCGGCATCATTGAGCGACTTTTCGAGCAGGTGAATGCCCGTGCGCGCGGTGGCAATGGTCGGCACGACGGGGATGCCGAGCAGTTCGCTGAGCTTGCGCACGTCAATATGGCCGCCGACCTTGTCCAATTCGTCCATCATGTTCAGCACGAGGACCATCGGCCGTTTCAATTCCGCGAGTTGCATCGTCAGCAGCAATGCGCGGCGAAGGTTCTTGGCGTCGGCCACCTGCACCAGCGTTGCCTCCGGGTGATCGCGCAGCACGTCGCAGGTAACGCGCGCATCCTCGGTGCGTGCCACCAGTTCGTTCACACCAGGCGAGTCAATGACGGCAACGGTCTTGCTGCCGAACGTCGAGTGACCGGTGGTGATCTCGACGGTCGTGCCGGGGTAGTTCGAGATGATGACGAACTTGCCGGTCAGCTTGCTGAAGAGGACGCTCTTGCCGACATTCGGGTTGCCGACAAGGATGAGCGTGCGCTCGCCCGCCACGAGTGCGTTGTCTTTGTCGTTGTTACAGCCCAGTGTTGTCATCGCGCATTCGCCCTACGGTCATTTCCTTCCGAAGTCAAACGTCCATGTCAGCCCTATGGTCGCCGTGATCTCAGCAGGATCGCAGCGGACACCGGTGCCGAGCGCGGCGTCGAGCACAAGGTTGTTCATGATGCTCCATCGCACGCCCCCGTTGAAGCGGACGCTTGTGTCCTGTTCCGCCGTGATCGGCGTGTCGGCAAAAATTTCGGCGACAAGCTGAACCCGT
This sequence comes from Verrucomicrobiia bacterium, assembly GCA_041651735.1. Classification (GTDB taxonomy): domain Bacteria; phylum Verrucomicrobiota; class Verrucomicrobiia; order CAIQCK01; family CAIQCK01; genus CAIQCK01. The sequence continues at coordinate 10,843 of JBAZIR010000102.1, read as the reverse complement.
TCTGTAATCTGGTAGTCCAGCGCCAGTCCGTAATGAAGCACATCGTCATGCATCTCATCCTGGTGGTCGCCAGTCCATGTGTGGCCCGCATTGAAATGGACGCTCCATTTGTCCGTAATCGGTTTGGAAAGGATCCATGTCAAGTCGTAGTCCATCCTGCCGCTGCCGAAGCCTTCGTTGTAGCTCGCGGTCGGAAACTTCACTGCGAAGGCCAGTGATTGATCCGCCCACCAGCAATCCGCCGTAAGCACTTTGACTTTTGTGCCCAGCGTGAGGTCGCCGATATCGGAGATGACTTTTTCCTCGCCAAGGGTTTCCTCGCGTTCTTCCATCTGTCCACCGAAGCCGAAGCCTGCCTCTACTCGCGGCCACAAGCCATACGTTAGCCCAAAAGGAAAATCCATGTGTTGGAGCCAGTGATCGCCGACATAGCCGAAGCCCGCCTCCCATTCCAGTTGCTGTACGCCGACAGGCTCGGCGTCGTCCACGGTCAGTGGCCGGCCCGCGCGGGCGTCATTCGTAATACCAATCATCGCGTTCGTTACAGTCACAATGCAGAATCGCATCTTCCAACTCACTGTCAGTCTCCCGCACAATGAGACTGGCACAGGTCTCGCGTTCAGGGCCGGGCGGCAAGGCAACTTCGTCGTTGTCAACACCTCCACAGCCCACTATTTTTAATCAAGAGAGTGAACACTGTTCGTCTCTCGCTGAGGGTTGCGACGCGGAGTGCCAATTCAGCTCGCAGCCCTCATTTTTTCTCAAGGGATAATCGTTCCGTCAGCCGTTGGGTGTGCCCCCTTTCGTTGCCGCCAGCCGTGCCAGCAAACAGCGTTTCTGGCAAAGCGCGCAAGAACCTGAACTGGGGCAGTCGGACTCAAACTGCCGGAACTGTTCCAGTACACCGCGCGCCGCCGGGTTCTCGGAAATCAGGAACTTCATGAAACATACAAGTCGCTCCGTCGCCTGCGGGCTCACCAGATGCTCGATCTTGCAGCTGTCCACATCCGCCTGTTCGGGCGAAAGCCCCAGCACTTCACACAGAAACGCTCTCATGGCCACTCGTTTGGCCAGCACGGCATCGGCGATTTGCTGACCATCCTGCGACAGTTTCACCATCCGATGCTCATCGGTGACCACCAGATTGCGGTCTTTGAGCGTCCGCAACGATAGCGAGACGCTCCCACGGGTGATTCCCAAGCGTCGGGCGATGTCGGAAACGCGCGCCCACCCGCCATAATCCTTGCCCATCTCATGGATGGCCAACAGATGATGCGCAGCACTGTGCGTCAGCTCATTAGCACCGAATTCCTTCCACGTTTGCACGATGATTTGAATACAATACAAATGTTTGGCATGTCAAACAGTTTCTGAAAATAGCGTCTTACTTGTTTCAATACAGCATCTTACAAATTCAGAGATTATCGTAGTGAACGGAAGAAGACAGGCAGGAACCACTTCTATTGAGCGCGCAGGTTCCCCCTGCCATGCTACTTCGCTGGCAGGCCGATTTCCTCGTCGGTGAGATAACACGCCGGGTCGGACGCCCACGGATCGCCGTGGACCTGCAGCGCGCGGACCCGGAAGCTGCCGCCGCAAATATCCTTGAAGCGGCACGCGCCGCAGCGGCCTTTCAGCAACGGCAGGCGATTGCGCAGTTGCGCCAGCAATGGGATGGAGTTGTCGCTCCAGATCTGGCTGAATGGCCGCTCCTTGACGTTGCCGAGCGTCGCGGTCTGCCAGAACTGGTCGGGATGGACGTTGCCCTGCGTGTCAATGTTGGAGATGCCGATGCCAGACGAGTTCGCGCCACCGCCGTTCCATTTCATCCACTGAAGAACCTGCCTGGCACGGTCCGGATTGCGCTCGCGCAACTTCAGGTAGGTGTAGGCGTTGTCGGCATGGTGATCCACTGTGAGGATTTCCTTGCCAAGGCCGCGCCGATGAAAATCCTCCGTGCGCTCCAGAATGATATCCACAGCCCGCCGCACGTCGGCCGGCAGTAATTCATCCGCCGTGCTGCCGCGGCCGGAATAAACCAGATGATAAAAGCACGCTCGTTGAATGTCTTCGGCCTCGATGAAGTCGAAAATCTTGTGCAGGTCAATGCAGTTGCGTTTCGTCAGCGTCAGGCGCAACCCGACCTTCTGGCCGACGGCGCGGCAATGGCGCATCCCGCGCACGGCCGCGTCGAAAGCGCCCTTCACACCGCGAAACGTGTCGTTGGTCTCGCCGATGCCGTCGAGCGAAATGCCGACATAACTGAGGCCAATGTCGTGCAGCGTCCTGGCCGTCAGTTCGTCAATCAGCGTGCCGTTGGTGGATAGCGTCAACCGCAGCTCCTTCGAGCGCGCGTATCGCATCAAGTCCAGCAAGTCCGGCCGCGTCAGCGGTTCGCCACCGGAAAAAAGCAGCGCGGGCACGCCAAAGCCGGCGACATCATCAATGACCTTCCGCGCCTGCTCGTGGGTAAGCTCACCCGGATACTTCTGCGCGTAGCTGTCGGAGTAGCAGTGAACGCACCGGAGATTGCATGTGCGGGTGATGTTCCACACGACGATGGGCCGCCGTTCCGCAGCCGCGCGCGGCGCGCCGTGACCATGGCCATAGCGGAGATGATCCGCCGGCTGGTCCTCGCCGCAAAACAGTTTGGTTACATTGACCATAAATGACTATGAACGATGCGCCTCAGCGCAAAGCCAGCGCAACGTGATTTCTTTTTCGCCGCGGGTCAAGTGGAACCTGCAACGCGCATGTTGCGGTGCCACTGCGCTGCTCACTCCGACAGCGCCAACTGCTCGATGAAACGATCCTCAAAACCGGCGTCGAGGTTCAGTTCCACCACTTCGAGCTGTTTGCCAATGTGCGTCAGTCCGTCGAGCACGCCACTGTCGAGCAACGCCAGATATGCGCCCGCCAGCGAGGTGTTGCCGACGACCTGCACCTGCTCCGGCGCAAAGCCCGGCAGCAGGCCGCAAGCGATGGCGTTGGGGACGTTGATGTGCATCCCGAAACCGCCAGCGAGGTAAAGGCGCTTGATGTCACATGGCTGCAACCCGGTGCGATGCAGCAACGTCAGCAGCCCGGCTGCAATGGCGGCTTTCGCCTGCAACAGCCGCGCGATGTCCAGTTCCGAAATAATGATGTCGTGGTTGCCCTGCCCGCGGGTGACGCGCAGCGCCAGGCCATATGGGTTACGCAAGAACAGTTCGCCTGATTTTGAGACGGCGTCGCGGTCAAAGCGCCCGGTGCGGTTGATCAATCCAATGCGCCGCGCCTCAGCGAGAAAATCCACGTAGGCCGAGCCGCAGATGCCAATGGGCGCCGCGTTGCCGATGACCTCGGTGCGCGTCGCCAGCGGCTCCGCGTCGAAGCCAATGTGGCCGATGGCGCCGTCGCCAGCGCGAATGCCGTTGGCAAGACCGGAACCTTCAAACGCCGGCCCTGCCGCCGTCGCGCAACCGAGCAGGCGGTCGCCGTGTTTGAGAATGATCTCGCCGTTGGTGCCAGCGTCCACGAGCAAGCTCGGCCCGTCGTCGTAAACCAGCCCGCTCGCAAAAATCCCCGCAGTCAGGTCCGCCCCAATGTAGGCAGCCGCGCTTGGCAGCAAGTGCAGTGTCGGTCCCGCGCCGATCCCGTCGCGCAACGCGAGCCGGACGGATTCTGCCGGCATCATACGGTGTTCGAGAAATACCGGCCGGAATGGCACCGTGCCCATCGGCGACGGATCAATCCCAGCAAGCAGGTGCAGCATCGTGGTGTTGCCGGCAATGGAGAGACAGCGTAGTTGTCCGGCGGCGGCCTTGGCCGTGACGAGGGCGTTCGTCAGCAGCGGCAGAATCGTCCGCTGCACCACCGCGTCCTGAAGCTGGCCCACCATCGCCGGGTCGTGGGCGCAGAGGTTCATGCGCGTGACCACGTCCTCGCCATAGTGAATCTGCGCATTGAAGTCCGCGCCGTGCGCGAGAATGCCACCATTGAGGAGGTCCACCAGCAACAGCGCCACCGTCGTGGTGCCGACGTCGATTGCCACACCCAGCGGCGCGGGCTGCGGTTTGTCGCTCACGCCGGTGATGAGCCAGTGATCGTCGTGATACTCCGTGGTAACGCGCAACCGATGTTGGCCGGGCCAGCGCGCAGCGTCAGCCAGCCGCGGATCGAGACGGACCGGCCGGCGGCGTTTCTGTTGGGCGGCGACGGCGCGGCAAATATCCCCGGCGTTCGCGATGCCATCGGCAATCTCCACCTGCTGCCATAGTGGATCGTGCGCGCGAGGGACGTTGATGCGGAATTCGCTGACCACCTGGGGTTCGTAGGCCAGCAGCGAACGTGGCGGGATACGAATGCGCACGCTGCCGCCGTCGCCAAGCCGGTGCTCACATCCGCGCACGGATAGCGGCGCGTCGCCGGCGGTGACAACCTTGCCGCTGGCGACGTGGACGAGCGAGCCGGCGAGCAATTCCACAACGCAGCCGTCGCAAAGGCCGCGCTGTCCGCAGCGGATATTCAGCGGCAGGTGTTCGCCGCGCAACAGTTCCGTCAACCGTTTGCCGTGTTGCTGCTGCGCCACAACGATGGCGTGCAAGCCCTTCGCGGTTTCGACTTCGAGATGGAATCGTCGTGTGGTCACGGTGTCGCAGTGCCATCGGCCGGTTCAATCACGCGGGCGTCGGCGGTCATGCGAAACGTCTGGCCCGGCTCGAGCACGACAAACCGCTCGTTGTCCCAATCGCCGACAAGCATGGCGCGCAGCAGGCCGGGGTCGCCATCCTGGCGGTCGAACTTCCAGCCGAGCCATGCCGCGCACTGTTGCGTATAGGTCACGTCCTCCGGCGTCGCGCCGACACCCACGTCCACGTAGGTCGCGCGGTCGTAACTCTTGAACCAGTGTTGCTCGGTCTCCATGAGGAACTTCGCATTGTCCTCGCCGTATTTGCTGCAGTACTCCTCGAACAGCTTGTCGTAACGTTCCTTGCCCGGCGGCGTGTGGCAGCGGTTCCAGCCGGGACTATACCAATAGGTTCCGGGATGCTCCGCGACATAGCGCGCGTAGCGTTCCTTGCAACCGAGCAGATGCGTAATGCAATCATGCGCGCGAGCCATGACGAGTTTGCAGCGGCGCGTGCGCACACCTTCCGAGCCGCGGCTGCACACGCCGTAGCCGAGCACGATCGCCTCGGCATCCGTATCCGCCTCGACGCGGTCAATCGCCGCCTGCAACTCGCGCCGCAGCCGGTCCGGATACTGATGGAGGCCCTGCTCCAACACCTCGACGCGGATGACGTGGTCCAGCCCCTGCGCGAAATGGTTGAACTCGATCTCCAGCACGGCGCATGTGATGACGGCAATGCGCGGCGGCTGGGCCTTGCCGGCCCCGCGTTCGATCGCATGGGATGGAGGGGCGTCGCTCATGTTGTTCGTGCCAAAGTGCTGATACCATACGAAACCCTGCGCCAATTGGAAAGTTGCCACTTCGTCTTTTTCGCGGCGCCGGCTGAACTTTTTCCTTACCAGCCACGGTGTTTGCCGATAACTTCAACGCCACGACAGCGAAGCCTGTCGGGATGTGACAAGAGCGGCATGAACAAAAGAGTCTTCTGGATCACGGCGGCAGTCCTCGTCGTCAGTGCGCTCGCAGCGGCCGTGAAGATGGCGCAGCAGGCCACGCCCGGCGTCGCGCCTTCCGCTGCGCCCACCACCGCTTTTACCGGCTCGTCCCGTTGCCGCGAGTGTCACGAGCATTTCTACCAGCTCTGGTCCAAGTCGCACCATGGGCTGGCGATGCAGCCGTTCACGCCGCAGTTCGGGGAGAAGGAGGTCCAGCCGCAACGCGACGACATCGTCATTCGCGGCATCCGCTATCGCGCCGAGAACACCGGCGGGAAATGGTTCGTCGTCGAGCGCGGGCCGAGGGGCGAGCGGAAATACCCGATGATGGAGGTGATGGGCGGCAAGAATGTCTATTACTTCCTGACGCCGCTCGACCGGGGGCGGTTGCAGGTGCTGCCTGTCGCCTACGACGTGCGCCGCAAGGAATGGTATGACACCACCGCCAGCGCGATGCGCCATTTCCAGGACGTGTCCAACGAGGCGCTCGACTGGCGCGAGTGGCCGCTGACGTTCAACACCGCCTGCTACAACTGCCACGTCAGCCAGCTTGAGAACAACTACAACCTCAAGACCGACACCTACCACACCACGTGGTTCGAGCCGGGCATCAACTGCGAAACCTGCCACGGCCCCTGCGGCGAACACATCCGACTCTTCAAACAAATCGGCGGCGGGAAACCGCCGCATGACTTGAAGCTCATCCGGTTCACGACGATGACACCGCAGCAACGCAATGACACCTGCGCGCCGTGCCACGCGAAGATGTCGCCGTTGACCACCAGCTTTCAGCCTGGCGACCGCTACTTCGACCATTTCGACCTCGGCACACTGGAGGACCGCGATTTTTATCCCGACGCGCGCGACCTTGGCGAGAACTACACTTTCACACTCTGGCGGACCAGCCCGTGCATCAAGGATGCGAAGTTCGACTGCACACACTGCCACACTTCCAGCGGCCGCTACCGCTTCACCGGCGCCAACGCCAACAATGCCTGCCTGCCCTGCCACAAGACGCACGTGGCCAATCCCGCCGCGCACTCGCATCACGCCGCCGGCAGCAAGGGCAGCCAGTGCGTCACCTGCCATATGCCCACGACCGAATTCGCGCGAATGTTACGCAGCGACCACTCGATGCGTCCGCCGACGCCTGCCGCGACGCTGGCGTTCAAGTCGCCCAATGCGTGCAACCTTTGCCACGCCGACAAGGACGCCACATGGGCTGACGGGTGGGTCCGCAAATGGTATCCGCGCGACTATCAAGCGCCGGTGCTGCGGCTGGCCGGCGTGATGGACGCCGCGCGCAAACGCGACTGGTCGAAGCTGCCGGAGATGCTTGCCAGCATCACCGCGCCGGACCGCAGTGAAATTCATGCCGCGGCGCTGATTCGCCTGCTGGAGAACTGCCCGGACGAGCGGAAATGGCCGATGATCCTGAAGGCGACTCATGACCCCTCGCCGCTGGTGCGCGCCCGCGCCGTCGAGGCTCTCACGGACAATCGCGCATCCGAAGCTCTGGCCGCGCTCGCCGCCGCCACGCGCGACGATCATCGTCTCGTCCGCGTCCGGGCGGCCGCCGCGCTCGCCGGTTACTCGTTGGATTACCTCGAACCCGCTGATCGTGAAAGCGTGAAGAAGGCGATCACAGAATTTGAAGCATCTCACCGGTCGCGACCCGACGACGCCACGGCGCATTACAACCTCGCCAATTTCTACATGGCCCGGCGCGAGCATGAGCAGGCGGTCGCCTCGTTCGGCATCGCCGCCAAACTCCAACCCGAGAACTTCGCCGTGCTGGTGAATGCCGCGCTCGCCCACAACGCGCTTGGCCAGAACGACAAGGCCGAGCAGTGCCTGCGCCGCGCCATCCAGCTCGACGCCACCAACGCCGTCGCCAATCTCAACCTTGGCCTGCTGATGGGCGAGTTGGGCCGCACGCGCGACGCCGAGGCCGCGTTCCGCACGGCGCTCAAGAGCGATCCGCGTTCCGCCGTCGCCGCCTACAACCTCAGCGTTATCTCCGCCCAAGCCGGCCGCCTCGACGAAGCGGTTGCGTTCTGTCACCGCGCCGCCGAGGCCGCGCCGCAGGAGCCGAAATACGCCTATACCCTTGCGTTTTACCAGCGTCAGCAGGGCCGGACCAACGACGCGATTTTGACGCTGCGCCGGTTGATCGGCGACCGTCCCGCTTATCCAGCCGCCTACGCGCTGCTTGGTGAGATATACGAGCAGCAAGGGAAACGTAACGAGGCGATGGAGGTGTATCGCAATGCCGCGGAGAATCACAATCTCAGCGCGCAGGATCGAGCGGAGTTTGCAAGGCGACGACAGGCGTTTTAGGCCAGTGCTGCCAACCTGACTGTCACGGTCTGGCCGGGTTAATGCCGGCGGATTTCCACCATCGGCCCCGGGGTCTCGAAGCCAGACCTTGCGTTCAGTTCGCCAGGAAGTTCACGATCCGCGCGGCGTGGCCTTTGCTCTTGTCGTTCTTCTTGTCGCTGATGCGCAGTGTCAGCTCGTGCTCGCCGTCGGCGAGGTCGGCTTCCAGCACGTAGGCCCACGGAAGGTGCAAGCTGCTGCTCCAATGCGTGAATAGGTCCACCGTCTGCCGCGCCCCACCGTCCACACTGAACTCCAGCACGCCTGCGTCGGGGCCGGCGGCGACGAAGACGCCAACGGCGGTGCCCGTGAACTTCAGCGTCAGCGCAGCACCCGGCTCTTCGGCGACCAGCATCGGGACGTTGACGAACCCTTTTCGCGTGCCGACTTTGCCGGCCGGTTTCCACGACGGATCAATCTTCCAGCCGGCGGCAATGTGCGCATCCTTGATGTTCACCAATCGGCCGCGAAAATAACTCTTCGCATCGAGCGGCTGCGGCGGCAGCGGGTGTGGATGGATTATCGCGTCGGCGTTCAGCGGCTCCTGCCATGCGGCATCAAAAAGGCGCGCGATGCTTCTGGCGTAGAGTTGGTGGCCGAACGGCGACGGATGCAGGCCCTTGAAATCCTTCTCCCATGTGAACTCCTTCGCGTGGATGCGCTCGGTGACTTCGCGCGCGAGGTCCATCGAGGGGACGTTATAGTGTTTGGCCACCTTCTCGTGGTTGACGATGACCGCCGGCGTCTTGCCCGCGTTGATCACCTTCATTTTGTCCGGGTCCACGAAGTGCAACTGGACGATGTCGAGCGCGGGGTTCACGAGCCGCGCGTGACGAACAATGCCCTCCATGCCGCGCACCTGTTGCTGATCGGTGAATTCGTTGGTCTCATCGTTGACGGCGGCTTCCTCGAACAGCAGGTCCACCGGCCCGCGCCCAAACACGTCGCGCAGCAACCGGAACGCGCCCGGTGTCGAGCCGGTGGAGGAAATACCTGCGCCGATGAAATCGAATTTCGTGCCGGGAAACCGCCGCTGCAATTCCTCGCAGACCAATTCGCGCCAGCCGTGGCCCTCGGTGATCGAGCCGCCCATGAACGCGACGCGGCCGGTCTTTTCACGCTCGAACTTGACGCGGCAGTTGGCCAGCCCGCCGCGCAATGCGAAGTAGTCGTAGCCGTAAGGCGTCGCCGGCTCCGGCAACAACGCCTTCGCCATGCCAGGCGTGTGGCGCAGGATGAAGTTCACGATTTGCGTCGGGTCCTTGAGGCTGTGCGGATGATGGTCGCAGTTGGGCTTGCAGATAACCTCGATCTCGCCACCGAGTTCGCGGTAACGCTTCGCGAGGATCGCCGTGTTCTCGTCGAACGGCACGACCTTGTCTGTCTCACCACAAACGGAGAGGATCGGGATCTTCGCCTTCGCCACCGGCTCGATGCGGTCAAGCGGGCTGCCTTTGAAATTCTTCGCCGTCTCCTCGGTAAGGTTGAAGATTTTCAAGCACTGCTCCCAGCAGGTTTTCGAACCGGCGCCTTTGCCTTTGCCGCCGGGCCAACTGCGAATGTCGAGCACCGGCGCGTCGAGATAGAGCGCGGCGACCTTGTCGGGATGCGTGGCCGCGTAGTTGAACGCATAGAGGCCGCCGCGGCTGAAACCCTCCAGCACGGCGCGTTTGGCCAGACCGAACTGCTGCTCGACGTAGTCCTGGAACTTCCGCATCCACTCGATGGCCTGCGGCGCGCCATACATGTCGCTGACCTTGTAGTAGGCGACGTGAAACCCCTTGCCGAGCAGCGCGATGTCGCCCTGCGGTTCGTGGCCGAAGAACTCCGTGCGCCACGCCCACGGCTTGCCCGGCGCGGCGCTCTTCGGCGCGACGATGAAACCTGTGCGGCCGTCCACGACGAAGTCGTAGCGGTCGAAACCGTTCCACTGGGATTTCTTGCCGGGCAGTTCGGCGGCAATGAGCTGGCTGGCCACCAAGGCCAGCGTCGTGACGAGAAGGAGTCGGAGTTGCATGGTGGTTGGTCGGTGAATTGGGTTGGCGTCATTCTCACCAACAATCCGCGGGCATGACAAGCCATCTTCGTCAGCAGTTTTGGACTGGGTGCCACCTGTAATCACTTGTCTGTTGCCAGAATCGCGAAGGTTGTTATGCTCGCGCGAGAATTCAACCCAAGGAACTGACTATGAAATTGATGTTGATCGCCGCCATCGCCTCGCTCGTCGTCCTCTCCCCCGCGGCTTTTGCAGCCGACGCCTGTGCTTCCCAAGGCAAAATCCGCCACGTCGTCTCGTTCAAGTTCAAGGAGAGCGCCACACCCGAGCAGATCAAGGAAGTCGAGAAAGCCTTCTGCGCGCTGAAGACGAAAATCCCGCAGATCGTCTCGCTGGAATGGGGCACCAACTGCAGCCCGGAGAAACATTCCAAAGGCTTCACCCATTGTTTCGTGCTCACTTTCAACAGCGCCGCCGACCGCGACGCCTACCTGCCGCATCCGGCCCACAAGGCATTCGGCAAGAGCCTCGGTCCGGTGATCGCTGACGTGTTCGTGGTGGACTTCGTGGCCAAGGAGTAGCTGCGCCGCCGATTCAGGGAAACGGAATATCCAGGTTTCTAAAACGAAGAGGGGCGGTCCTTGCGGACCACCCCTGCTTCTTTCACGACATCTTGGCGGGAAACCGGTTTAGGCAACCGGAACTTCCGCGGGCTTCTTGAAGATGTTGTATTTACTGGGCATCGGCGGCTTCAACGTCCGGAACGCGCCCCAAGTCATCTTGGAGGCGTCGGTGTAGAGCAGATCCGGCCCATACTTGAACTCCGAGTTCAGGATTTGATCCCACGTGACCTCGGCGCCG